>NZ_JAIQXS010000004.1:0-376477 GCF_020166565.1 Rhizobium sp. 3T7
ACTGCACCTGTTCGTTGGCGTTCAGATTGGGGTCATCGCTTTGTCCGGGCCGGAGCACCCAGAACGCAAAGAGCGGCTTATCCGTCGATCGCATGGCATGTCTTATTCCCGGCGGGTTGTAGAACGACCCGCCGATACCGGGTGAAAACCAGGCAGCCTTCCCGTGCTGGAACTCTCCCTCGGACATCACGAGATAAACCTCTTCGGGGGCATGGTCGTGATCGGGGTATCGCACGTTCGGCGCCATTAAGGTGGCGCCAAACCAGACGTCATTGCGCTCCTCCAAGCCTCCCGGTCCGATGATCATCGCGTTCGCATGCCCATCCTGAAAGTTCTCGCTTGCAGTACCGGAGGCATCCTGGCGGCAGCGCCAAGTGAGAAGTGGCTCAATTGCCTGGAAGCGAGCATAAAGGTCCCGCAACAGCTGCGAACCGGCATCGAGCGAAATCATGGACAAGAACTGGCACACTGGTAGTCGGCTTCCTTTCCCCGGACGCTGTTCGCCTGACACCTGGAGGATCGAAAAGACCTGGCTGAACGATTGCCGGCTTTGAGGATCCTCGGCATGACTGTCGAACGCCAGATTTGCGGCGTCGATTAGAAGCTGCAGCTGATCACAACGTTCTGCCACTGACAGATCTCCGTTCGTTCAAAACGCGTTCTTGCGCGGTCTAGAGGTCCTTCGCGATGCGCAGACCATCGTATATGGCCGCATGGGTATTGCGCGCCGCGACCGCATCGCCGATCCGGAATAGCTGGAATTTTCCTTCAGCGTTGCGGACCACCGATTGCGGCTCGCCTGCCAACAGCTGGTCGTAGGAGGTCTCGCCGAGATTGCTCGAAAGAGGCTTGAGGTCAAAGTAGAGCTCATCGAGCGGGATCGTGCCGTGGTTGACGACAATCTGGTCGACCACCCGCTGTTTTGAAACGCCGCCATAGTCGCTTCCGACGCTGGCAACGAGCTGGTTTCCGTTCCTTTCGGCGGACTCAAGGCGGAAGGTGACTGTGAAGGTCACGTCCAGCTTCTGGAGAGACCGCATATACGGGACAAGGTTCATGGCCATGACTTCGGGCGCAAAGGAGCGATCGGGCGTCATGATCTCGACCTTTGCGCCAGCCTTTGCAAGGAACTCGGCTGCCTGCAGGCCTGCGTGATCTCCGGCATCGTCGAAGACGAGGACATTCGATCCCGGTTTCACGTCGCCGGAAATGATATCCCACGACGACACGACAAGATCGTTGCCCTTGGTCAAAACCTCCGTGTGAGGAAGGCCTCCTGTCGCGATGATGACGACGTCGGGCCTTTCCGCGATGATCGTGTCTGCTTCCGCCCACCTATTGAAATGGAAGACGACGCCGTATTTTTCGCACTGGGCCATCCGCCAGTCGATGATGCTGATCATCTCTCGGCGACGTTCACTCTGGGCAGTCAGGCGGATCTGCCCGCCCGGGTTGCTCGCGGCTTCGAAGACGATGACCTGGTGGCCGCGCTCGGCAGCGACGCGGGCCGCTTCGAGGCCCGCCGGGCCGGCGCCAACGACGACGACCTTCTTACGAGTCTCGGCCTTGGGAACGACATGAGGCATGGTCTGTTCGCGGCCGGTGGCGGCGTTGTGAATGCAGAACGCCATGCCACCTTGGTAGATGCGATCAAGACAGTAGTTGGCGCCGACGCAAGGGCGGATGTCGTCCTCGCGCTTCTCGATGATCTTCCGGACGATGTGAGGATCCGTCATATGCGCACGCGTCATGCCAACCATATCGACCTTGCCCGCGGCGATAGCGTGACGGGCAGTAGCAACATCCGGAATCTTCGCGGCATGGAACGTCGGGAAATTCGTTGCAGCGCGGATCTCGCCGGCAAAATCGAGGTGGGGCGAGTTGGCCATGCCTTGGATCGGAATGACGTCGGTCAGGCCCGGATCCGTGTCGATGTGACCACGAATGACGTTCAGGTAGTCGACTAGACCGCTGTCGCGCAACCGCTTCGAAATTTCGATCCCTTCGGCCTTGCCTGTACCACCTGGAAGGCACTCGTCCGCGGTGTAACGGATGCCGAGGATGAAATCGTCGCCGACCCTCTCGCGCATCGCCTTGAACACGTCCAGACAGAAGCGCATGCGATTTTCGAGCGGTCCTCCGTACGGACCTTCGAGCTCGTTGGTCAGCGGAGAGGCAAACTGATCGATCAGGTGTCCATAGGCTTCCAGTTCCACGCCGTCCATGCCGCCCGCCTTCATGCGCTCGGCGGCGTCGGCAAAGTCCTTGATGATGCGCTCGATATCCCAATCTTCCAGCTTCTTCGGAAACGCCCGGTGGGCCGCTTCGCGGTGATGAGATGGAGCTACGACCGGAAGCCAGTCGCCTTTGTCCCAGCGCGTACGCCGACCGAGATGGGTGAGTTGGATCATGATTGCCGCGCCCTGCTCGTGCACTGCATCGGTCATCTCCCGGATCCACGGGACGATCTCGTCCTTGTAGGCGAGCAGATTGTTGAAGACGGGTGGACTGTCCTTGGACACGGCTGCCGACCCCGCGGTCATCGTCATGGCAACACCGCCTTTGGCCCGTTCGACCGTGTAGGCCCGGTAGCGTTCCTTGGGCATGCCGTCCTCAGGATAGGCCGGCTCATGGGATGTCACGAGGATGCGGTTGCGTAGCGTCAGATGCTTGAGTTGATACGGCTGCAGGAGGGGATCATTCGACATCGGTCGTGCTCCGAATTAGGAATTGGTTCGGACGCTAAGCACAATGTACACATGT
This sequence comes from Rhizobium sp. 3T7, assembly GCF_020166565.1. Classification (NCBI taxonomy): domain Bacteria; kingdom Pseudomonadati; phylum Pseudomonadota; class Alphaproteobacteria; order Hyphomicrobiales; family Rhizobiaceae; genus Rhizobium; species Rhizobium sp. 3T7. The sequence continues at coordinate 2,764 of NZ_JAIQXS010000004.1, forward strand.
GTCAATCATCAAAACACGTTAGTCGAATTGGATTGACAGTTATGTACATTTTGATTGCGTCGCCCATACCGATTTGCTAGGAGTTCGTTATGGACCAAAGTTTAAGCGACAGTGGCTGGCGTGGATCGCAGGAGGGATGGCTGGCGGCGGCCTATGACTCCCTGCTGGAGTCCGGGGTCGATTCCGTGAAGATCTTGCCTCTGGCCAAGAAGCTCAATCTCTCGCGCACAAGCTTTTACTGGTTCTTCAAGGATCGAGAGGAGCTGCTGGCGGCACTGGTGTCGCGTTGGCGCGAAAAGAACACCGGCAGCATCGTCAAGCAATCGGAAGCCTATGCCGAGACTCTGGCCGAGGCGATGCTAAACGTGTTCGACTGCTGGCTCGATTTCAGGCTCTTTGACAGCAAGTTCGAATTTGCCGTCAGAAGTTGGGCGCTCCAGTCAGACGAGATCCTCGCAGAGGTCCGCGAGGCCGATCGGACCAGAATGGAGGCGCTCACGCGCATGTTCATGCGGTTCGGCCACGCCGAGAACACGGCCGACGTTCGCGCACGAACGACTTACCTCGTGCAGATCGGCTACATCTCCATGCAGGCCAAGGAAGACGTGGCGGTAAGGATGAAGAGAATCCCGGAATACATCGCGATCTACACTGGCGAGATACCGCAGCAGCGAGAGCTCGATCGCTTTTACGCACGACACGGATACAGGCCCGGCTAGGAGGAAAGGACGATGAACGTCTCGTTGAGGATCGGAGTGATTGGCGCAGCCGGATGGCTCGGAGGCGCAATTGCCAACTCCATGCTCAATGCCGGCATCGTCAGGTCAGAGCACCTTTCGCTTTCTTATCGCAGCGCGAAACCGGAACGCTTCCCTAGCGCCTTTTGGACGACAGATAATCAGGAGCTGGTGGACAGGTCCGATGTCGTGATCATGTCAGTTCGACCGCAGGACTGGGACGCCGTCTCGATCGACGCCAAGCAGAAGCTGCTTATCTCGGTGATGGCGGGCATTCGTATTTCCGCGCTGCGGGAAAGGCATAAGACCGAACGGGTGGTGCGAACGCTTCCCAATGCTGCGGCCGAAGTTTCGATGTCCTATACCCCATGGATCGCATCGAAAGCTGTGCAGGAACACGACCGTGATATCGTCAGAGCCATCTTTAGTGCCTGCGGAATCCAAGACGAGGTTAAGAGCGAACGCGACATCGACTATCTCACCGGCTTCTCGGGCACTGGGCCTGCCTTTCCGTCCTTGCTGGCGTCGGCAATGATGGAACACGCGGTCGGCCATGGACTTTCCGTCGACGTGGCACGTCGCGCGGTGGTCACGCTCCTTGCGGGGACGGGTCGCCTTCTGGAAAAACGCCAGGAATGTCCGAACGACATCGTGCGCGCCTTTGTCGACTACCGCGGGGTGACCGCGGCGGCGATCGAGGAAATGCTTGCAGCCGGCCTCAACGACGCCGTCTCCAGGGGACTGACCGTCGCGTTCAAGAAATCGGAGAGCATGGGAGATTCCTCATGATAACCGTGGGGTGGGACTACGCGGCATCCCACTCTCAAAACATGCGCCGCCATAAAAGAGGGAACGGGAATGAAAAAACTATTGGCATCCACATGCATGATGTTCGGGCTGCTGGGAGTGGCCTCATATGCGAACGCCGCCGATTGTGGCTCCGTGACGATCGCCAGTATGAACTGGCAGAGCGCCGAGGTTCTTTCGAATCTCGATAAGATTATCTTGAACGAGGGATACGGCTGCCAGGCGGAAATTACCGTCGGCGACACCGTCCCGACGATCACCTCAATGGCCGAGAAGGGCGAACCCGACATCGCGCCAGAGGCCTGGATTGATCTTCTTCCCGACGTCGTGAAGAAAGGCACTGATGAAGGACGCATAATCAAAGTTGGTTCGCCCCTTCCCGATGGCGGTATCCAAGGTTGGTGGATCCCCAAATATCTCGCGGACGCCCACCCCGATGTGAAGACGATTCCGGACATGCTCAAGCACCCGGAACTGTTCCCTGACCCGGAGGATTCTTCCAAGGGGGCAATTTACAACGGACCGCAAGGTTGGGGCGGAACGGTCGTCACCTCTCAGCTCTATAAGGCTTTCGATGCAGAAAAGGCGGGCTTCAAGCTTGTGGACACGGGCTCGGCGGCCGGTCTCGATGGCTCGATTGCGAAGGCATACGAGCGCAAGCAGGGCTGGGTCGGCTACTATTGGGCCCCGACCGCTTTGCTCGGCAAGTATGAAATGGTGAAGCTGGAAGCCGGCGTCCCTGCTGATGCCGCTGAATGGAAACGCTGCAACACGGTGGCGGATTGCGCAGATCCCAAGCCGAATGCATGGCCCGTCGACACGATTGTCACACTGGTGGCGAAGCCATTCTCCGAAAAAGCTGGCCCGGATGTCATGTCCTACCTGCAGAAGCGCTCCTGGAGCAACGACACGGTCAACAAGGTCATGGCGTGGATGACCGACAACCAGGCAAGCGGCGAAGATGCTGCAAAGCACTTCCTCAAGGAAAACAAGGACATCTGGACAAAGTGGGTGTCGGAAGACGCAGCAAAGAAAGTCGAAGCCTCGCTTTGATAGTTGAGTGGGCGGCGCGTTCTGACGCGCCGCCACTTCAAAAGCCGAAAATAATCAAAAGACTTGCCACGGCTCTTTCAGAGAAAGGGGAACCGAATGGAATGGTTTTACAAATTTCCGCATATGAACGACGACAGTCTTCGTGATCTCAAGAAGATGATCGACGACGGATTTCGAGGTTTCACGCGCGCCTATGGCGACGCGATCGAGAGCTTCTTTTCTCCGTTGCAACACTTCCTGATCGCTGTCGACCGGTTCATGACGCAGACGCCATGGCCGATCATAACCCTTATGGTCCTCGTTATTGCGTGGCTAGCGAGCCGCAGCCTGAAGATTGTGTTGAGCTGTCTCGTGACGTTGTTGCTCATCGGTTACTTCGGCATGTGGGACGACACCATGCGGACCGTCTCGATGATCTTCGTCTGCACGGTCTTGTCCATCGCGCTCGGCTTGCCGATCGGCATTCTGATGGCGCGTTCCGACCGGTTCCAGCGCGTTGTCCATCCGATCCTCGACGTCATGCAGACAATGCCGAGCTTCGTCTACCTGATCCCTGTCGTCATGCTGCTCGGGATTGGCCGTGTTCCCGGTCTCATCGCCGTCGTGATCTATGCAATTCCGCCGATGATCCGACTGACCGACCTCGGTATTCGACTGGTCGACAAGGACGTGCTTGAGGCAGCCGATGCCTTCGGAGTTTCGAATTCCCAGAAGCTTTTCAAGGTACAGATGCCGCTTGCATTGCCAACCATCATGGCTGGCATCAACCAGACGATCATGATGGCGCTGGCGATGGTCGTGATAGCATCGATGATCGGCGTCCAGGGGCTTGGACAGCCTGTTTTAAAAGCGATTGCCAATCAGTACTTCACGCTGGGCATTTTCAACGGCCTTGCCATCGTCGGCATCGCCATCATCTTCGATCGAGTCAGCCAGGCATACGGCAAGCGGCTCCAGAAGCATCGGGAGATTGTCCATGGCTGATCATGATTTCGGCGGCATCAGGATCCGCCACCTTTTCAAGATCTTCGGTCCGAATGCCAGTTCCTATATCGAGGCGGTCCAGAACGGGCTGACCAAGTCTGAATTGAACCGAAAGCACGGCCACGTCCTTGGACTGCGCGATATCAACATCGAAATGCCGTCGGGCTACATCCAGGTCATCATGGGCCTGTCCGGTTCGGGAAAGTCGACGCTCATTCGCCACATCAACCGACTGATCGACCCGACGGCCGGCGAAGTGCTGGTCAACGGCAAAGACGTCGTCAAGATGGACGAGACCGAGCTTCGCACATTCCGCAGGCACCAGACGGCGATGGTGTTTCAGAAGTTCGCGCTCCTGCCGCATCGCAACGTTCTCGATAACACGCTCTTCGGCCTTGAAGTCCAAGGTGTGGAGCGTTCGAAGGCCGTCGACATCGCAATGCGATGGCTTGAGCGCGTCGGCTTGAAGGGCTTTGAGGAGAAATATCCGAACCAGCTTTCAGGCGGCATGCAGCAGCGCGTCGGCCTGGCGCGCGCACTCTCGAACGACGCCCCGGTCCTTCTGATGGATGAAGCCTATTCTGCGCTCGACCCGCTTATCCGAACGGATATGCAGACAGTGTTGCTCGACATCCAGCAGGAGATCAAGAAGACGATCGTCTTCATTACACACGATCTCGATGAGGCGCTGAGATTGGGAGATCAGATCGCTATCCTGCGTGATGGCGAAATCATTCAGCAAGGCAGCAGCCAGGACATCGTGTTGCGGCCGGCAGATGAGTATGTCGCCAACTTCGTAAAGGAGGTCAACCGCGGTCGCGTGGTTCAGGTAAGCGCTGTCATGAGCCCTTTGCGGCCTGGAGCCGCCGTCAGCAGTTTCACCGTCGACGCTTCGACGACTGTCGAGGAGGCCGTTCGTCTGCTCGCGTCGGCTCCCGATGGCGATGTAACAGTCGTCGGGCAAGGATCTCGTCCTGTCGGTGTCGTCACTTTCCGCCAGCTTGCGGCCGCGATGGTCAACTCGGACGTCGCTCAAATGAGCAACGATGCTGTTGCCCTCGTGCGGTGAGGCTCTTCGCACAAAAGGTTCGACCACAATGCCTGTTGGAATGGATCCCCCTGTGCATGGGAGTTGTCGCGAGTTCCATGCACGACAGCGCCTGCCAGGACACAGGGTTGCCCGTCGAAATCCTCGCAAGCATGTTCAGTCCCGACGATAGGGCGTCGACGCGCTCGGGCAAGCGCTCCTTTTCTCCGGCGCCGCAATTGTCCCCTGCTCTCAAGTCCATGACATCCGAAAGACCATCGTAGCCAAAGTCTAGCAAAGACCTGCAACCCGGAAGCGATCATGCCCGAAAAGTTTCCCCGCCTGTTCAGTCCGCTCCTGATCCGTGGGCACACCCTTCGCAACCGCATTGTATTTGGCGCTCATACAGCAAACATGGCCGTCGATGGACTGCCGACCGAGCGCCATGTCGCCTATTACGCCGAGCGCGCGATCGGCGGCGCCGCGATGATCGTCGTCGAACCGATGCCGGTCCATGCTGCTGCGGTTCTGACACAGAGAAACTTCCGTCATAGCGACGATACCGTCGTCCCCCACTTTGCCAAGGTTGTTCGGGCCATCAAGGAGAACGGGGCTGTCGCGATCCAGCAGCTCTATCACGTTGGAGCGCACGGCGACTCCGACAATTCCTTCCATCCTCACTGGTCGCCGTCTGGTCTACCGAGCTACCACGACAGCGACGGATCGCATCCGATGAGCGAAGCCGAGATCTGGGAAACGATCGACGGGTTTGTTCAAGCGGCGCGGCGATGTTGCGAGGCCGGCTTCGACGGTGTGGAAGTCTGGGCAGCGTATCTGGGCATGGTCGACCAATTCTGGACGCCATGGAGCAATCGACGTGAAGATCAATGGGGAGGGTCGCTCGAAAACCGGACACGTATGTCTCGCGAGATTCTTTCCCGGATACGAGAGGCCTGTGGACCGAATTTCATTATAGGTCTTGCGGTTAGTGACGAGCCGGACGTGAAGGCAGCTCTCCAGCGAGAAGACCTTGCCGAGATCGTGAAGCTTCACGATGCGCTCGGTCTCGTCGACTACGTAACCTGCGGGTCGGGTGGCTACCTCGACTTCTACAAGCTGATGCCGACGTTTATCTATCCAGAAAAGCTCGGCGCCGATCTTGCCGCATCTCTGAAGAAGGTCGTGAAGACCGCCGTCGTCATCGCCGAAAGTCACATCCGAACACCTGAGAATGCCGAGACGGTCCTCGGCGAAGGCGCGTGCGACCTTGTGTCCATCGTGCGCGGACAGATCGCCGACCCTCATCTGGCGCGCAAGGCCAGCGAAGGGCGTCCTGAAGACATTCGTGGGTGCATCTCTTGCAACCAGATGTGCTGGGGGCGACGCTCTAGAGACTACTGGATAAGCTGTCTGATCAATCCTTCGGCGGGGCGTGAATTCGAATGGAACGGCGATCAATTCACCAAGACCTCTGATCCAAAGCGAGTATTTGTCATCGGTGGCGGTCCAGCAGGGCTCGAGGCGGCAAGGGTAGCGGCAGAACGCGGTCATAGCGTCGTCCTCTCGGAAGCCGGCATGCGCCTCGGCGGCAACTTTCTGCTCGCTGGTCTGCAGCCCAGGCGCGCCCAGATCCTTGATCTGCTCGGCTGGTACGAACGCCAACTGGACAAGCTCGGCGTTGACGTCAGGCTGAACACCTACGTGGAAGCCGACGAAATCGACCTATCGGAGGTGGATGTCGTTGTGGTGGCTACCGGTTCTTATTCCCCTGAGACCGGGTTTCAGAAGGCTTTGCCAACCGTTGAGGCGATGCCCGGCATCGACAAGCGCAGCGTTTTCACCATCGAAGCGGTGATGGCAAAGCAGGCAAGACCAGGCAAGCGTGTCCTTCTCCTGGACGAGGGAGGAGGCTGGCGTGGATGCGGGACGGCTTGGAAGCTGGCGGAAGATGGCCATCATGTCACAATCATCACGCCCGACCCGTTTGTCGGAAAAGAACTGCAAAGAACGGCCGCCGATGTGCCGATGCGACAGGCTTTGAAAAAGCTGGGCGTTCAATGGATCACGGAGGTCAGTGTCGTCAAATGGCACGGCAACGGTGCAACGATTTTGGATCATACCACCGGTGAGCGCCGCTTCATCGAGGCGGAGGGGTTGGTCACCGCAACGACCAATCATCCGATGGACTGGCTGATGCCACGCCTTCTTGAATTGGGCGTTGCCACGCGACAGATCGGAGATTGCGCGGCACCGCGCCAGGCTCCTTACGCGTTCTACGAAGGCAGAAAAGCAGGGCTGGAGATCTGACATGTCCGACGATGTCGTGCTGAGGAGGAAGGACGCCGAGGAACTTGCAATGAAAGCGTGCCTGGCTTGCGGTAGCGCCGTATCGAGCGCACGTTCGCTCGTGGATGCTACGTTGTCGGCGGCAATCTACGGGCCACCTACCCTCGGATTTCCGCACCTCGTGGACTATCTCGATGGCTTCCGCGAGGGACGGATAAATCGTGATCCAAACCCGCAGTTGGAGCGTGCCTTTCCTGCATTTCTCGTTTCCGACGCAGATCGCGGCATCGCCCAGCTGGGGTTCGATCTTGCCTTTACGGATCTGCTCGAAGCCGTTCGCAATTTTGGTGTTGCTGTCTTCACGCAGACCAACAGCTATACGACCGGAGAGCTCGGATATTACGTCCGCAGACTTTGCAATGAAGGTGTGGTTGGACTGGCAGCGACGAATGCAAATGCCATGATGGTGGCCAAAGCCGGAGGACCTGTCGTCTACAGCACAAATCCGATGGCGTTCGGATTTCCGCTTGGCGAGTGCATGCCTCCAATGATTATCGATCAGGCGTCGAGCGCAACCGCTTACGTAAACATCGTGAGGGCAGCCGAAAAAGGAAAGGCGATCCCTGAAGGTTGGGCGGTGGACGCAGACGGTAACGCAACCCAGGATGCAGAAACGGCGCTGACGGGAGCCTTGTTGCCCTTCGGCGGCCGCAAAGGCGCAAATATCGCGCTTCTTGTGGAGATGCTGTCGGCTGGACTTTCCGGTGGCCCCTGGTCTCTGGATGCGCCGGATTTCAGGTCGGGTACGGCGTCGCCCGCAGTCGGGCTGAGTGTCGTCGCAATCATGCCTGGGCAAGCAGCTGACGGGCGGATTGATCGAGCACTGCGCCAAACACGTCGCCTGCAGGACAAAGGCGTGTTCGTTCCAGGCGTTAGCGGAATAGAGTCCACTCAGACATCAAGGGAACTATCCATCCCCCGCAGCGTCTATGAAAAGATCGTCGCCATCACGACCAAATAGGCGAGGCTTGGAAGCTTGCCAGCCTGTCGAGATTCAACAACTTTCCTGTCAAAAGACACAGAAAGCCTCACGACCAGGCCATGCTCCTTCGTTGGCGATAACACCATGCACGAAATCACCACCGTTCAGCTCTGGCCGTTAACCCCTAAGCACTCTACGCAGGCGGTGAATGTGTCCGGCGCCGATCCCGCAGCAACCGCCGACTATGGTTGCACCGGCCTCCGCCCACGAACAGGCGAAGCGCGAATAGATGTCATCATCGAGGTCACTCCGAGTCTCGTGGAGGCCTTGGTTGGCAGCAGCATCTCCTTGCTCGCCCTCAAAGGCGTTCGCATATACGCCGATTTTGAGGGGCGAGGCATAATCCTTGAAAATCTGGGCCGCCGCGCCGACGGCCGCGCGCATGACTTCCGGCTTGCTGCAGTTGAACAGGAGCGCCTGCGTACCCGATTGCGCCGCCCATGACGCAGCCTGCTCTACCAACTCGCCCGAGCGGAGCTTTGGTGGTGCGCCGCTTGTCTGCACTGCATCGTCGGCCAGGGTGAATGAGATCCAGAATGGTTTTCCGGTTTGCGCAACCGCCTCGCGAACGGCATCCCCTTCGGCGATGAGGCTCAGCGTTTCGCCTAGCCAGACATCGACATAAGGAGCGAGATTTTGCACGAGTACCGCAAGATACTTCTGTACCCGCAGAGGATCAAAATTCTGCGGCTCGTAGGAACCGAAAACGGGCGGTAGCGAACCGGCAACCAGGACCTTGCGGTCCCTGCAGGCATCCGCGGCGTCGCGGGCAAGCTTGCCTGAGCGCGCGATCAATGCGGCGCCTTCCTCCCAAAATCGGTCCTCGCCGATGTGAAACGGCACGAGAGCATAGCTGTTGGTCGTAATGACATCGGAGCCCGCGGCAACGAATTCGTCGTGGACCTTGCGAACAATGTCTGGCGAATTGATAAGCGCGAGAGCCGACCATTCCGGCTGCTTCAGCTCGGCGCCAAGCCGTAAAAGTTCGCGGCTCATGCCGCCGTCGAGGATGCAGACTTCATTCATGGAAGCATTCCGAATTTGGATCAGGGGGTTATCAGGGGCCAGAGAGCCGCAATCATCGTTGGAGCCGCTGGAAGTCGAGAAGACATGATCGTTCCTCTTGTTACCGTCGCACCGGCACCTCCGCCTCAAGCTGGCGGAAGACGCCGGCAATAGTGGCGGTGAGAATAAGATAGAACACCGTCACCACGATCAGCGGCTCGTAGACGAGCAATGTGTCCTGGCGTACTTTGCTTGCCACCGCATAGAGATCCATCACGGTGACGGTGAAGGCGAGCGGGGTCGCTTTCAGCTGCATGACGATTTCACCACCAATCGTTGGCAATGCGATGCGGATGGCCCGCGGCAGCCAGATGCGCCGGGTTAGCGTGAAGCGCGACATGCCGAACGCGCGGCCTGCTTCCAACTCACCTTTCGGTACAGCAAGCAGCGCGCCGCGCAACACTTCCGCCTCGTAGGCGGCGTAGTTCAGGGTGAAACTCACGGCCGCAAAGAAGAAACCCTCGCGCAGCATGGGCCAGAACAGGCTCTGGCGGATACCGGGAATCATCGGCAGTAGCGAACCGACACCATAGTAGAGAAGCCAAAGCTGGATGAGCAGAGGCGTGCCACGGAAGAAGGTGCAATAGCCCCTAGCGAAATACCTGACGAGGGGGCCGCCGCTTACCTGCGCAAAGGCAAGACCGATCGCAATTGCAAAGCCGAAGACGACCGAGATCACCAGGAGCAGAACGGTCTGTGCGGCGCCTGCCAGTAGAAGCGGCCAGTAAGAGGCCATCCATGTGAAGGTCATGCTGTCCACTCCTCAGACTGGCTTCGGTTGGCCGCGCCGCACATGACGCTCGATCAGACTGAAGACGACGTTGGAGACGAGCGTGATGGCGAGGTAAAGAAGCGCTGCGGCCAGGAAGAAGATGAAGTAATGCTTGGTACTCGCGCCGGCCAGGCGAGTGGCGAGCGCGAGTTCCTGGTAACCGACGACGGCAACCAGCGCGCTGTCCTTGGTGATCGACATCCAGAGATTGGCAAGGCCCGGCAACGCGTTCGGCAAGAGTGCCGGCAGGATGACACGACGAAAACGCAATTGTGGCCCCATGCCGAAGGCCTTCGCCGCCTCGATTTCGCCAGCGGGAATGGCAAGGATCGCTCCCCTCAGCACTTCCGTCATGTAGGCACCCTGCACGAAGCCGAGCACAGCGACGGCGACGACGAAGCCATTCACCTCGATCTCCGGCAGACGAAACGTTGCCAGCAGCCGATTGAGGCCGTCCATGCCGGCATAATAGAGCCCGACGATCAAAATCAGTTCCGGAATGGCTCGAATAGCCGTCGTATAAAGATCGAGTACCAGACGAAGCGGCCGGTTACCGGAAAGCTTGCCAAGAGCGCCTCCCGTCCCGAGCAGAAGGCCGATCAGGAAGGCGCCGGCAGAAATTGCAATCGTGGAGACGGCACCCACGAGCAACGTCCCACCCCATCCAGGTGGATAGGGTGAAAGAAGCTCGAGGATTCCTTGGGTAGCCGCCATCGTCCGGACCGCTTACTTTGCGCCGTAGATGTCGAAGTCGAAGTACGTCTTGGTGATTTCGTCATACTTGCCGCTGGCGCGTACCGCAGCGATCGCGGCGTTGAGCTTTGCCTTCAGTTCGGTATCTTCCTTGCGCAGGCCGCCGGACACCCCTGCCCCGAGAATCTCCTTGTCATCTGCAACATCACCGGCCTTGGCGCAGCAATCCTTGCCGCTGTCGCTTTTCAGGAAGGCATCAAGAGCAAGCGAATCCCCGAATACGTAGTCGATGCGTCCGGCGGCGAGGTCCTGGAACGCCTCATCGAGCGTCTGATAGGTCTTCTCGTCCGCGACCCCGGCAAAATACTTCTTGAAGTAATCCGACTGAATGGTGGAGACCTGGATGCCGATGGTCTTGCCCTTCACATCCTGCGCAGTTGCGCCGACCTTCTCATCCTTGGGCCCAATCAGCGTGCTGGGGGTGTTGTAGTATTTGTCTGTGAAATCGATGACCTTCGAACGCTCAGGGGTATTCGACATGGACGACCAAATAACGTCGAACTTCTTGCTCTGCAGCGCAGGAATGAGGCCATCCCAGGACAGCTCCACGATTGAGCATTGCTCTTTCATCTCTCCGCATACGGCGTTCATCAGATCGATTTCCCAGCCCTGCCATTGACCGGAGGCATCCTTGGCGAAGAACGGCGGATAAGATTCGTTCATAATGCCGAAACGAACCTCAGCCTGAGCGGTGATGGCCGAAAAAGTCAGCGTAGCGCCGGCAAGAAGCATGGGGAGTAGTTTCATTTTTCAAGATTCTCCTGATGTTGTCGTGTGTGAAAGCGCCGAGGATTAGCGCGTGAGCATGCCGGTGAATTCGCGGCAGCGCGCGCTAAGAGGAGCGTCGAAGATCTGTTCCGGGCGCCCCTCTTCCTCGATCCGCCCCTGGTGCAGGAAGAGGATGTGGCTCGAGACATCGCGCGCAAAACGCATCTCGTGGGTAACGATGAGCATGGTTCGCCCCTCCTCGGCGAGGTCGCGTATGACCTTGAGCACTTCACCGACCAGCTCCGGGTCGAGTGCCGACGTCGGCTCGTCGAAGAGCATCACTGACGGCTCGATGCAAAGGGCGCGGGCGATCGCCGCTCTTTGCTGCTGGCCGCCGGAGAGAAAAGCTGGGTAAACATCGCGCTTGTCGTAAAGACCTACCTTGCTAAGGAGCGCTTCTGCCTTCTCGATCGCCTCGCGGCGTGGAATGCGCAGGACGTGAACCGGGGCCTCGATAATGTTTTCGAGCACTGTCTTGTGTGCCCACAGATTGAAACTCTGGAAGACCATGCCGAGGCCGGCACGCATCCGCTCGATCTGCCGCCAGCTCTTCGGCTGCAATTGCCTCCGATGCGTCCGCTTCCAGGCCACTTCCTCACCATTCACGATGATACGACCGCGATCGGGAACGTCTAGCAGATTGATGCAGCGCAGAAAGGTGCTCTTTCCAGACCCGGACGATCCGATGATCGAAATCACGTCACCTTGACGGGCCTTTGCCGAAACGCCCTTGAGGACTTCGTGCGCGCCGAAGCTCTTGTGTAGATCATCGACACATAGTGCCTGAGAGGATGGTTCTGGCATTCACAATTCCGTAAAAGCAATTTGGGCAGAATATCGCGGATGTGCGATAATTTTGCGCGCAAAGCTAAACTAAAATGAATAATATGTGCAAAAATCTCTTCCCATTGCTTGTTTTCGGATAGAATGAACGAAGCAGCTTACAGCGCGATGGCCAAAGGAGACAAAATGGAAAAACTGGATCACTTTGACCGCGACATTCTCCAGCTCGTTCAGCGTAATTGCCAGCGAACCGCCGAGAGCATCGCCGACGACGTCGGCCTCTCAACGTCGGCCGTTCAACGGCGTCTGAAGCGCCTGCGCGAAGATGGGATCATCAAGGCGGAGGTGGCGGTCGTCGAGCGCAAGGCAACCGGCACACCTATGGTGTTTATCGTCGGCATGGAAATTGAGCGAGACAACTACGATGCACTGGCGAAATTCCGGCTTTGGGCGGAAAAACAGGATCATATCCAGCAGGTCTACTATGTCACGGGAGCCGTGGATCTCATTGCAATCGTCACCGCCCGTGACGTCGAGCACTATGACGATATTGCAGCCTTGATCATGGCGGAAAACCCTCAGATTCGGCGCATGCACACCAATGTGGTACTTCGCGACGTAAAGCTTGGGCTCTTCGTCCCGCTTTCAGCTGAAGCCGATGACTGATTGGGAACGCACGCACATCGACGCCAGTGTTGTCTTTACGAACCAGCGTGTTGGCCGCCCTGAATAACTGGAAACGCCGGGTTTTCTGGTCCCGAGCGGAAGGGATAGATAACCGGCTGGTTGAAGCATGGCCGCGCCACAGCCGGTTATCACGGCGCCGCTTCGGGTTGCTGTCGCAGGCCCATGTGGGAACCTTGGCGCAGAACACTCCGCGTCTCATGATGGAAGTCGGACTTGGCGTGTCCAAGCCGTCAAAGCGGCGTTATCACGGTGAGCCAGTTATACGATAATCAAGCTTTCCGCAGCCGGCCCGATTGGGCCGGCACCGACCGGTAAGGGCTGCTTCTGGCAGATGGAAGTGGCAGACAGTTCAGCGCCCGGCGCGATCCTGCTGGCGGTGGCCATCGATGAAATCTTCTTCTAAGACGGCATTCCAAGAGGGAGCGGATCGACGACGCTGCCCTTCACGGAAAGCACGAGGATCAGTGCAACCGACGCGATGGCGGCGAGAGCCGTTCCGGTTGCTGGTCGATCCAAGTGCCCTATATACCTATACAATGTGACAGCAGATGAAGACGGCGAACCTCGCAGACGCCAGGTGAAGTCTGAAGCCACGGATGCCGCATCTAAATCCCGCCTCAGGTACGCCACAATCAGGCGAAGACAATGGCACGCGCCGCAGCTATATTGGAGTTGGCTTTCCTCTGCCTCGCATCAAGTGCACAGGCGGAGGACGGCGGCTCGGCGTTTCGGTTTTTCGAGCGCCTCTGCTTGTCGCGCGGACCCGATTATGAACGCACCGTCGCGACTGCCGAGACGAGCGGCTGGTTGCCGCTCCCCGCGGAGGTGCTCGTTGGGCTCGCTCCCCTGGCCAATCCGGAAGCGGTCGAGGGATGGGCTATATCTGGCAATGACCTCCCGCAGCGAATGATCTTGGAGATCAGCAAACACACCCTGAGCGGCAAGCTGGTGCATGCCTGCACCATTGTCGCATTCGGTATCAACAGCATCGAATTCGAGAAGGCTTTCTTCCAACGGACGGATGGCGAGGCAATCCAACAAGCTCGCAGCGCGACGCACGTTCACAAGCTTTTTAGTTTGGATTTAAGCGGCCGCAGCGAACTTGTCACCCTGACGGTTCCTGTGGAATCGAATGGCGCGGATAACCTGATGGCGAGTTCGATCGCGGAAGCAGAATGGGAGAACTGACAGGAGCAAGTGCTGACTGCGGCGCGGCCCTTGGAGGCAGACGTTGAAGGCTGTCGCGGCCCTCGCAGGACTGATCCTCGTCGTCGTCTGCGTCACCCTTCCTCCGGCGGCTTCAACCGCCGGAACTGCATCAAGAGCAGCAGATCGTAGACGATCTTCAACGCACCGCAGATGATGAGCGGCCACGCTCGGAAGGAGGCGGCGAAGAGAGCGCCCGCCAGGACGGGGCTGGCGGAGGCGGCAAGACTGCGCGGCACCGACGTGAAGCTTGCAGCGGCCGCCCGCTCCGTCTCGGTGACGACGGCCATCACGTACGAGGAACGCGTCGGCACGTCCATCTGGGACAATCCAGCGCGGACAAGCAGAAAGAAGAGCGCGAAGGGCAGCGTGGGCGCAAGTGCCGCCAGCATCAGAGCGATGCTGGACGGAATGTGCGTGAACACCATCGTATTGATCAGTCCGACGCGTTCCGACAGCCATGCGGCCACGGGAAAGGACAACGCCGAGAGCACACCCGACCAGAAGAAAAAGACGCCTGCCTCTGAAAGCGACAGGCCAAATCTCTCGAAGAGCCAAAGGGCCAGCAGCGACTGCACGACGAAGCCGCCGGCGAAGGCGTCGAGACTGAAGAGAGCCGCCAGCTTGAAGACAGTGTGGCGCGAAGGGCCGAGCGTGGCTGTCGTGCCCGCTTCTGGTGCCGGGTGGCGCGGAATACGCGCGTAGAGCAGACCGCCGAACAGCCCCAGCAGCGCGTAAAGCACGAACATCGCCCTGATGCCGTCAATCCGATCGAGACCAATCGGGCCGAGAAGGTCAGGCACCGCTGAAGCAAGTCCGCCAATGGCTCCGGCGAACGCGCCGACGAGGCTGTAGCGCGCGAACATCCTGGTTCGCTCACGCTCCGTGACTTCGCGTGTGAGAACAGCGTGCTCCAATGGCACGAATACGCTGACACTGCCGGCCGATGGATTGATCGTGCCGGTAAACGCGATGACCAGGAGCAACGCGTAGTCGTGAACAACGGCGAAGGCCACGCCCGTTGCAATCATCAAGCTCGCTCCGGCCAGCAAAAGTTGGCGGTGATCGTATCGGGTCCCGATGAAGCCGACGCATATCGTCAGCAGCGCGGAGCCAAGGAGCGATGCGGTCGCGATGACGCCGACCTCAAGCGCAGTAAATCCGAGAGCGAGCAGATAGATCGGCAACAGCACGGCCACGAAGCCGTCGCCGATGTCGCGCAAGGCGCGCGCCGCGAAGAGGAAGGTTGCCGGATGAATACGCAGCACCGATCTGGTCTCTCGAGCATTGATTGCTTGCATCGGCGGCATGGCCTTTGCCAGGGGCCACGCACAACTGAAGTCGAGATGATGATGCCTGAACGGAGCGTCGATTGCCACCGGCCGCCGCAGGACGGCGCGTTGCCGTCTGTTAATTGAACGGCAACGCGCGCACCGGCCGGTTCCCTTTAGTCGTTCACCGGCTCGCCGAGCGTATGCATCAGGCGGTTCGCCCAGCCAAAGATGGCGGACGAGAGGACGAGATCGACAGCTTCGAGTTCGTCGAGCCCGACGTCGGCCAATGCCTGCGCGTCGGCCGCGGTCGCCTTGGGCGGCGTGGTCGACAGCCGTGCCGAGAAGTCGAATATCGCCTGGAGGTGCTCGTCGAGCGTCGCCGCGAGGCCATCGGCGAACACGGCTTCGATGACATCCGTGCGTTTCGTCAGGCTGTTGAACCGGGATGCATGCACGGCGGCGCAGTAGACGCAGCGGTTGACGACGGACGCAGCGACGGCGCCCAGCTCGCGCTCGCTCGACGCAAGCCCGTCCTTGCCGTACATGATCAGGTTGAACAGGGGCGAGCGGACCGCGAGCGTTTCGGGGTCGTGGGCCAGCGTCAGCACATAGGGCGAGATACCCTTGTTGGACGGCGTCGTCTGCATCGCCGCATGCTGCTCGTCGGTGGCGGTCGCGAAGTCGACTGGAACGACATAGGGCTGCCAGCGCGGCACCTTGGTGGTGAAGGTGTGGACCACCTCGCTCATCGCATCTCTCCAAGCAGCTTCAGGCCGGCTAGAACGCGGACCTGATAGTTGACGAAGGCCGCAAGCTCCGCGAGCCGGACGATGTCGGCGTCGGTTACCCCGACCTGGCGCAGGGCCTCGATATGCGCTCGCGTCGCATCGCGTGGCGCGACCGTCAGCCGGTCGGCTTGACGGACGATCTCGGCGTCGGCTGCTACGACGAGGGCAATAACAGGCATCGCCGGAGCCTGCTATTCGAGCAATCACTGATGTGTTGCTACAATCCGAAGCTTCTTGCCCTGCCCAAAAAATTGGATCGCGACACCTTTATTGGGCTAAAGCATGCGCTGGTTTCGCAGAAGGATGCCATCGAAGGATGCATCGACGATGCATTGAAGCGGATCAATGTCCGGCTCGACGCGTCGGTGGCGGCGCCGGAATTTTTGACTGTGCTGACCGCTGTCCTGGAAGCGCCATTAATATCGATGGAATGCAGGGCAGATCCCCCGACGTGGTAGCGGACCTCCTCGACCTGCGCCACGTCAATCACTCAACCGTTGCGATCCAGGAGTTGATGCATACCATCGGTGTTCTGGATCCCGGGCATCCGAGAACAAAGGCAGCTATTGGGCAGATCAAAACCATCGCCACAATGCCAGAGCATCGCATCTTCGCACCGGATGCCGATGTTCTCGGCCGCGGCGCAATGCTCTCGGGTATCTTATGCCGAATTCAGGGTTATCAGCAGGACGCACACTTAAGAGCGTTATACGATTGCGTCCTTTTCCTCCAGGCACAAAAGCTTGGCTTGACGGTTCTCACCGCGAATGTGAACGATTTTGACTACCTGCTGCAATTTATGCCGACTTCTCGGGTTTTGCTATATCGGGTGTCTAGGTGACGAACATCCATCGCCTTGAAAAGAATCGATCCGTATCTTCACGACCCGATAGCTCGTGCCGAGACATACCTTGGCCGAGTGAACCACATTGAAGCAAGCGCACGAGCACGCGCCAATGTCGCATTGACCAGCCTCGAACTAAGTGACGAGAAACGGGATATGTTACTGCGCAGCCTTACTGATGTGGGTGCGACAAAGCCCATCGGCTATCTGCCGCTCTATACAATCAAGGAGTTTTTGCGTTCTGATCCCGAAACCATTGCTGCCGATGCCGTCATGCGAGGGCTCACAACGGCGCAGTTTGCCCAAAACGCCTGCTGCATTAAGAGCGGTGCGCTTTATGCTTACCATCGCGCAGCACTTGGTGATCTCTTGCGAGAAAATGCTGCCGCTGTCCGCGTTGCGGGCCTTCCGCTCGATCCAGACGAGTTTGTAGCCCACGTTGCGGCTAACTGGTACGAGATGGGCCACGAAGCGCACCCGCTTATCGCGGCGGCTTTCGGCGAAAAGTTCGTTGAAAATCCTGCCGTCCTCTCACGCCCAGAGCACTATCAGTAGTGCGACGCGGCGGACGTCGACCATCAGCCATTGGCCGCATCTGGTATGCGGCGTCGCACCAGTGATCGCTCCAACTCGTCCCCAACCCATTCATCAGGATACGAGGCTTCCAAAATCGTCCGCCTCAATTCTTGGACCGCGAGCCCGCTATAACCTAGCTCTTCAAGGCGCATCATAAGCAAGCATGCGTCTGTTTGGACCATGAAGCGGGCGGAGTTACTCATGTGGTTCAACACGTTCAGCATTGCTGCATATGTTTTGAACCCGAAAGAGGCCGCCAGCGCTTCATCAGCATGCGACGAGCGGATAGACGGATACCGCTTGCGCAGCGCCTTTTTGAGAGCTGCTACGTTGTGCGAAGAAAACTTTATGGTCTCATAGAACATCGGCAATCCCTTATCCTCGTCGAAGTCTGCCGATTACACTTCGACCTCCGGACAGGGGACGTCATCCATCTCGATACCCTTCAACCCGGCAGCAGGTTCGGAAAGGCTCCCGTCTGAAATTAACACCGGCGCCTCAGACCATCAAGAAGGCACCGGCTAGCCACTCGGACCGTGACGCTGCACGGTGCGTGGGCGTCGCGGGAGGTCACTCTTCGTAGCGCTCAGCGATCACTGCGCCTTCCTTATTCCCCATGAGCCAGACGTGTCCGTCATCTGCCTCAAGGTCGTAAAGGGTGCGCTTCCCCAAAGCCTCCTTATCCGTAAATTGCCAACCAACCAGCACCTTATCGTACTCCCGTGGCTCAATCTCAAACGAGCAGGAGACAATCACGTCAGTGGTGGCGTTAGCGTTGCAATCAAGGTTGCGGACCGACGGCGGTATCTGAGGAATGTTTAGAATGAAGGCCAGGCGGTCAGGGTCCTTGTTGCGGTCCCAGTGGTCCAAAACCTTTGTGCTGCCCCAACCAAACGCGGCGACACCAGCCAGAAAAATTAGACCGTACCTGAACTTCAATTCTCTCACCATCGGACGCGCCTACTAATCCTAACAGGCCGTCATCGGGATTATTCCTAGTTGCTTTTGGACATCGCTGCAATCGCGGTCTCCTTCAGGATGAAGCCTCCATTTGTGGGCTCTAAAAAGCAACATGGTGCTCGTTCAATTCCGCAACAACCGAATTGTCTGTTGCGTTCCGTCGCCCAAAGAAAAGCAACAAACGAGGGGAAATTCGACGTGCAACAGACCAGTTAAAACTGCCTCGGCCAAAGCGCCTGTTACGCCACGTGATTTTGTCACTCACTCACCCAGTTTCAGTGCCGAAACCGCACTCTTTGGAACTGTTGTTAGCGCGCTGCTGCAAGCCCATTACTCCTAATCGCGTCCACCAGATTTCATGTGTTGTACCGTCTCCCAAGGTTCAGCTATTCGATTGAGGCATAATGCTCGCGCGAATAGTAGTTCTGCAATGCAAGCGTATGGCGAGCAAAGATAATCGTTTGCGTTGAACGTTTGTGTCAATCAGGCACCTTGAGTAGACCAGGTATCCTCAATTTCGCTCGGACCATGCCGAGTTGTTAGGCGTCAAAGTTGTTGAGGTCAGGTTGTACCGGGCTCCGAAGCAACAAGCGCCATCGCGGTCGGTCGGGCTGAGAGTTCGAACTTGCTGCGTCAGTGTTACAAGGTACTCAAATGCGGACCTAGACCCGATCACCTAAACGGTCCTAGGCTTGAAAGAGCCCCGCGATAACTGTGCAGGACACGGTAGCGAGCCAGACGGACGCGGCTCGCTGAAGTATCATTAGGCGCCAATGGCTTTGCGCACCGACCTGCGTCAACTGCCGATCAAACCCCAAATCACGGCAACGATGCTTGCCAAGGCAACAAAAATTGCAAGCTTTGGCAGGAAGTCCGGCGCGGTCGGCGGAGGTAGAAGAACAAGTCCGAAGACGAGGGCCTTGGGGTTAAGCGTCGTCGTCACATATATGCGTCCCGCGGTCACGCTGCGGTCCGTGATATCTTTGTTTTCCG
Organism: Rhizobium sp. 3T7; assembly: GCF_020166565.1. NCBI lineage: Bacteria > Pseudomonadati > Pseudomonadota > Alphaproteobacteria > Hyphomicrobiales > Rhizobiaceae > Rhizobium > Rhizobium sp. 3T7. The sequence goes on from NZ_JAIQXS010000004.1 coordinate 22,169, forward strand.
CCACCCAAAGCTTTGTTGCGAGATACATAACCCAAATCGCCGCTGCGGCCTTCAACGTCAGGGCGGTTTCCGGCCAACGGCTGATCAGCGCTCCCCCAAGCCACGTTAGGGGCAAGATCATAGTGAGGTAACCGAGCAGTTCGGCAGGGAGTAGTCTGGGAACGAGACAAAAACGGTTGCGTGCCGATGCCAACCCCATCAACGTATTGGTCGGCCCGGGGAGAATGAACACCGCCGAGATAAATGCTGGATAGCTCATTGCAGGTTCGCCTAGTGCTTGCCGCTGGCTTTTCTCAGGTCCAACTATCTGTCTCGTCGTTGTGAGGAATGCTCGACTGGCTTCCCGGACGCGAGCAGGCAATTGCAGCGGCCTTTGCGGCTCGTCGCATCGAAGCGTCGAGCGAGAGGCCTCGATCGAGAGCCGACGCGAGGACGCCTACAAAACAGTCGCCAGCTGCAGTCGTATCCACAGCATCAACGCGCAGCGCCGGTACCCTTACCTTCTCTCCATTGATGAAAGCTTCGGCACCCTCTCCTCCCATGGTGCGTAAGACCCCGGTGTTAAGAGCATCAGACAACGATCTCGCGCTCGGCTCGCATCCAAGCCAGCCGGCAAGCCCATCGCGCTCAAGAAGAGCTAATTGTTGTTGCTCGTGAATCGCCGGCGAGTGCTGCATTGCCATGGAAGGCAGCAGCCACCTTCGCGGCCATTGTCCGCGCAGCTGATGTGACAGGTTTGGAAGCGGCAGTTGCCACGACCGGGCGTATTTGACGTGAGGCCATGCCGCTTCCGATGTTGAACTGACCTAGCAGCTGGAAAAGTGCATCGGCCTCTCTCGCGAGGCTGTGGGCAGCGGCAGTCGACTCCTCGACCATGGCTGCATTTTGCTGCGTACCCTGGTCCATTGTGTTTACGGCCATGTTGATTTCCTTCAATCCTATCGCCTGCTCCTTAGAGCTTTCGACGATTGCAAGAACATTGCCGTTGACCTGCTGAACTTGGCCGACGATCTCTTCCAAAGCCTTGCCAGTCTCGCCGACGAGAGCGACCCCGCTCTTCACATGCGCATTGGATGCAGTGATCAGCTCCTTGATTTCCTTTGCCGCTTTTGCGGATCGCTGCGCCAGTTCGCGGACTTCTTGCGCCACGACCGCGAAACCTTTACCGGCGTCGCCGGCGCGGGCCGCCTCGACCCCCGCATTGAGCGCCAACAGGTTGGTCTGAAACGCGATCTCGTCGATGACGCCGATAATATTGCCGATTTCCGCAGACGAGGCTTCAATCTTGCTCATCGCGCCAACTGCACTGCGGACCACCGTGCCGGAGCGTTCGGCATTTTCGCGTGTATCTCGGACAAGTTGGCCAGCTTCCTGGGCACGGTTACTGGAATCTGCGACGGTTGTGGTGATCTCTTCGAGGGCGGCAGCGGTTTCCTCGACGGAAGCGGCCTGCTGTTCGGTTCGCTTTGACAGATCGTCTGATGCGGAACGAATTTGCTGGGCTCCGGCAGCGATGCCAGTCGCATTTTCGGCCACGCCCTGCATCGCCTTGCGTAGCTTGCTGGTCGCAGCGTTGAAATCGAGGCGGAGCCTTTCCAGCGTGGGGATGAATGGAGTTGCGACCTCCTGGGTCAAATCCCCATCGGCTAGGGCCTGCAAAGACCCGGCAAGCTGGTCGACATTGTTCACACGGGCAGTCACGTCGGTTGCGAACTTGACAACCTTGAAGACCTTGCCGTTCATGTCGAAGATCGGATTGTACGAGGCCTGGATATAGATTTTCTTGCCGCCCTTGCCGATACGCAGGAATTCGTCGGTTACGAACTCGCCCCCTTCCAGACGCTGCCAGAAGCGTCGGTAGTCATCGCTGTTGGTGTAGGCAGTGTCGCAAAACATGGAATGGTGCCGGCCCTGGATTTCCGCAAGCTGGTAGCCGAGCGCAGACAGGAAATTGTCGTTCGCTGACAGGATCTCGCCCTTGGGCGTGAACTCGATGACCGCTTGGGCGCGCGAAAGTGCATTCAGTTTGCCGGCATCCTCGGCGCTCTTGAGCTTTTGTGGCGTGATGTCGGTTGCAAACTTGACGACCTTGTACGGTTTGCCACCGCTAAAGACGGGATTGTAGGAGGCTTCAATCCAGATCTCCCTGCCACCCTTGCCGATGCGCTTGTACTGGCGCTGATCGAACTCACCTCGATTGAGTCTCGCCCAGAACTCACGATAGTCGCCAGACGAAGCCTCTGCTGGCTCGACGAACATCCGGTGGTGCTGGCCGACGATCTCGGACAATTCGTAGCCGAGTGCGGCACAGAAATTGGCATTGGCCTTCAAGATCTTGCCGGCGAGGTCGAATTCGATAATGGCCTGTGACCGGTTCATCGCGGCTAGTATGGCCTTGGCATCAGATCCGAAGCCGAATGCTATTCTCGTCATGCTGTTCCCCCACTCAGGACTAAGAGAGCAACTGCTTCCATCCCCACGCGGATTTGCATTGGATGAGCAATCTGAGGGTAAAATCTATTAAAATCTTTAAGTATCCATTAACCGCATGGTTCCCGAATTCGATCCCGACGAATTGATCAGGCTACAGAGGAAAGTGTAAATAAAATCAGTCTGTTATAAGAGCAGCCTTCGAGCATCTCCGCGCGGTCGAAGGGTTCGCGAGGCGGGCCTTGAATGTTTGGATCGCGCATTGTTTCGGATTTTCGTATTACCCAATGGGAAGATGTATTTACCATTCGTTAAGAATAATGCCGCACTACATCACCTCACGGAGGGCTTGCAATTATCCCCCGCGAATGCCTGCTGCACCGTCGTCTATGCGTGTAGAATTTACTTCCGATGCGAGCGGACTCGGGTGGCTCATCAGTCGCCAAGCGCGCGCGGATACGACCGCTGGTTCGGAGAAGGACATGAAGCTCGAGGCGGAATTTAGTCGAATTGAGGAAGTCGCTGCGGGCTTCAACACGCATTACGAAGTGTTCAAATACATGAAGGGTCTCACGCAGGACCTTGGAATGAACGCCTTCCTGCTCATGACGCTCCCGACCGTCGACATCGTCGAAATCGGCGCGACGAAGATCATCACCAATTGGCCGGCTGAAATGGTGGATTACTATGACGCCCATAACCTCATGATCGACAGCCCCGTGATCCGCCGGATGTTGAGATCGACCAGCCCGTTCAACTATGACGTCGAAGCGATGAATGCCAATCGTGGAGAAGGCAAGAAGTCCACGGTCATCAAGCTGTTCCACCGATATGGAATGGAAAGAGGCGCCTACTTCCCTGTTCACGATGCCGCGGGCGGGCGCGGCGCGATGTCGATTTCGGGGCCACGGAATTTCAGCATGATCGAAATGGCGAAGCTCCTGTTTATCGCCTCGCTGATCTATGATCGCCTCTCACAGCTGACTTTGAACGAGAAACACAATCAGCCCATCGAGTTTACTCGGAGCGAGCTAGACTGCCTCAGATTGACTGCCGGCGGTAAGAAGGGCAATGAAATTGCTAAACTTCTCGACCTGTCAGAAGTTGCAGTTAACAATCACATCGGCAGCGCGGTCAAGAAGCTGGGATGCAGCACAAGAACGCAAGCAGTCGTCAGCGCTCTGCGCCTCAATATCATTCGTGTTTAAAGTTCCAGGAACGGTCGACATCGACGAGTTCGGGCTTCGACCATGACCAGACGGCCGGCTGCGACGAGTTGGAAGGTACTTTGGCAAAGCGTTCGATCGCGACTCGTTGCCCAACGGTCAGACTCTTATCAATTCGCCGCGCCGTTCAGCGTGGGGTTGTTTTCGCCGGAGGGCGTTGCTCGTGGAGCTGCTCACTTCAAGCTACTGAACAGCTTCGCTCGATACAGGAAATCAGCATGACCAGCATCCTCATTCTCGGTGCCAACGGACAGTTGGCGCGCAATACGACGCGGATGCTCCTCGATAGGATGGACGCGAATCTCACCCTCTACATAACTGCCAGTCTTTTCGGTCTGCTAGTTGGCCACCCGCAGTGGTACTATAATGAAGGCGTTCACATCTACCCAATCAGGACATCCCAATGCCGAATCCGGCTCTTTCGTAGTCGCTGACGTGGCCATGTTGACAGCGTCCGCGCGGCGCCCGCCAGACATTATGGTCGCGATAGACCGCAGCCTTTGCACTTCTGCCGACACGTCGTCGCCAACGAGGGACGCAAGAGGTTCAAGCGCCTCTCTAGGCTCGCGAGCTTCAATCAGCAGCGCTGCCATCAGGTCCCGTTCTCGTCGACTGTCCGGATTTTGCAGGTAGGGCTCTTGCCGCTGCACCGCCGCTCTTCGCCCTGAGGAGAAGGCCGCGAGCCGTCCGGTCTGGTTGAGGTTCAAGACCGTCGGCCTCCTCCAACAGCCTTTCGGCTCCGGTGACATCTTCCTCGCCGAGGATCACCATCGCCGTTGCACGCAGACCCTTTGCCTTGAGCGAAGGATCCGCGCCTTGCCAGGTGAACGCGTCAGCGCGGGCATCTTGCAGCCATTGCTTCATCTTGGACCGCTTGCCCCGGCGGAGGTCTGAGATCGCCGCCTCCAGCGCCTTGGACAGCATCTGGTTGAGCCGACATAGAGGCTCTCAAGCTGTGTGAGGATTGCTCCCTGCGAGGCAGAAATTCCGCGAGTGGAAAACAAGGCGCCGGCTCCGGATGTCGGATCAGCATCGAAACCTGAGGAAAGCGCCCTGACCCAGGCTTCGTTGAAATAGCGGTCGACCAGGCGCGGATCCTTGCCGAGCATTTCCGATATCTCGACTGAATCCCAGATCCTGAACGTGATGCCTCTCACCTTGAGGTCACGGGCAAGTTCACGGGCGGCGTCGTTTATGTCGTCATTGTCCCGCTCGATCGAGACGGCGATGATGAATTCTCTGACGTCCTTTCCTTTCCAGTGGCCGTCAAGGTGTTTCGTGAAATCCTCGATCCACGCTCGGAACTCCCAGGCTTCGATGTCCTTGTAACACTTGGCGGAAACAACGACCTCCGGCTCCTGCAGATCGTTGAATCCTTCGACGTCGACGCCAAACTGAGCTTGTCCGCCGCGTCGTTTCATGACGGGGCGCAGATCGGGATAGCTCTGACGCATCAGGTCGCGGCAAACTTCCTCGAAAGCCCGGCTTCCGATGTCGACGAGCGGCAAGACGGAATTCCGCTTAAGCGACGGCGTTGGAATGGTGTCGGCAGCGGGAGTGTCATTCCTGCGCGGCTCCTGCGGCGCCTTTGTCCTGCTCTTCTTCCTGCCGCTCATTACCGCCTCGTCGATTCGGCGGTTATCCTATGTCAGGCCGTGTTGCCGCAACCGTCGTGGTCCCTATCCCCAACTCATGCAACCTGAACAGTCCCTTTGGTCGCCGACCGAGGACCCAGCCACGTTTGTTGACGTCTGCAAAACCACCCAATTGCGGAAAAAAGAACGCCGATGTTTCCACCGGCGCTGCGAATAGGGAGTATTTTGGGGAGGCAAGCCCTCGACAGTACCAGAGGGCGATCTGAAAGGCGTTGCCCCTGCCGAGCGACAAACCGATAACCTCGATACGAGCTGGAGGTTCCATCTCGGTTGACATCGTACGCATGGAACGTGCGGTTCCTCACCAAGGCGAGGCCGCATTGGACGGCTTGAATTCGCCGAGAGGTTGCCGAGCAGTAGGCGCCCGAGTTCGCGATTGTCCTCACCGAGAGGTCTTTCGTCGATCACCCTGCCCGCGCGCTGGACGTACTTTGGGATGCCTCCGGATCGTACATGAACGTCGGAAATTTCGCGCGGATCACGTCGATCACGGAAAGGGTTCCCGACAGATGCTTGCGCAGAGCGGCAACGGCACCCTCTTCATTTCCCGCCCGAATAGCGTCGACGACCACCTGATGCTCCTGGAGGAGTGACTGGATCTTGCCTTCCATCGGGAGATTCAGGCGCCGCAGTCTATCAAGGTGGACGCTCTGCTGTCGGATGACCTTCCAGAGAAGCGTGTTTCCGCTCTGCTCGTACAGCACACGGTGGAACTCCCGATCGAGAGCATCAAACCTGTCGTAGGTCGAAGGATCTGCGACGGCCTGCTGCTGCCGCAACACGCGGTCCAGTGCATCCGCCGTCTCATGCGGCGAACTTTTCGCTAGCCGTCGAACGGCTTCGACCTCGACGGAGAGGCGAAGGAATTGAGCTTGCCTCGCGTGATCGACATCGATGCGTGAGACGCGAGTGGCGTACTGTGGAAAAATGTCGACGAGACCATCCTCTTGCAGTCTCAGAAGTGCATCCCGCACCGGAGTCTGGCTCACGCCGAACTCCTCCATAAGCGTGGCACGCGATAGGACGGTGCCAGGTTCGAGGGCCACACTCAGGATTCTTTCCTTAAGAATCTCATGCACTTGCACCGCCACCTGTCTGGAGCGGTCGAGCAAGAGAAATCCGGTTTTCGTCGCCATTCATAGCCTCCAATTCATGCGTTGAACCTTCATAGCGCATATTTTGCGTTGATGCACTGATGTTTTAGTGTACTAATGGCGGTCGACCGCGCAAGGAGGCGCGGACCTAAAAACCGATCTTCTTGGGAGGATGAAATGTTCAAATTCGCCCGCGGACTCGCCGCGATCGCCGCCGTTGTAGGAATGGCGCTACCTGTTGCTGCGCAGGAAAAGACGACGATTTCGATCACGCGTCAGCCAGGCATCCTTTATCTCGCAAGCCATGTCATGGAGACGCAGAAGCTCATCGAAAAAGAAGCCGACGCTCTCGGAGTGAAGGACTTAACCGTCGAATGGCGGACGTTCAGCGGCGGCGGCGCACAGACCGACGCGCTTCTCGCAGGTAACGTCGATATCGTTAACACCGGCACCGGAAACCTGCTGCTGCTCTGGGACCGCACCAAGGGCAAGGTAAAGGGCATCATCACCAGTTCTGCCCAGCCGGTCATCATGGTCTCCAACGATCCACACATCAAGTCGCTAGACGACATCACCCCGCAAGACAAGATCGCAGTTCCAACCGTCGGAGTGTCGACCCAGGCCATTCTTCTTCAGATCGCTGCTGCAGCCAAGTATGGCGACGACCAGGTCAAGAAGTTCGACGCGAATACGGTCCAGCTTGGCCACCCGGACGCACTTGCCGCAATCGCTAACCCGAACCATGAAGTGAAGAACCACTTCTCGGCTCCGCCTTTCCAGTACATCGAACTGAAGCAGAAGGGCGTCCACCGCGTTACGGACTCCCGCGAGATTCTTGGCGGCGCTCTGACCCAGGCGACGTTCTTCACCACGACGAAGTTCGCCGAAGAGAACCCGACGCTCGTGAAGGCTGTCCGCGAAGCGACGAAGAAGGCTATCGCCTCCATCAAGGCGGATCCGAAAGCCGCGCTGGATGCTTACAAGAAGGTTTCAGGAGACAAGACGTCGATCGAGGATCTCATGTCGATCCTCAACGAACCGGGCTTCATCGACGACTATCGTACTGACCCGCAGGGCACGATGAAGTTCGCTACGCATCTGCACAAGATCGGCACTTTGAAGAAAATGCCCGCCGCATGGACGGACTACTACCTTCCAGAATCGGCTGATCTGAACGGCAACTAAGGCGCCTCAGTGCATCGGCGCGGAATCGCGCCGATGCACGCGCAATCACACAAGGAATTCTCCAATGCTACAAGCGACCGTCTCGGCCGGGCCAAGTCTCGTCCAACAACCAGCGCGGCAGCCGCTTCTCAGCGTCGACAAGGTCACCTTGCGATACAAGACGCCGAGCCTTCTGGTCACAGCCACTGAAGGCGTGAGCTTCAACGTCTGTCAGTCCGACCGTTTCGTCCTTCTTGGTCCGTCGGGATGTGGCAAGTCGACTCTTCTGAAGGCGGTCGGCGGCTACATGAAACCATCGGCTGGAACTATTACGATCAATGGCAGACAGGTAACAAAGCCTGGGCCGGACCGGATGATGGTTTTTCAGGAATTTGACCAGTTGATGCCATGGAAGACGGTTCTACAGAACGTGATGTTTCCGCTCCTTGTGGCACGGAAGCTCCCGGAGAAGGAAGCCGAGGAGATCGCAAGGTCATACATCGAGAAGGTGAAGCTCACCCGCGCTGTCGACAGCTTCCCGCATACGCTTTCGGGCGGCATGAAGCAGCGTGTCGCGATCGCTCGTGGCATGGCGATGCAGCCGGACATCCTGCTGATGGACGAACCCTTTGCGGCATTGGACGCTCTGACACGTCGTCAAATGCAGGACGAACTGCTCCAGCTATGGCAAGACACCAAGTTCACGGTGATCTTCGTCACCCACTCCATCGCCGAAGCGATCAAGATTTCGAACCGAATTCTCCTTCTTTCGCCGCATCCTGGCCGCGTCAAAGCCGAAGTCATCAATGCAGACGCCGCATCCACAGAGGATGGCAGTGCCGCAGCGCTGGAGAAGGACATCCACGATCTGCTCTTTTCAGAGCCAGGACATCGGGAGTAGAAACATGAACAAGCCACAGATCCTGCTTGCCGAAACCACTTCCGGCTTGCCCTCCCACGGGAATATCGCCGCAGTCGAGCAAAAGCTCTCCCCCTTCGAACTCGTCTGGGGAATTGGGGCATTTCGCAAGACCCTCATCATCGTAGTGCTCGCCGTGCTCTGGCAGGTCTATGCGGTGCATCTCGACAACCCGCTGCTCTTTCCGACATTGACCGACACGTTCCACACCCTTGTAGATCGATTTGCTGACGGGACGTTGCCCGCGCGCATCTGGACGACATTGAAGATCCTGCTCATGGGCTACGCCGCGGGGACAGTGCTCGCAGCAATTCTCACGGTCCTGGCCATCAACACGCGCATCGGCACCGACTTCCTCGAGACGATGACGGCGATGTTCAATCCCCTCCCGGCGATCTCTCTGCTGCCGCTCGCCCTGATCTGGTTTGGCCTCGGGGCTTCGAGCCTCGTCTTCGTCCTTATCCACTCCGTTCTGTGGGCGGTTGCGCTGAACACGCATTCCGGCTTTCTGGGAGTATCGCGGACGCTACGCATGGTTGGTGCGAACTATGGCCTGACTGGCTTCAGGTACGTCACCCGCATCCTTATTCCGGCTGCGTTCCCATCGATCCTGACGGGCCTGAAGATTGGCTGGGCGTTCGCCTGGCGAACCCTCATCGCCGCGGAACTCGTTTTTGGCGTCTCTTCCGGCCAGGGCGGCCTTGGCTGGTTCATCTTCGAGAACCGGAACCTGCTCGACATCCCCGCAGTTTTCGCTGGCCTGCTCACGGTCATCGTCATCGGCCTCATCGTCGAGAACCTCGTGTTCCAGACGCTGGAGCGCCACACCATCCAGAAGTGGGGAATGAAGGAATAGTCGTCGCCCGCCGCCGGCGGGCTCCGACAACTCCGAACATGCATGCTGACCGTCATGCGCCCTCAGCAAGCAAGACATGTGGAATAAACTCATGACGAAGAAGACACCTGACACCCTGCGGTCCGCGCGCTGGTTCTCTCCGGACGACCTGCGCAGCTTCGGTCACCGGTCCCGTCTGATGCAGCTCGGTTACGCAGAGGAGGATTTCCGTGACAAGCCCATCATCGGGATAATGAACACCTGGTCAGAACTGAACTCCTGCCACTCGCACTTTAAGGAACGAGTGCAGGACGTGAAGCGCGGCGTAGCGCAGGCTGGCGGCTTCGCGGTCGAGATGCCGTCGCTCTCCGTAGACGAGAGCTTCACCAAGCCTACTTCGATGCTCTATCGCAACATGCTGGCGATGGAAGCAGAGGAAATGATCCGCTCGCACCCACTCGACGGGGTGGTGCTCATGGGAGGTTGTGACAAGACCACTCCTGGTCTTGTCATGGGAGCGCTTTCAGCGGGCGTCCCGATGATCTATCTGCCAGCCGGTCCAATGCTCCGTGGCAACTATGCTGGCAAGATCCTCGGCTCCGGTTCGGATGCGTGGAAGTACTGGGACGAGCGTCGCGCGGGAAACATCTCCGACGACGAATGGCTTGGTATTCAAGGCGGCATCGCACGTTCCGCTGGAACATGCATGACGATGGGAACAGCGAGCACCATGACGGCGATTGCCGACGCCATGGGTCTCACCCTTCCCGGCGCCTCTTCCATTCCTGCCGTCGATGCCAACCACCAGCGTATGTCGGCCTCGTGCGGGCGCCGCATCGTCGAGATGGTCTGGGAAGACCTCACGCCGGACAAGATCGTCACCGACGCCTCGTGCCGGAACGCTGCGATCGTAGCGATGGCGACCGGATGCTCCACCAACGCCGTCGTGCACCTCATCGCTATGGCGAGACGTGCGGGCGTCGAACTCACGCTTGATCACCTTGACGAACTCGGCCGGGTCACGCCGCTCATTGCCAACGTCCGTCCATCCGGCAAGGACTACCTGATGGAAGACTTCTTCTATGCGGGAGGTCTTCGCGCCCTGATGAAGCAGTTGGACGATCGTCTCGACCTCACCGCACTGACGGTCACGGGAAAGACGATGGGTGAAAACCTCGAAGGGGCGCAGGTATTCAATGACGATGTCATCAGGCCACTGAGCAACCCGGTCTATCACGAGGGCTCGCTCGCTGTTTTACGCGGGAACCTATGCCCTGACGGTGCGGTCATCAAGCCTGCGGCATGCGATCCCAAATATCATGTCCACGAGGGCCCGGCGCTGGTGTTCGACAGCTACCCGGAAATGAAAAAGGCGATCGACGATGAAAATCTGGATGTGACGCCTGATCACGTCCTGGTGCTTCGCAATGCGGGCCCGCAGGGCGGTCCGGGCTTCCCTGAATGGGGAATGCTCCCGATTCCGAAAGCGCTCATCAAGAAGGGCCATCGAGACATGCTCCGGATTTCGGACGCTCGCATGTCGGGCACCTCCTATGGAGCCTGTGTTCTGCACGTCTCCCCCGAAAGTTTCGTAGGAGGGCCGCTCGCTTTGCTGAAGACAGGCGACATCGTCCGGCTCGATCTTCCTAACCGCACGCTCGACATGCTTGTCGATGAACAGGAGCTTAAGCGCCGCAAGGAGACATGGCAGGCGCCAGAGCCACGTTTCCAGCGCGGTTGGGGGTGGATGTTCTCCCGCCATGTCACGCAGGCGGACAAGGGCTGCGACTTCGACTTCCTTCAAACCGACTTCGGCCGCGCAGCGGGCGAACCAGATATCTTTTGAGGTGACCATGACCGACTATGTGCTCTCAGACGCAACGCGCGCTAAGTTCAAGAAAATCTCGACTGCGTCGATCGCCACCGCGCTCTACAAGCGCGGCCTTCGCAACCAGTTCATCCAGGGCGTCGTACCTGTCTCCCCGAAGGCCGAAACAATGGTCGGCCAGGCGTTCACGCTCCGGTACATCCCTGCCCGCGAAGACCGCAACCCCATCACGGTATTTCGCAACTCAGATCATCCGCAGCGCGTCGCCGTAGAGACCTGCCCGGCCGGACACGTCCTCGTCATGGATGCACGCAAGGATGCTCGAGCGGCGACAGCTGGTTCCATTCTCATCACTCGGCTCGCTCTCCGGGGTGCCGCGGGCGTCGTGTCTGATGGCGGATTCCGCGACGCGGAAGGGATCGGCGCGTTGAACATGCCCGCCTATTATTCCAAGCCGTCGGCCCCGACCAACCTCACTCTGCACGAGGCGCTGGATATTAACGTTCCGATTTCTTGCGGCGATGTTGCAGTGTTTCCGGGAGACGTCCTCGTGGGAGACCGTGATGGGGTCATGGTCGTCCCAGCTCACCTCGCCGACGAACTGGCCGACGAATGCGCCGAAATGGAAAGCTACGAGGACTTTGTCCTTGAGCAGGTGAAGGGCGGCGAGCAGATCATTGGCCTCTATCCGAGAACGAAAGAAGAGTACGAACAGCGCTATGCAGATTGGCGCGTTCAAAACAACCGTTAGCAAAAGCCAGCCGGGGGATTTGTCATCCCTCGGCTTGCTCATTCATGGTCCTTTCAGCCTCGTCCGTAGAGCGGCATGCCTCGTGGCATGATCGTCATGAACGGAATGACCGCATCTGCTGGGAGATCAGCAAGTTCCGCCACCTGTCGTGCGACGAGATCAACGTCGATCCGAGGTTCGGATGTGACAGTCCCATTGGCCTATAGCACCCCATCATCCATTCTGTGGTTCTCGGCACGGCGGCGTTTCCGATATCGATTTGGCAGCAGGTGATACCCGCTCTCCACCCGTCTACGTTCAGACTTTTCGTCAGACCTGTGACGCCATGCTTGGCCGCCGTGTACGATGGGCTGAAGGGTCGGGGGCCCATGCCGAAACCCAGCCGTTGTTGATGATGCGCCCACCATGCGGCGATTGCCGTGTCATCCCCATGCCAGATAGTAGACCGTTCGCTAACACACAAAGGCAATCTTCACAGATGCCGCAGCAGACGTCATCCATCTCGGCGCTGGGCGCCCGCAGAAGTTAAATTATCGGAGATCGTCCGCGTTCGTCGTCCAGATCCGCAGGGATGATCTCGATCAGCGGGTCAGCCCCCCGCAGAATGGTCGCGCGAAAGCTCAAATCGCTCCGCGCGGTCCGACCGGACGCGCGGAGCGAAGGCGGGAAACAACCAGGCTACATTGATTGACCCCGAGGCGGCAGGTTCTGTTGCCAGGGCTTGCACCCGATCAAGTGGTCAGCGAATTGAGTCGCGGCCTGACTTAAGCATTTGCGCCTCCGTCTACGGTAACGGTTGTACCGGTGATCATATTTGCGCCGGGGCTTGCCAGAAATGCAACAACACCCGCGATTTCGCGGGGGTCCGCAAAGCGCCCGATTGATGACAGGCTCCGTTGGAAATCAGCGGTCGCGCCGTCTGCCGGATTTGCCTCGGTATCGGTCGATCCGGGCGAGATCAGGTTGACCGTAATGCCTTGTGGCCCAAGTTCTCGCGACAGGCCGCGTGTGAACGAGTGCAATGCCGATTTCGACATCGCGTAGGCTGTCACACCCGGAAAAGGAACGCGGTCGCCGAGAGCGGATCCGATCGAGATGATACGCCCGCCATTGGAAAAGTGCGGAATAGCCGCTTTTGAAAAAGCGACAGGCGCGCGCACGTTGATGTCCATGAGGGCTTGAAATTGCGTCAGATCGAGGTCAGCGATTGGTCCGGCCAGTCCGATGGCCGCGCTATTCACCAAAATGTCGAGGCCACCGAGCTTTTCGACAGTCTCGGTCACGACCCGCATAGCAGCGTCCGGATCGGCATTGTCGGCCCGGACGGCCAGCGCACGGCGGCCCAGCTTTTCGATCGAAGACACGACGCCGTCCGCTCGCTCCGGCGACTTGTTGTATGTAATTGCCACGTCTGCGCCCTTCTCGGCCAACACCAGCGCGATCGCGGCGCCGATCCCCCGAGACCCTCCGGTAACGAGAGCGCGCTTCCCCATAAGATCAGCCATTTTACATCCTTTTGCTTCATGTTTCGGAGGCCCACTTTCGGGCCCGGGAGGTCGTCATTTCCGCTCCCCTCCGGCCCTTAGATAAGCGGTCACGAGAAAATAAACATCTCCGATCCCACCTCATGCTTGCCTGATCCTTCCAAATTTGTCATATCGCCGGGAATGAACATCTCCGAGAACGTGACAGGTCGCCTGCTGGACGACGTCGCTCCTGTTGTTGCCGGCCGTACGGGAACCGTCGGGATTACGACACCTGTCCCACGTCTGACGGTCTGGACGAGTACGGTCCCGACTTTACCGACGCCAGCCGTGTTCGAACCCATGTTTTACGCAGTCCTGCGTGGAACAAAGGTATTAATCATGGGCGCCAATCGCTTCGAACTGTCGGCTGGCCTGTGCGCGGCATCATCCTTTGGTCTGCCCTTTATCCATCAATTCACCGACGCCACGCCCGATCTGCCTTACGTCGCGATCAGCCTTCATCTTGATACGACTATGCTTACGCGCGTCATGCTCAATATGCCCAAACGCGACGACCGCTGGACCTGCGCGGTAGCGGCGGGAGAACTGAACGGCCTGGTCGGTGAGCCACTGGCTCGGCTTGTTGGGCTCTTGAACACTCCGGACGACATCGGCATGCTTGCGCCGCACTATGAGACTGAACTCTACTACCGCCTTCTCCAGAGTACGATGGGAGATACGCTACGTCAGATCGGTCAGCGAAACGAGCGGTTCCAGCAACTCAAGGCGGCGGCCGATTGGCTTGCTTCTAACCACAACGAGCCCGTCAATATCCCCGATTTGGCAGCGTCCGCGGGAATGAGTGTCACTTCGTTTCATCGACACTTCAAGGGTGTGACGGGATTCAGCCCGCTTGCTTTTCAACGCCATATCCGTCTTTTGGAAGCTCGAAGGCTCCTCGCCTCCGGTTCCGCCAACGTGTCGCGTGTTGCTTATGAGGTCGGCTACGTTAGCCCGTCGCAATTCAGTCGGGAGTACAAGAGCATGTTCGGCAGTCCGCCCGTCGCTGACTTGCAACGGTAAGCCTTATCAGCCGGGCATCTTTCGGACTTGGATTACCCACTGACAACTACACCAAAGCGCACGGCGGCGGGCGGGACTGTCAAGTGGCGTGGCGCGAAACGTGGGGGATCTTCTCGGGTCTGCTCGCGGACTGGCCCGGAAGATCTTCCAGCTTCACGGGCCGGTTGACCGGCCTGGCCGGCGATGTCATGGGGCGCAAGCAAACATGCGGCCGGGAGGGCCTCAGTTCCGGGTGCGCGAGCAGCCAACTGGACAAGCGATCGTTACCGGGATCGGCGGAGACGGGCGGTGGCTCAAGGATGCGACCACATAAATATTCTGCGGACGGCTATGAGCCCTCTTTTCGAAACTAGGTTGAAGAGTTGGGCTATGACTTCGGCGTGGGATAACGGTGATTTATGGAACTTAGTCGTTAGGCTCGCGCGGCATGTCGACGGATCGCTTCAAGTCGATACCGACCAGCCGGAGAAACCAAGCGAGCAGCCGAGATTACATTACGGTTTGAAGTGAGGCGCAGGTGGATGGACAAACACGGCTTGGTCGGAAGGATTGCAAGGAGCGTCTGTTCCCATCCCTCTGGCGAAACCGCTCTTATGGAATATTCGTTTCTGGCACCCTGCGCGGCCTCTAGCAGATAAGAAGTAGGCGTACGCTCCGTGAAATCCTGCGCGAGGTAAGCAGGAACGGCGCTCGGAAGTACGAAGCGATCTTCCAGCTGCACCGGAATGTTGTCTTTGTGATGCAGGATCACGGAATGAAAAACTGTGGAGCCGACCTCAACCCCGAGTTCATTGCCAATCTCGAAACTGGCTGGATTTTCAGACAATGTGATAACATTGGCCGTATGAATTTCTCCACGCTGGCGAATATCTTCAGCAATATCGAGCATATCGAGGGCCGCCGGGAAGCATTTTGGTTTGGCTACGAACGAACCGATTCCGGGTATCCGCCGCAGTACGCCTTCGCTGGCAAGTTCGTACAACGCGCGCTCAGCAGTGATCTTGCTGACTCCATACGATACCACGAGTTGATTTTCGGACGGCACACGGTGGTGTGGCGGCCATTTTCCGGTTCGGATGCAGGCAAGAATAAATTGTTTAACGTCCTTGTAGGTTCGTAACCTTCCTGCCGGAGTTGGACCGCTTATGTGGTTATCCTGCCCGCGCGGCGTCTCCACGGCTTACCGTCCCCTGAACTGCGGCCGTTCCTTTGCGGCAAAGGCACGCATCCCCTCCGCCCGGTCGTCGCTTGCCGCAATCAATGCGGACAGCGAACGCTCGTAACGAATTCCAGCAGACAGCGGAGTCTCGAAACTTTCGAGAACAGCGGCCTTGGCCATGGTGACTGCGATGGGGGCAGCTTGAGCGATACGCTCGGCGATTGCGCAGGCTAGATCGTCCACCGTCTCGCCATCGACGGCGATGCTGCTGATCAGGCCGCAGGCCCTTGCCTCTTCCGCGTCGAGCTTTCGCCCCGCCAGGACCATCTCCATCGCCATGGACTTGCCGACGGCGCGCACGAGGCGCTGGGTTCCGCCGGCGCCGGGTATGGTGCCGATCGCGGTTTCCGGAAGGCCGAGCACCGCCGTGCGATCGGCGACGACGATGTCGCAGATCAGCGCCAGCTCAAGACCGCCGCCAAGGGCATAGCTCGAGATCGCAGCGATGAGCGGCTTGGTGATGGCCGCCACCTCGTCCCATTTCTCGCTGAAGCCGCTGGTATAAAGCTCGATGGGACTTGAGGCGGCGAGCGATCCGATATCGGCGCCAGCGGCAAAGCCGCGCTCGCTGCCGCTGATGACGATCGCACGCACGGTTGAATCCGCCTGGCAGTCGCACAACGCATCGACAAGCCCGGTCAGCATCTCGATGTTAAGCGCGTTTCGCTTGGCTGGCCGGTCGAGGATGACGCGCGCGAAGCCGCATTGCTTCTCGGTTTTGACGAGAGATGATGTCATGGCTTGCGCCTTTCCGTCAGCAGGCGGACGGTATCGTCGCGGCGCGCGATTGCAGCCGCGATCTCTTCAGCCGTCCAGTCGTAAAAGCCGTGACCGCTCTTCGTTCCGAAAGCACCTTCCTCACACAGCCGGCGAACCAGGGAGGGGATGCCTTCGCTGCGATCGAGCGCCGGCATCAGAATGCGCGACACTTTCTCGACCGTGTCGAGACCGGCCAGATCCATCAGCCGCAGCGGCCCTGCCGCAGACCAGCGCGGCGCAAGCGTCGTTTCGACCGCCCGGTCGACATCCTCGATGGAGGCGGCGCCTACTTCGACGAGATGGAGCGCCTCGCGCAGGATCGCGTATTGCAGCCGATTGACGACGAAACCCGCTATATCGGTCTTCACCTCGATCACTTCCTTGCCGATATCGGCGCAGAGCGCGCGGGCGCGTTGGACGACCTCATCCGAGGTTTTCTCGCCGCGCACGATTTCGACAAGCGGCATGACGGCCGGCGGATTGAACCAGTGAATGCCGACGACCCGCTCCGGCCGGGCAAGCCCTGCCGCGATCAGCGTGATCGGAACGCTGGAGGTATTCGTCGTCAAAAGGCAATCGACCGGCGCCATGGTTTCGATCTCGCCGAAGATCCGCTGCTTCAGCGTGACGTCTTCCGCGAGATTCTCACTGACGATGCCGGCGCCGGCGACACAATCCTTAATCGAGGTCGTGTACGTGACGGCCGCTTCGCCGGCGATGCCGACGATCCGGCTCCTCGCCTTGTCGAGCGTCTCCGCGCTGCGGGAATAGACGGCGACGGGATAGCCTTGTGCTGCAAATACGCCGGCGATGCCGGCACCCATCGTGCCCGCACCGAGGACGGCGACCTTCGGCCGAATGCGGGTCTTGTCGTTAATGTCCTGCGCCATGGTCAGATGACTCCCCGCAGCCGGAGATTCTCGATATCGGGCCCATCCAGCCCCAGCTCATCGCTCAAGACTGCATCCGTATGTTGCCCCAGGGTCGGCGCGACATAGTCCCCGCCCGAAGCAATGCCGCTGAAGCGAACCGGCTGCGGCATGACCTGGAATTCGCCGGCGTTGCGATGCTGCACGGTATGCAACAGCTGGCGGTGCTGCGCATGCGGCGTAGCGAGCGCCTGGGCGAGATCGTAGATCGGCGCGGCCGGGACACCCGCCTCGTCGAGCAGCTGCGTCACCTCCTCCGTCGAGCGGGTGCGCGTCCAAGCCTCGATGATGGCTCGCAGCTCCTCCTGGTGGCCTTGCCGGTCGGGATCCGTCTTGAAGCGGGGATCCTCGGTCAGGCTCGGATTGCCGAGCGCGCGCGCCAGTCGGGCAAAGAGCGCATCGTTGGCAACGGCGATGACAATATAGCCATCGGTCGCCTGATAGGAATCCATCGGCGCACTGATCGGATGTGCGTTGCCGACGCGGCCGGGAGCGCCCTTGCCGCCTGTGATCTGCGACAGCGAGACCATTTGCAGGGACATGATGGAATCGAGCATGGCGACATCGACATGCTGACCCTTGCCGGTCCGATCGCGCTGAAACAGCGCCGCCAGCGCGCCCCAGGAGCCGTAGATGCCGGCGACAACATCGCCGATCGCATCGCCCACGCGGGTCGGCGGCCCATCCGGCCAGCCGGTGACGGTCATGATGCCGCCCATCGCCTGGACGACATGATCGTAGGCGGCACGGTGGGCAAGCGGCCCGTCCTGGCCGAAGCCGGAAATACTGACATAGATGAGGCACGGATTGAGTGCTTTTACGGCCTCGTAGTCGATGCCCAAACGCGCCGTGACGCCCGGCCGGAAATTCTCGACGAGAATATCGGCCTGCTTGATCAATCCGAGCAGCAGTTCGCGACCCTCATCCGATTTCAGATCGAGCGTGACGCTCTTCTTGCCGCGATTGACCAACATGAAATAGCTGCTCTCGCCGCCAATATGCGGGGAGAAGGCGCGAGAATCGTCGCCATGATCGGGGATTTCGATCTTAGTCACCGTTGCGCCGAGATCGCCGAGCATGGCGGAGCACAGTGGCCCCGCAAGCACGCGCGCCAGATCCAGCACCTTTATTCCATCCAGCGGCCGTACGGCCTGCGTTGCGTCGGTCACGAAAGTCTCCAAGCTCTTAAATGTCGACTGCGAGGGCACGGTCGACGGCCCTCGCGATGGTGCCGTTGTCGATGAGGTCGCGGACGGCCTGCAGTTCCGGATACATGGCACGATCGCTGTCGCGCGGCGGAACGACCTGCCGGATCGCGTCATAGGCCGCACCCGTGCCCTTGCCTGGCCGCAAAGGACGGTGGAATTCCAGTCCCTGGGCGGCGCAGATCAGCTCGATCGTCAAGATATCGGCGAGATTGTCGGCCGCTGTGCGCGCCTGCAATGCGGCGGAGACGCCCATGCTCACATGGTCCTCCTGGCTGGCGCAGGTGGTCACCGTATGGACCGAAGCCGGCGCCGCAAGGCTGCGATTGTCGCCGGCAATTGCGGCGGCCGCATAAGGCGGGATCATGAACCCGGAATTGGCGCCGCTCGCGCCCATGAGGAAAGGCGGCAGCTCGCTGATATGGCCATTGGTCAGGCGGTCAGACCTTGCCTGCGACATGGTGCTCACATGCGCGATTGCGATCGCCAGCACATCCAGCGCGAGCGCCGTTGGCGCGCCATGGCCGTTGCCGCCGGGCAGAGGCACAAGCTCCTCATCTTCGATGACGAAAACGGGGTTGTCGGTCACGGAGTTGATCTCAATGGTCAGGACATCACGGCAATAGGCGAGCGCGTCGCGAACGCCGCCATGAACCTGCGGAATGCAGCGCAGGCTGAGCGCATCCTGAAGGCGATGATCGCGGTGCTTCGCCAGTACCTCGCTATCCGACAACAGGCTTCGCAGCCGGCTCGCCGTCTCGGCCTGTCCGGGATGCGGCCGCATCCGCTGAAGGCGCTCGTCATAGCCCCGGCTGTTGCCTTTCAGCGCTTCCAGGCTCATGGCGCCGGCGACATCGGCAATCGCCACCAACTGCTCAGCCTGATGGACGGCGAGTGCGCCGATGCCGGTAATTTCATAGGTGCCGCTGATCAGCGCATGCCCTTCGCGCGGACCGGGCGCCTTGATGGCAATGCCGGCGCGGGTCATCGCCTCGCGTCCCGAAAGCAGCTCGCCTTCGTACCAGGCGCGTCCCTCGCCGAAAATGACGAGACCGATATGCGAGGTGGCGATCAGATAACCGACCGAACCTTTCGCAGGCGACCAGGGGATGACGCCGCGGTTGAGCATCTCGCTCATGGTCTCGACAAGCCTGGCGCTGACGCCGCTGCAGCCCTGCAAGAGCGCCTTGATCATCGTCGCCATGATGGCGCGCACGGCCGGCGGATCAAGCGGCGTGCCCATGCCGCTCGCGTGGCTGAGCAGCATATTGAGCTGCGCACGGGAAATATCCTCGGGCTGAAGCTTCACGGTGTAGAGGTCGCCGACTCCCGTCGTCAGGCCATATATCGGCCTGTTTGCCTCAATGGCTTGGAGCAGAAGAGTCTGAACTTTGCTCATGCCGTCTACTGCCTCGGGGCAAAGGGTCACTCTTGCTCCGGCGGCGATGTCCGCGATATCCTGGATCGTGGTCGGCGACGCGCCGAGCCGAACGGTCGCGGAGTTCTGTGAACGTTTGTTGCTGTGTGGCATTTCCGGTTTCCTTGGGCGGACGCCGGCTTTCCCCGTCTGGAGACAAGCGGCCTCTCTTCTTCCCTCTGTCCAGGTGCCGGCGGCCGAACATGGCTCGGCCGCCGTGATATCGATTAATTCAGTTTGTTCTTCGCCAGCCAATCGCCGGCAACGGTGTCGAAGCGTTCCTGATTGGCGAGGCGGCCGTTCATCTCGATCAGGTCCTCGGTCGTCAGCGCGGCGGAGACGGCATTGAGCGTCGCGGTGACCTTGTCGCTGACCTTGCTAGTGGCGATTATCGGCAGGATGTTCTGCGCCGGGAACAGGTTCTTCGTATCCTTCAGCGCGACGAGCTTGCTCGCCTTCATCGCCGGATCGGTCGAGGTCATATCAGCGGCATGAACCTGACCGTTGATCAGAGCCGAAAGGGTCAGCGGACCGGCCACGTCAAGTGTTTTGAAATCCTTGAATACCAGGCCATAGACGTCCTTCAGACCGACGACGCCTTCCTTGCGCGTCTTCCATTCCGGCGGACCGCCGAGGATGAATTCGCCGGCGACCGGCTTCAGATCCTCGATCGATGTCAGGGAGTATTTCTTGGCGGTTTCTTCGGTGACGGCAAGCACGTCCGAATCCTGGGCATCGGATGCGGTCAGCATCGACACGCCCTTCGGCAGCACCTTGCCGAGCGCCTCGACGACATCCTTCGGGGCATGCGCGGTCGCGCTCTTGTCGAGGTAGCTCAGCGTCGCGCCGGCATATTCGGGAAGAAGATCGATCGAGCCGTCGAGCAGCGCCGGCATGTAGACTTCACGGCTGCCGATATTGAGCTTCGTGTCCACCTTCATGCCCTTGGCAGCGAGCGCCAGGGCATAGATCTTGGCAAGAAGCTGGCTTTCCGGGAAGTCCGCGGATCCGACGATGATCGTATCGGCATCCGAGCGTGGCGTGCTCGAGGACAAGGGGTCTTCAGCCCGCGCGAGCGGAGCGACCGTGAAAAGGGCAGAAATGGCAATAGCGCCGATTGCAAGCATGTTTCGCTTTATCATCATCGTTCTTCCTAGCTGTTCCGTTGTTTTTCGTTTGCAAGCTGGCGTCGGATGGCGACGCCTTTCACAGTCCGGCGCGTCAAGCCGGGCGAGACTGCGATCCTGGATGCGAGGCCGAAGAACAGGTCGACGATCAGGGCGAGAACACCCACGAGAACGGCGCCAGCGGCCATCTGCATGTAGTCGTTTTGGGCGCGGCCATCGATGATGAGCCGGCCGAGGCCACCAAGCGAGACGTAGGCAGCGATTGTCGCTGTCGAAATCACCTGCAAGGCCGCACTGCGGAAGCCCGAAAAGATCAGCGGCAATGCACAGGGAAACTCGACGGTAAGCAGCAAGGCGAGTGGTCTGTATCCCATGCCTCTGGCCGCATCGACAGCCGCCGGATCCACCGAGGCGATCCCTGAATAGGCGCCCATCATGATCGGCGGCACCGCAATCAGCACCAGGACGGCGATGCTTGGTACCAGATAGGCCAGGTCCGTTTTGAAATAGGGTCCGACGAGGATGACGAGCAGGACGATCAGGCCGAGGCTCGGCAAAGCGCGCGTGGCGTTCGCAAGCCCGGCGATCAGGAATGTCCCCTTGCCGGTATGCCCGACATAGAGGCCGGCAGGCAGGCCGATGAGCGCCGCGATGAAAAGAGAGATGAAACTATATTCCAGATGCTGGGCGAGAAGGTTCGGGATGCCCTCCGAACCGTGCCACTGCGCTGGGTTGAGAAACCATTCGATCATGAGCTCACACCTTTCTCGGCAGCCAGGGCGTCAGCCAACGATTGAGGTGGATCACCAGACCGTCGAGGACGACGGCAAGCAACAGGCAAAGCACGATGCCGGCGATCAGCGGCGTGACGAACCGAAGCTGAAGACCTTGCGTGAAAAGCAGGCCGAGCTGCGGCGTCCCGATCAATGCCGCGACGGAGACGATGCTGACATTGGACACGAGCGCGACGCGCAGGCCCGCCGCGATTACAGGCACGGCAATCGGCAACTCGACCATGAAAAACCGCTGGAAAGACCGATATCCCATGGCGGTGGCTGCTTGCAGCGTATCCGGGGGCACGGCGCCAAGGCCGTCGCTGACGGTGCGGACAAGCAGGGCAAGGGAGTAGACCGTCAGCGCCACGACCACGTTGAGCGGATCGAGGATCTTCGTGTGGAGCACCAGAGGCAGAAGAACGAAGAGCGCGAGCGACGGGATGGTGTAGAGCAGACCGGCAACGCCAAGGATCGCCGATTTGAACAGCCCGCTCTTATGCGCCAGCCATCCAAGCGGCAGCGAAAGGATGAGGGCGGCGATGACGGGAATGACGGAAAGACCGACATGCCACAAGAACAGGTTGGCAATGTTCCCGGACTCACGCAGCAGCCAGTCAAACCGCATGGTCCGCTCCCTTCACCGGAGCCGCCGGATCTTCCGATCCGTCGAGCAGCGCAACCAGATCCGCAACCCCGATGGAGCCCATCAGCTGGCCCTTGTCGTCGACGACGACACCGCGGCGGCTGGGCGAGCTCAAAGCCGCGTCTAGAAGCTGTCGTAGCGAGCCGTCAGCCGAAGCGAGCGTGCCGCTGAGATTGAGGTCGCCCATCCGGACTGGTCCCTGCAGGCTTGCCGGTTCCGTCCAGCCAAGCGGCTCTCCGCGCTCGTTGGTGACAAGCAGCCACCGATCCTTGGTAGCACCTCGCGCTGCTTCCGGCGTATCGCCGAGGCGCACGGTCGGCTCGGTCTTGACAGCCAGCCGTCCATTGGCGCCGACAAAACCCAGGAAACGATAGC
Source organism: Rhizobium sp. 3T7 (assembly GCF_020166565.1). Lineage (NCBI taxonomy): Bacteria > Pseudomonadati > Pseudomonadota > Alphaproteobacteria > Hyphomicrobiales > Rhizobiaceae > Rhizobium > Rhizobium sp. 3T7. The sequence continues at coordinate 45,070 of NZ_JAIQXS010000004.1, forward strand.
CTCGGTCGCGGCCAACGAAATTGGCGACGAAGGCATCGGCCGGTTTCGTCAGCAGCTCCTGCGGCGTCGCGATCTGCGCGAGCTCGCCGCCGACGCGCAGGACGGCGACCTGGTCGCCGAGCTTCAGCGCCTCGTCGATATCGTGGGTGACCATGATGATGGTCTTGCCCATTTCTCGCTGAAGACGCAGGAACTCGTCCTGAAGCTGTGTGCGGACGATGGGATCGACCGCGCTGAAGGGCTCGTCCATCAGCATGAACTTGGGATTGGACGCCAAGGCGCGCGCCACGCCGACGCGCTGCTGCTGGCCGCCCGAAAGCTGCCAGGGATAACGATGCGCAAAGCTTTCCGAGAGACCGACACGCTCGAGCAGTTCAAGGGCGATAGCGCGGGCCTGGTTCTTCGGCATGCCGTTCAGGCGGGCGGTCGTCGCGACATTGTCGATGATCGTCCGGTGCGGGAAGAGGCCGGCATGCTGGATGACATAGCCGATCCGACGCCGAAGCACCGCTTCGTCCATCCGCGATGTCGGTTCGTCGCCCAGCCGGATCGTGCCAGAGCTCGGAGCCACGAGGCGATTGATCATGCGCAGCGATGTCGTCTTGCCGCATCCGGACGGCCCGACAAGCACCGTCAATTTACCGGTCGGCGCCGTGAACGACAGTTCGTTCACCGCCACAACATCGCCGTGATAGCGCTTCGTCACATTTTCGAAAGTGATCAACCTAGCTCACCATACCTATATGTACCTGTATATATAGGTTACATAAAAGCGAGGGGCGCGCAACCGGGCAAGACCAGTTTTTAGCCTTCATGCTGTATTGCACATAAAATGTGCGATTGGAGGGTGGGGCGTCTAAAGACGCGCCACAAGCTGGATCAAATGCGCTACCACGGACGCGAGGTCTCCCCGGTCGATGCACCGATTCTTGGATTTGGGTGGCCAGCAGCGCTCATTCCGAGATCAAAGCTTCCGCCTTCGCGCCGGTCATCAGCGGCTATCTTGAGTGATGAAAGTATGGCGGGTCCCCGGATGGATGAAACGTGTGAATGTTGTGACATCATCACCGACCCAAGTCTTTCTCGTGACAACAAGGCAAGGATCACTCTCGTTGAGTTCGAGAAGTTGTGCTTCTCTGGCAGTTGGAAGGACGGCCTGAATTTCGTTCTCCGTGCGCGTTGGAAGCGCGATCGACTGGAGATAATCTGTCGTGGAATAACTGGTGAAGTTCTGGTTGAGATAGCCGGGAGCGAAGCCAGGAGATACAAATCGGTCTTCTAGTTGCACCGGGCTGCCGTTTGCACAGTAGACGATAAGCGAGTGGAAGACGGGAACGCGAGCTCTTGTTCCCATTCGCTGGGCAATGTCGGGCGGGACACTTGTCTGCTCGACGGCGTGCACGCGAATCGATAGAACTTCTCCGCGGTTTCGTATGTCGTCCGCAATGTTGTGCAATAGCACGAAAGTAGACGAAGCTCGGGGCGGAGCAACAAACGTTCCAACGCCGGCAATCCGCTGCAGCACGCCGCTGACGGTCAGCTCACGCAGCGCGCGATTGGCGGTCAATCGAGATGATCCCAACTCGGCGGCAAGCTGGTTTTCGCTTGGTATTTTCGCGCCGGGGCGGAATGTGCCATCCGCGATTCTCTCTAGCACATGGAGTTTGATTTGTTCGTATAAAGGCTGCGGCTGCGAGAGCATGCAATCTCCATGTCAAAATTCAGGGCGAGCGCTGACGCCAGCGAGTTCTCTTCTTTTTCGCTGACAATGCAACCTTATAGCACGCGAACTTGTATAGGCGATGGCTCTTGGAGAGAGACCCAATGACGACCGCCCCTCGATTGTTGAAGGCTACCCCTGCAAAAGGAGTTGTATGAGCGCTTCCGTGTTGGGCGCGTCGTACTTCCGGGGCAAACGCGTCCGATAAGCATCAGCCGTAACACTGCCGTCACGCCCGCGGCGAAGTAAGTCTTAATTTTCAAGTAATGGCGCGCCCGTCGGCGCGCTTTCGCTGTGGACAACACCTGAACCTGTAAGACCTGATAGCAAATTTTCTTTACTGGTTGTAAATGCGGAGGAAGTCGCGACCGAACCTATCCGCGGCTCTCAACCTTTATCGCCTGCGTCTCGCCGATGCGATCTGTCCAGCAGGTTGAATGAGCGAGCTCTTCGATCAAGGCGATCGTGAACCTTGCTCTGCCCGTAAATATGGTGATGTCAGATTAACTTTCCTTGAAGGCGTTCGCAATTAGCTCGCCGCCATGAACCTGAATCCTGTCAGCTACAAACGGCATCGCTTTGCGCCCTCTTTGATCGCCCATGCGGTCTGGCTCTACACCCGATTTCCGCTGAGCTTGCGACTGGTCGAAGAAATGCTGCTAGAGCGCGGCATCGTGGTTTCCTATGAGACGATCCGGTGTTGGGCGAGGAAGTTCGGCCCGGATTATGCGCGCCGCTGGCGGCGGAAGGCGCCAAGCCCAGATGATGTGTGGCATCTGGACGAGGTGGTCGTGACGATCGGCGGACGCAAACACTGGCTCTGGCGCGCCGTCGATCAGGACGGCTACGTTCTCGACGAGATCGTCCAGACCCGCCGCAACACCAAGGCTGCCAAGCGTCTGCTAACGCGGTTGATGAAGAAGCAGGGATGTCTGCCGAAGCGGATCGTCACCGACAAGCTTCGCTCTTATGGCGCAGCACGGCGGCATGTGATGCCCACCGTCGAGCATCGATCACACAAGGGGCTGAACAACCGCGCCGAAAACTCGCATCTTCCTCTGCGGAAACGGGAGCGGATCATGCAGCGATTTCGCTCGCCGGGTTCGCTGCAACGTTTCGTCAGTGTGTTCTCCGCGATCGGAAATTTCTTCGTCCCGGCACGCTCCAACCACTCTGCCATCGCTGTTCATCTGCATCGTCTCACGGCGATGGCGCATTGGAAGGCGGTCACCGCGACAGCAGCCTGATCCAACCAGCATTCCGAAAGCTCACTTGATCGAGTTAACCTGACATCACCCTGCCGTGCCATGTCGATAAATAGCTGCGGGAACACGTAGACCTGCTGCCGTTGACCCCACGGTTCCTAGCTTGCCCGGTTAATCGATAGGAAATCGCGTATGCTGGTGGCAGTCGCGCATGCGTTCACGGAAGGCTATCAGTTGACACTATGCTTACAATATCCTGTGCCGCTTTCGCAGAGAAATCCTTCCTCATCTCCAGCCGGATCACCCCCTGACGTGGCGCCGACAGGTTCATGCTCCCCAGCGCGATGGGTGGGTCTTCGCTATTAGGTATCATCGGTTCGACGGGGGAACCTGACAGGCCTAAGCCCCTTGCTAGTTCCTCAACGGTAATCCCGAGCATCGTCGCTAGGGTAAGGGCTTTTGATAGTTGTGGGTCCTGCATTTCTTCGCCTGCGATGAAACGGCTTACGGTGAGTTCTCATTTGTTCAGCTTTTTCCTGCCGTTTCTGCATTGCTCAGCCACGACAAAAATTGACCATTTGGTCAGTTTTTAGCCCCTTGCCGCGACATGGCAAAATGTGGATCTGAAAATAAACAGCAAATTCAATGCGATCACCACATGGCATGCTACTTGCCTATTGCCTGATGATGCCACCAACGCCATCAGGGGAACGACATGACAGACAAGACTTCCTTGCAGGACAAGACCGTATTCGCCAGCGCGACGGAGGTGTCCCGCCGTACGCTGCTGGGCAGCGCCGCAGCCGGTGCCGCGGCTGCAGCCTTCGGCAATTTCACGATCTTCTCTCGCCAGGCGCAGGCCGCCGAGCCGCTGCGCGTTCTGTGCTGGCCGGGTTATGAGGAGAAGGACGTCATCGCCGAGTTCGAGGACCTCCACAAGACCAAGGTGGAGTTCAAGATCTATATCGGCGGCGAGCAGATGCTGCAGTTCTTCGCCCAGACCGCGCCTGGCACGTTCGACGCGATCATCTCGGATGCCGAATATGTCCAGAAGCTGAAGGCCAACAGGGCGATCGAGGCCTACAAGACCGACGGCATTCCGGAACTTGCCAACTACCACCCGAAGTTCCGCGACTTCGCGCCGACCAAGGGTGAGACCGCCGGCACCGTCTACGGCATTCCGACCCGCTTCTCCTTCTACGGTATTTCCTACAATACCGACGAGATGTCGGCGGAACAGGCAGCCGACTGGAACTCGCTGCTCGACCCGAAATTCGCTGGCAAGATCGGCATGTTCGACTGGTACCTGCCGAACCTCGGCAATGCCAGCCTGGCAGTGAATCCCGGCAATCAGACGCCTTACGCGATCACCGACGACCAGCTGAAGAAGGTCAAGGAATTCCTGACGAAGCTGCGCCCGCAGATCGGCATGTTCGGCTCCTCCAACCAGCCGATCGCCCAGGCAATGCTCGCCGGCGACATCGTCGCCTCGCCGACCGGCGACCTCGATATCGACCTGAAGCTTGCCGGTTACGACAATTTCTCCTCGACGATCCCCAAGCAGGGCGGCATCCGCTGGCAGGAAGTGGCTTGCGTATGCTCGGCTTCCAAGAACAAGGACCTCGCCATAGAATGGGTCAAGTACATGACCTTGCCCAAGGTGCAGTCCAAGCTCGTCTATACCAAGGCCTTCAAGGCGCGCGGCCCGAACATGAAGATCGTCGATTACTGGGACGACGACCAGAAGAAGCTGCTCTCGTACGTTCCGGACCCGGCCAACCCCGGCAAGATGCTGATCGAAACGCTAGTCGACCGCTCTATGCCGCGTGGCCTGCCCGCGAACCAGCCGGAACAGGCCTGGATCGACATCTTCAACGAGTTCAAGACGGCTTGAGCCGGTTGCCAGGTGGCGGGGCCCTCTCCTCCCCGTCATCCCGGCCTTGAGCCGGGATGACGGGGAAATGGCGCTGCCCGAAGACTCCGCCGAACTGCTGAGAACGTCACGTCCCAATCCTCGCGGGCGTTGGCAAACATCCAATTTGGGTATGACAATGACGACCACGCCTCCAGACCTCGAACTTCTCGCGATCACCAAGAGCTTCGACAGCTTCAAGGCGGTCGACAGCATCAACCTGAAGGTCGGCCGCGGCGAGTTCGTGGCGATCATGGGGCCGTCCGGCTGCGGCAAGACCACGCTTCTGCGCATCCTCGCGGGGCTGGAGACGGCAACTTCGGGCCAATTGCATATCCGCGGCCGCGATGTTTCCGATGTGCCGGTCAATCTGCGTTCCACCCGGCTGGTCTGGCAGAATTATGCACTTTTCCCGCATCTGGATGTCGCCGGCAATATCGCCTTCGGCCTGACGCTGAAACCGCATGACAAGGCCGTCGTCGCCGGCAAGGTGAAGGCCATGGCTGAGCTCGTCGGCCTGTCCGACCTGATGAACCGCCGCATCAGCCAGCTTTCCGGCGGCCAGAAACAGCGCGTGGCGCTGGCTCGCGCGCTCGTTACCGAACCCGAGATCTTGCTGCTCGACGAACCGCTGTCGGCGCTCGACGCGCACCTGCGGATCCGCATGCAGGGGGAACTGCGCCGTATCCAGCAGCAGCTCGGCATGGCCTTCATCTATGTCACCCACAACCAGGTCGAGGCCTTTTCCATGGCCGACCGGGTGGTTGTCATGAACAAGGGCAGGATCGAGCAGATCGACAGCCCCGAGGAAATGTATGCCCGGCCGAAGACGGATTTCGTCGCCCGTTTCGTCGGCACCAACAATCTCTTCGCCGGCCGCATCCAGGAGGTCGGGCAGGATCGTGTCATCGTCCATTGCGGCCACGGACAGGTGGTCGTCGCGACCGACGATCCACCGCCGGTCGGCGCCTCCGTTTTCGTGGTGGTGCAGGCCGACAAGCTGACGCCCGCCCCCACCGGTGTCGCCGGTGACAACCGGCTCGACGCGACCCTGCGCGGCCGCGAGTATGCCGGCTCCCACAATGTCTACCTGCTCGATCTGATCGACGGCACCGAAGTGAAAATGACCGTGCCACAGGTCCTGCCCGTCGAGATCAACCGGCCGGCGTCTGCCTGGTTTTCGCCCGAACACGCCTCGCTGATCCGCGGGGCCGCATGACGGATATGGCTTCATCTCAAAAGCGGCTGAAGACGCCGAATGACAGTCCGTTGAAAATCCTGTTCCTGGCGCCGCTCGGCCTGTGGCTGGCCGTGCTTTTCCTGCTGCCGCTTGCCTTCCTGCTGTGGATCGGTTTCTGGCGGGTAGAGAATTTTCAGGCCATCCCGGATTTCTCCCTCCGCAATTACACCGAGATCTTCGCAAGTTTCTTCTCCAAGTCGCGTTACGGCCTGGCGCTCGTCCAGTCGCTCTGGGTGGCGTTCACGACCGCCGTTTTCGCCACCGTGCTGTCCTACCTCGTGGCACTGTCGATCGCCTTTGCGGTGCCGGCTCGCTGGCAGCGGCTGGCGCTGCTCTTCGCCATCGCCCCGTTCTGGTCGAGCTACGTGCTGCGGCTTTATTCCTGGCAGACCATCCTGTCGCGCAACGGGGTGATCAATTCGATCTTCAAGCAGGTCGGACTTTCCGATTACCGGATCGACATCATCTATACCCAGATCGCCACCCGCATCGGCCTCATCCACTATCTGGCGCCGATCCTGATCGTCATCCTCTATGTCAGCATCCTCGCGATCGATCGGGTGCTGATCGAGGCGGCGCGGGAACTGGGCTGCACCCGCTGGCAGGCCTTCACCCGGGTCATCCTGCCGCTTTCCCGATTTGGCCTGATGACGGCGGCAAGCTTTGCGGTGATCGTTTCGCTCGGCGATGCGCTTTCCGGCAATCTCCTGGGCGGCGGGGCCGGCACCTCAATTATCGGCAAATTGCCCACCTATGCCTCGATGATCATGTCGGACTATTCGAGTTCCACCAACCTGCCGCGGACCTCAGCGCTCGCAACCGTCCTGATCGCCGTCATGGTTCTCGCCCTGGCACTCGGCTTCGTCGCCGCCGACCGGGCCCGCCGGAGGACGTCCTGATGTCTGCAAGCTCGCGCCGCAATCCCTGGATCCTGGCCGGCCGCCTGTGGCTTGGCCTCGCTTATGCCTTCATGTTCCTGCCGCTTGTCGTGCTGGTGCTGTTCTCCTTCCAGAAGAACCGTTTTCCCGGCTTTCCGTTGCAGGGCTTCACGCTGCAATGGTACGACAAGCTGTTTTCCGACGGAACGTTGCTGAAGGCGCTTGGCAATACGATGATCGTTTCGCCGGCGGCCGCCACGATCGCCGCGGTGATCGCGTTTTTCGCCGCCTATGCCTTCAACCGCTTCACCTTCCGCGGCAAGACCACGTTCCTGGCGCTCGTCACCTTGCCGATCCTCATCCCGCCGCTGATCCTCGGCGTCGGTTTCCTCGGTCTGCTTGCCCGCCTGCATCTGTCGGGCACGCTGTTTGCGGTCTTCCTCGCCCATGTGGTGCTGATCACCGCACCGGCGCTCGCCATCATCCAGCTCCGCCTCGCCCAGATGCCGGCAGCACTGGAAGAGGCCGCCTGGGATCTCGGCGCCACCGAATGGCAGGCGGTCACCAAGGTCGTTTTGCCTTTTGCGCTGCCCGGCATCTTTGGCGCCTGGCTGCTCGCGTTCACCTTTTCCTTCGACGAATTCATCATCGCCTGGTTCGTGTCCGGCTTTCAGCCGACGCTGCCGGTCGCGATCTATTCCGTCCTCGTTGCCGCCATCGACCCGTCGCTGAATGCCATCGGCACCATCGTCTTCGGCATTTCCTGCCTTGTCCTGATCGGCCTCGAACTCGTGCTGTTGCCGCTTCTGGTCGGCAGGCCCGACAAGAATTCCTGAGCCAATCCCGAGCATTGAACATGAAGCTTCTCTTCAAGAACGCCACCATCCTCGCCATGGACAAGACCCATGGCACGACGCCGTTTTCGGGCGATCTTCTGGTCGACGGTGACCACATCGCGGAGATCGGCAGGGACCTGCCCACTGCGGCCGACGTACGGGTGATCGACGCGACGGACCGGCTGATCATGCCGGGCCTCGTCAACGCCCACCTGCATTCCTCCGAAACCTTCTTCAAGGGGCGATACCAGGGCACGCCGCTCGAAGTGTGGATGCTCTATTCTTATCCGATCCTGATGAAGGGACCGATCCCCGAACGGCTGCTCTATCTGCGCAGCCTGCTCACCGCGATGGAGTCGCTGAAGGCCGGCGTCACCACGCTGGTCGACGATTTCTTCGATCCGCCTGGCTTCGAGATCTCCCGTCTCGCCCGTGTCTTCGATGCCTATGTAGATGCCGGCATCCGCGCCAACGCCTCGCATTGCGTGATCGACCGCCACGTTTTCGACACCATGCCTTACCTCCGGGAGATCATGCCCGGCGCGTTGCAGGACGAGGTCGAAGGCCCGTCGATCACCACCGCCGACTACATGGCCTATTGCGCCGATGTCTTCGCCTCACAACACGGCCGAGCCGGCCGGCTCGGCTTCATGGTCTCGGCCTCGGCGCCGCAGCGCTGCTCGGTGGAGATGATGCAGGCCTGCGTCGCACTCGCCAAGGACAAGGGCGTGCCTTACCACACGCATGTGCTGGAAACGAAAACCCAGGCCGTCACCGGACCGGAATTCTATGGCCGCAGCCTGATCCGCTACATGAAGGATATCGGCGTTCTGACCGCCAACACCACCATTGCCCATTCGATCTGGGTCAGTGACGCGGATATGGCGATGATGGGTGAAGCCGGCTGCTCGGTCGCCCACAATGCCGTGTCCAACCTGAAGCTCGGCTCGGGCATCGCGCCGGTCCGTCGGCTGCTTGATGCCGACGTGCACGTCGGGCTCGGCACCGATGGCCTGTCCAGCAACGATACCGCCCGCATCTTCGACGTGATGCGTTTCGCGGCCCTGTTGCACGATATTGCTGCGCCCGATACCGAGCGCTGGATGACGGCGGCCGAGGTGCTGCGCGCAGCGACGATCGGCGGCGCCCGCACCGCCATGCTCGACACGGTCACCGGATCTCTGGAAGTCGGCAAACGCGCCGACCTGATCATGCTCGACGTAACAGGCTACGACTACATGCCGATGAACAGGCTCGACCATCATCTTGTCTTTTGCGAAAACGGCGCGAACATCCGCCTGGTGGTGGTGAACGGCGAGATCGTCGTGGAAGACAACAGGCTCACCACCGTCAACGAGGTGGAAATCTTCGCCGAACTGCGCGAGCTCCTGCCGGCCTATATTGCGGAGCATGAAGAGCTCGAACGGCTGAACGCCCGTTTCGAGCCCTATATGCGGGAAATGTACCGCCGCGCGACGATCCAGGACATCGGCATGAACCGTTACCAGGGTGATCTGCCGCTCTGGCCCGGCGTCAATCGTCGCGAGGGCTGAGGGATGTCGGTCTTTCTCCCCGCCCAGGTCATTCGTGCCAAACGTAGTGGCGAAGCTCTGTCTGGGGCCGAGATCCGCCGTTTCGTCGAGGGCATCGGTGCCGGCGAGGTCTCCGAGCCACAGATCGCCGCCTTCACCATGGCCTGCTTCCTGAATGGCATGGCGCCGGAAGAGACCGCCGCGCTGACGCTTGCTATGCGCGATTCCGGCGAGGTGGTCGACTGGGCCGATAGCGGCATCGATCCCCGCACCATCATCGAGAAACATTCGAGTGGCGGCACCGGCGACGAAAAAGTCAGCCTGATCCTTGCGCCACTTGTCGCCGCCTGCGGCATCCACATGCCGATGATTTCCGCCCGCGGACTTGGGCATACCGGTGGCGAAGTGGATCTGATGGAAGCGATGCCGGGCGTTGCCATCGCCCCGTCGACCGACGTTTTCCGTCAGGCCGTGCTGGATGCGGGCGCGGCGATCATCGGCCCGACACCAAAACTGGCACCGGCCGATGCAGCCATCTATTACGTGCGCGACGTCACCGCGACGGTGGAATCGATCCCGCTGATCACCGCCTCGATCCTATCGAAGAAACTGGCATCCGGCGTCTCCGGACTTGTCATGAGCGTCAACTACGGCTCCGGCGCCTTCATGCCCACCTATTCGGATGCCGAGGAACTGGCAAAAAGCCTGATCTCGGTTGCCCGTATCGCCGGCCTGCCAATGATCGCACCGATCGTCGAGATGGACGAGGTGATGGGAGACGCAATCGGCAGCCGCCTGCAGCTGAAGGAAACGATCGATTTCCTTGCCGGCCGCAGCCAGGAACCCCGCATGCGGAAGCTGGTCATGGATCTCTCCGCCGAGATCCTCGTCATGGCCGGGATTGCCGTATCTATCGGTGAGGCGGAGGTCTTGCTGGAAGCGCGCCTCGCCGATGGTTCTGCGCTCAAGCATTTCGGCCGCATGGTCGCCGCGCTCGGCGGCCCGGGCGATCTCGCCGAAAACGTGGATGCCTATTTCCCGCCGGCGCCGTTTATTGCCTCCGTCCCCTCGCCTCTCTCCGGTTTCGTCCACAAGGTCGATGCCTATCGGGTGGGGCTCGTCATGGTCGGTCTTGGCGCCGGCCGGAAGATCGCCAGCGACGCACTTGACCACGACGTCGGCCTGACCGGCATCGTGCATGTCGGCGAGCGGGTCGCCGAGGGCGAACCGCTCTGTATCCTGCATTGCCGGTCGGAAGTCGCCTTTGCCGCGGCATCAGAGGCGATCACCGCCGCCATCCTCATCGGCCCAGACCAGCCCAAACGCCGGCCGGTCGTCACCGGCCGCCTGTCCACATCCGACTGAAAGAATTTCAAGCCATGCCCTTTGCCCAGGACCACGCAATCACCGACATCTGCATTCTCGTCAAGGACACCCAGCGCTCGATCGATTTTTACGTCGGCAAGCTCGGTTTCGAGCTCAACCGCCGCGCCGAAGGGTTTGCAGAGTTCAACGGCGCGGGCCTGAGGCTTGCCTGCTGGGAGATCGACCATCTGAGCGACAATACCGGCGTGTCGAATGCCAAGGCGGCAGGACCACACAAGGCCTGTATCGCCGTCCGTGTCCCCTCGCCGCAGGTGGTGGATGAAGCCTATGCCGAGCTCAAGGAAAAGGGTGTGCCCTTTTACGGCGAGCCGGCCGATTATGTCTGGAACGCCCGCGGCGCCTATTTTTCAGGCCCGGACGACGAGCTTTGGGAAATCTATGCCTGGAAGGAAGGCGGCTCGATGGGCAATTTCTGAGCCGCCATCCCTCTTGTCCTTACGTCGCCGATGCTTCGACCGGCGCGTAACGCCAGGGCTCGACAGTTGGCGGCCGGCCTTCGATCGACAGGCTTGCTGTGCGCGGCTGCGTTTCGGCGATCACCTTGCCGCGGCGCACGACTGCCAGTCGGTTCGGCTTCATTCGCACTGCCTCGATCGCGTCGCGGGCTTCGAGCAGCACGAAATCGGCGTTGCAGCCGGGGTTCAGACCGTAACCCTCGAGACGAAAGGTCTTTGCCGGATTTTCGGTGATCGCCCGGAAGCAAGCCTTCACCGCGTCGCGGCTCGTCATATGGCCGGTATGGACAGCCATATGTGCCACTTCCAGCATGTCGGCGCTGCCGAAGGAATACCAGGGGTCCATGCAACTGTCCTGGCCGAAGGCGACATTGACGCCGATCGCCATCAGTTCCGGCACGCGCATCATGCCGCGCCGCTTCGGATAGGTGTCGTGGCGGCCCTGCAGCACGATATTGGCGAGCGGGTTCGGCACGCAATGGATCTCGGCTTCAGCGATCAGCGGCAGCAGCTTGGAGACGTAATAATTGTCCATCGAATGCATGGAGGTGAGGTGCGAACCGGCGACCCTGCCTTTCAGGCCAAGCCGCTGCGTCTCATAGGCAAGGCTTTCGATATGTCGCGACATGGGATCGTCGGTTTCGTCGCAATGCAGGTCGACCATCAGGCCACGTTCGGCGGCGATCTCGCAAAGCGCCTGCACCGACAGGCGTCCATCCTCCATCGTGCGTTCGAAATGTGGAATGCCGCCAACCACGTCGACGCCCATGTCGAGCGCGCGGATGAGGTTCGTGGCAGCGGTCGGGGAGCGATAGAAACCGTCCTGCGGGAAGGCAACGAGCTGCAGGTCGAGGTAATCCTTCACCAGGTCGCGCACTTCGAGCAGCGCCTCGACGCCGACCAGCCGGTCGTCGCAAACGTCCACGTGGCTGCGGACGGCCAGCAATCCCTGCGAGACGGCGAGGTCGCAATAGCGCAGCGCCCGCTCGATCACCGCATCCTTGGTGAGAAGCGGCTTCAGTTCGCCCCAGAGCTGGATGCCTTCAAGCAGCGTGCCGGACCGGTTGAGCCTCGGCGTACCGAGCGACAGGGTGGCATCCATGTGGAAATGGATATCGATGAAGGGGGCGGTCACCAGCTTGCCGCCGGCATCGATGACGCGGCCGGCTTCCGCCGTGATGCCGCTTTCGACGGCTGCGATCTTGCCGCCGGAAACGGCGATGTCGATGCCGGTCCGGTCATCGGGTAGGTTGGCGTTCTTGATGAGAAGGTCGAAGGTCATCGGTCGGCTCCGGACATGTTGCGGATGTCTCTTCCCTGGGCGCCGATGCCGCTGCTGGACCGGTCATTGTTATTGCCGCAGAGTAGATGTAACCTGACCAAGTCGTCAATTTTTTAGATGCCACCCGCCACCGAAAAACATGCGGATGGCAGGAAAGCTATCAAGCGCATGCCAAAGGCCCGGACAGCGGAAAAGCTGGATGAAAAAATCCGCGCCCGCAATGTCAGACTGATCCTCGATGTTGCAACCGATGTCTTCTCCCGCAAGGGTTTCGACGGTACGCGGATTGCCGAGATCGCCGAGTTGGCGGAGCTGCCGAAGGCCAATATCTACTATTACTTCTCCTCCAAGGAGGAGATTTATTCGGCGATCATTTCCCGGCTGATCACCGGCTGGGACGACGCTCTGTCGAATATTAACGCAGACCGTGCTCCGGCAGACGCGCTGCGGGACTATGTCCGCGCCAAGCTTGATTATACCCGCGACAACCCGCGTGAATCACGGCTTTTCGCGAACGAGATCATCCAGGGCGCCCGTTTCCTGAGCGAAAAGGACCGCGCCCATATGCGCGCGGCAACCGACCGGCACGTGGCCGTGCTCGAGCAATGGATGAAGGATGGCCGCATGACTGCCGTCGACCCGCGGCATTTCTTCATCATGTTGTGGGGCGCGACGCAGTTCTACAGCGATTTCGAACCACTCGCCTGCGATGCGCTCAAGGCCCAGAAGATGTCGGCCAAGGATTACGACATGGCCGCAGAAACGATCGTCAGGACCATCCTCGGCGGCGTCATTCCACCAGCACCGCGGGATAAGCTGTCGCGGCCTCGATCGCACTCTAGAGCGGTTCATGTTTGACGGAAGCGTATCCTGCATTGGCGAAGTAGTTTGCGGGCGTTGTCACGTTGTCTTCGGCTTAAGGTTTCCGGGATAGTTGCAGTGGGATGTGCACCCTCTTCGTCAGCTATAAGAACCACCGCTTTCCGCCACAGATTATCGCCCATGCGGTGTGGCTGCATTTTCGGTTTCCTTTGAGCCTGCGGCTGGTCGAGGAAATGTTGTTGGAGCGCGGCATTGTCGTCTCCTATGAAACAATCCGGCGATGGGGCCGCAAATTTGGCTCGGCCTACGCAAAACAGTTGCGTAGAAAGAAGCCATCTCGAAAGGATATCTGGCACTTGGACGAGGTGGTAATTTCCATCGGTGGCCGAAAGCATTGGCTGTGGCGTGCTGTCGATCAAGACGGCAATGTTCTCGACGAAATCGTCCAGCCCCGCCGTGACACCAAGGCTGCCAAGCGATTGCTGGTCAGACTGCTGAAGAAGCAAGGCCTGGCGCCGAAGCGCATCATCACCGACAAATTGCGCTCATACGGCGCCGCAAAGCGAGATGTCACGCCCACTGTCGAACATCGATCGGACAAGGGCCTGAACAATCGGGCCGAGAATTCTCACTTACCCTTTCGAAAACGAGAACGGATGATGCAGGGATTTCGATCGGTCGGCGGTTTGCAACGGTTCGTATCGATCTTTTCAGCAGTCCGAAATCTCTTCGTCGCCCCACACCAGAAACGCTCGGCTCTGGCCATCTACATTCACCGTATCTGCGCCATGGCGCAGTGGAAAGCTGTGACAGCTGTGAGTGCCTGACCTACGCGCAGTGACGGTCCTCATCCATCTTTCGCCAACAACGTGCCAACGCCCACCCCAGACTTCTACCAACAGCCGCAAGTCAAAGCGCGACAACAAGCTCAACTTCCCGATCCTGAACGATAAGGACAGCGAGGTTGCCGACGAGTTCGGTATCCGCTTCTTGCTGCACGACGACCTTATCGAGGTCTACAGGAAGTTCGGGAACGATCTGCCGCAAATCAATTCAGGCCGGGACTGGCGGCTACCTATCGGAGACGACGCCCTTAACATTGATGTCAATCTGGCGATCGAAGGCGGCGATGTCTGCGCTCTCATCGCCAACCAGTCCGGTGACGAAGACGCCGCCGAATTGACCAGAATGTCGAGCCGGCCGAAGGCTGCATGCACTTTTCTGACCAGGGATACGACCTCGCCCGGTAAAGCCTGGTCCGCCTTGAAGGCGATTGCCTTGCCTCCGGCTGCTTCGATTTCCTTCACTAGGTTTTCGGCACGATCGGTGGACGCTGCATAACTGAAGGCGACCATTGCCCCGTCTTGAGTTAGGCGCCGGACGATGGCTGCACCGATACCACGCGAGCCGCCGCTGACGAGCGCGACTTTGCCTGCGAGGGGTTTCTCCGTCTTGGACATGATGTTCACTCCGTTTCTGTTGATGGAGTGAAGATGGGATGGATTATTCCATCTTGATTAGCGGTGAGTGCACGGTATCAATTTCAAGCAAAGCTTGAAGGAACGCCATGGACAGCCTTTCCAACCTGCAGTCGTTCGTGCGGAGCGCCGAGCTCGGCTCGAGGAATGACCGGCTCCCCGTCGGCTCATGCGACCGGTATGCAACACCAATCATGCGACGCGGCAAGAATGCACCCCGCGCTACGTCACCGCGATTCGTTGAACAAAATCCAGAAAAGCCCGCACCTTGGCCGGCGGCATGTGGCGTGACGGATGATAGGCATAAAGTGGAAACCGCTCGCCGGACCATTCCGTCAGGATCGTCGTGAGCGCCCCGCTCTCAAGCCACTCGTCGAGACCTAGGGCAAAGCTCTGGAATATGCCTTGCCCCGCGAGACAGGCCGCGACGGCAGCGGAGGGGTCGTCCATGACCAACCGCCCTGCCACCTTGATCTCGATGGCACCGCTATCACCCTGGAATTCCCAGGTGAACGGCCGCCCGGTCTGCGGGTCGCGAAAGAGAATGCAATCGTGGTGCATCAGGTCGTGGGGCGTGGCTGGAACTCCGTGACGGTCAAGATAGCCTGGGGCGGCACAGGTCAGCACCGGTACGTCCAGCAGTTTGCGCACGATCAGCGACGATTCGTCCGGCGGTCCAAAACGCACGGCGAAATCCGCGCCGCTCATCATCTCTTCGCGATAGTTGCTGGTGGTCAGATCGAGCGTCAGAGCGGGATAGCGCGCCAGAAATTCACCGATCCTCGGTGCCAGCACCATGCGCGCGAACCAGGGATCAATCGAAACCCTGAGCCGTCCGCCGACGAAGGTCGCCGAACCGGCGGCTTCGGAGGCCGCCTCCTCCAGCCCGGCCAGCAACGGCATTATCCTCGCATGGAAGCGGGCGCCCTCTTCGGTCAGCGTAACTTCACGCGGATTGCGGTCGAACAATCTGACGCCGACGCGTTGTTCGAGCCGCGCTACCGCACGACTGACCCCCGATGGCGTGAGGCCGAGAACATCCGCGGCCCGCACGAAATTGCCCGCCTCCATCACCGCCCCGAAAACGCCGACCCCGGTCAGCAGCCGCGTGTCGAAACTCATGCACCCTCTCCGCCGCAAGATCGGTCTTGCTGACCGTCTCGTCATGATGATTTGAAGTCATCTTATCTTTGATCTTAATGCGCGTGAATCATCTTTCTTCGTCCCTTAGATAGTTTCTCAACGCCCGGGCGGCGCCAGCGGCATGCCGGAACCGTGGAAATCTCCGGCCTTGCAGAGAAGGAATTCATCCATGGATGCGATCTCACGCCGAAGCCTGTTGGCGCGCGGCGGCCTCTTGCTGGCAGCCGGTACAGCCGCTGCGAATAAGCCGGCTCATGCGCTGGCAGCCAAACCGCAGGCGCGGTCCGGAAATTTCAAACCGATCGACATGGCGATGGAGCAGGCCGTTCGCGACGGGACCGTGGCAGGAGTCGTCGCCACAGCCGCAGGACCGGATGGCACGATCTACGAAGGGACATTCGGAAAGGCCAATACAGTTGAAGCCGGAAACGGTCGCGTCGATGATGCGAAACCAGATCGGCGACCTCGACGTGCGCGCCATGACGACGGCCCAACCCGCCTATTCGCAGAGCTTCGACCAGTTTCCCGGTGAGCCCCACAAGTGGGGATATTCGTTCGACATCAACACGCTGCCCGGTCCGAACGGTCGGTCGGCGGGCAGCATTTCCTGGGCTGGCCTGCTCAATATTTCTGGCTCGACCCGGTCCGGCAGGTG
Source organism: Rhizobium sp. 3T7 (assembly GCF_020166565.1). Classification (NCBI taxonomy): domain Bacteria; kingdom Pseudomonadati; phylum Pseudomonadota; class Alphaproteobacteria; order Hyphomicrobiales; family Rhizobiaceae; genus Rhizobium; species Rhizobium sp. 3T7. The sequence continues at coordinate 61,614 of NZ_JAIQXS010000004.1, forward strand.
ACCGGCGCCATCTTCACCCAGCTTCTGCCCTTCTACGACGAAAAGGTCGTGAAGCTCTACGGCACATTCGAGCGCGGCCTCTACGACGGCCTCGCCTGATCCATTCCCGACCTCAACACCAGGAGACATATCATGTATGCGATTACAGGAATTACCGGCAAGGTCGGCGGCGCGCTGGCGAAAGCCCTGATCGAAGCCGGAGAACCGGTCCGTGCGGTGCTGCGCGATCCCGCCAAGGCGGAAATCTGGCGCAAGCGCGGTTGCGAAATCGCCTTTGCCGACATGGGCGACGCGACGCAGCTTGCCACCGCGTTCAAGGGCGCCAAGGGCGTCTTCATCCTGCCGCCGTCGGAGTTCGATCCGGCGCCCGGCTATCCGGAAGCGGCAAAGCAGAATGAGGTGCTGACGACCGCTCTCCTTGCTGCCCGCCCGGAAAGGGTCGTCTGCCTCTCCACCATCGGCGCCGACGCGGACGTGGACAATCTGTTGAGCCAGCGGACGATGCTGGAAGAAGCCCTCGGCGAACTCGATCTTCCCGTCACCTTCCTGCGGCCCGGCTGGTTCATGGAAAATGCCGCCTGGGACATGGCCTCGGCCCGCGACGAAGGCGTGCTGCACAGCTTCCTCCAACCTGCCGACAAGACCTTCGCCATGGTCGCGACGCAGGATATCGGCCGGCTTGCCGCAGATCTGATCCGCGAGCAATGGATCGGCAAGCGGGTGGTGGAACTGGAAGGCCCGGCACGGGTCTCCCCCAACGATCTCGCCAATGCCTTCACGTCGGTGCTCGGGCATTCGGTGCGGGTGGAGATCGTCCCGCGGGCAAGCTGGGAGAACTTGTTCCGTGCCCAGGGTACGCGTCACCCGCAGCCGCGCATGCGTATGCTCGACGGTTTCAACGAAGGCTGGATCGACTTCAAAGCCGACGGCGGAAACCGTGTCAGGGGCACGACGTCACTTGAGCAGGTGATCGAAGCGCTGGTCCGGCAAGCAGCGGCGAGCGAGACCGCCTGAGCCCGCCGGGAGAACGGGCGGCGGACGGCTTCTGCCTCTGCCGCCGCGTCCCTCGCAACTCGAAAGGAATGATCATGGAAACGATTGAGACTCACGGTGTCGCGATCCCCCGGTTAGGACTGGGGACTTTCCGGATGCCGGGCGATGCCGCCCGACCGGTGGTCGAAAGCGGGCTTGAACTCGGCTTTCGCCACATCGATACCGCCGCCATGTACGACAATGAAGCCGCCGTCGGCGCGGCGCTCGCGGCCTCCGGCATAAACCGCGCTGACCTCTTCGTCACCACCAAGGTCTGGTACGACAAGCTCTCCCCCGATGCCCTGCGACGGTCCTTCGACACGAGCCTCGGCAAGCTTCGCCTCGACCATATCGATCTCTTCCTCGTGCATTGGCCATCAGCGAACATGAACATGAGCGCAACGCTGGACGCGATCACCAAACTGAAGGAGGAAGGGTTGGCGCGCGCCATCGGCGTCTGCAACTTCAACCTGCCCATGATCCGGCATGCGATCGAGGAAATCGGCGCCCCCATCGCCGTTCATCAAGTAGAATATCATCCGTTCCTGTCGCAGACGCCGATGCTGGATTACCTTCGCCGCAAGGGTATTCCGATGACCGCCTATGCGCCGCTTGCGCAAGGCCGGGCGGCAAAGGATTCCGTTCTCGCCAGGATCGGTGAGAAGCACAGCGCCACCGCAGCCCAGATCGCCATAGCCTGGCTTCTGGATCAGGAAAACCTCATCGCTATCCCCAAAGCCGCTCGCCCCTCCAGCCAGCGAGCCAATCTCGATGCGCTCAACATTCACCTCGACGAGGAGGACCGCGCGGCTATCGCGGCTCTGCCGAAGGACCTACGCTACGTTGACCCGCCTTTTGCTCCAGACTGGGAGGCTGCAACGATCTGAAATAATCTCGGGCTACGCCCTGGATACCCCTCGATATAGCCGAGCAACGTCCGCTTGTTGGCGCCAAGGCTATTGGCGAACGACCGGAATGGGCGCGCAAAGCGGCGCTGCTGCGGTGATCATCTGTTCGGTGGCTTCAATGCTCAGAACGGAAATTATTTCCGCTGACCCCGCCGGTTGACTGATACCCAAAGCCAGGGCACAAAGGTGGCATCCACGGTCGCTCGCGATGGGAAAACAGAGGGAATTTCAAGACTTTTCTTCTAAGCCATTGAAATCACGTGAGAATCCAGGTCTCCCAGGCAAGCCATTTTAGACCGATTCTCCGATCCAAATCGGCGACCATCTCTCGCACGAAAAAGCGACGTCTTCTCAAGAACTTGGGCAATCTCGGCCGCAGTTCTTTAGGCCATCCTTCGTGTTCGAAGGCGGCTAGGAAAATTGGCTGGGGACCCGCGGGCAATGACCGCAACGGGGCCGAGACCGGAATGGCAATTTTCAGGCGTCGACGACGCATAAGCGGACGAGAGTTCTAAATCTATCCTTTTGCACTCGTCACACACGCATATGGTCTATCACCGTCTGAGGCAATGGAAAGGTTCTGCGGTTGGTGGACAGTTTCCGATATTGTGAGGGTGTTAGGTTGTGGTGTCGGAGAAACACTCGGTTGAAATTTGACAGATTGCGATAGCCGACCTCGAAGCAGATGTCCGTGATCGGCAGAGAGGTATCGGTCAATAGCTGTCCCGCCTTCCAGATACGAAGCTTGTTGACGTGGTCGGTGAAGCTGTGACCGCTGTTTTTCTTGAAGAATCGCGAGAAAGCGCTGTCGCTCATGCCGACCATGCGGGCCATGTCCGGCATCCTTATGTCCTCCGACAGATTGACAAAGATATAGGCAAAGACCTGTTGCAGGGCTTCAAGCGACCCATAGCTCAGGTCCGGCACATAAGCCTCCGAGGACAGCGTATCGAACTCGTCGGTGTCCCGCAGCAGCGAGAGCAGTGATAGGAAGGTCGAAAGCCGCACGGAGCCAGTCTGGAACTCCATGTCGAGGATCAGCGCCTCCGCCTGCTCCCGCGTCCGGCCCTTGAAGGAAAGCCCCCGCTGCGCACGCGTAAGAAACTCACGTAGGCCCACCAGTTCCGGCAGGAAGGCCGAAGCCTGCTCCAGCTTGGCCGGCAGAAACTGGATGACGATGTCACGGCCTGGGATGCGCTCGTCCGGTCCGAGCGGTGTCACCCAGTCATGCGGCAGGTTGCTGCCGATGACGGAAATATGGCCCGGCGTGAACGCCCCGACATGATCGCCTGCAAGCAGGACGCCGCTTGCATTGGGAATGTAGTGGATCTCCACCTCCGGGTGGAAATTCCATACATTGCGCTCCCACGGATAGTCGTCACGGCGCCAGAGGAACGACTCGTCCGCTCCGGTCAAGACGTATTCAAATCTCGCGACCGTCGGCGAAATAGCTGACATTGCGGACACCCTCCAGTGCTTCCCACCATGCGCGTTGCGCTGACAACCAATATTGGATTGTGCAATGCACACAAAAATTCATAGGTATACTGGGTATTTTGCGCATGAGAGTATCAGTATTGCGCACCGGGCGCGCTTGTGTCCACCCATTCTTTCTACAAATATTCAGCTCCGTTGAGCGTGTCGGAGGAGAGTTTAGCACGCGCAGCCGGACCGATCTTACGATCCAAATGGAGGAGAATAATGAACAGTTTCGTCAAAGCCGCGGGCGTCGGCTTCATTTCGCTTGGCCTTTGGAGCTCGACCGCTCTTGCTCAGGATTCCTGGTGGAAGACTGCCGCCCAGCCCTATCAGGGCGCGACCATCCGGGGCATCTCGGAATCGACACCAGCATCGAAATATGTCGAGCAAGTGCTCGGCCCGAAATTCACCGAAGAGACGGGCATCAAGGTCGAATTCGAGGCCACGTCCTGGGACCAGATGTACGACAAGGCAATCAAGGACATGGAGGCCAACACTGGCATCTATGACTTCGTCTACATCGAACAGGACATCGTCTATACCTATCTGGCCCGCAACTTCCTGGTCGATATCTCCAAGTCGCTCGCCGACAATGCAAAGATAGCCTCGCCGGATTTCAAGCCGGAGAATTTCACCACGTTCCTGAACTATTTCAAGGATCCGAAGTCGGGCGATGTCATGGGCGTCCCGATGGAAGCATTCATCAAGCCTTATCTCTACCGCAAGGATCTTTTCGATGATCCGGCGATCCAGAAAGCCTACAAGGATGCCACCGGTGCGGATCTGAAGCCCGCGACGACGCATGAAGAGTATACCCAGATCGCCAAGTTCTTCACCGAATACGGCGCGGACAAGGAGCTGTGGGGAACCACCGTACAGGCCTCGTCGAGCCACCCTGCAGCCTTCTACGAATTCTTCGAGTCGGTCGCGCCGACCTTCGGCGTGTACAACTGGGGCATCGATGGCAAGACCTTCGCGGCCACAGAAGCCAACGGCGGCCAGATGAACTCGGCCGCGGCGAAGAAGGCGCTCAACTACTGGATCGACCTGCTGAAATACGCGCCGCCGGAATCGACGTCGTCCACATGGGACGAGGTTGCCGGGACATTTGCGGCCGGCCGCGCAGCCCAAGGCCTTGTCTACGGTGAAAACGCTGCCTGGATCGCGACCGACAGCAGCAAATCGACCGTCGTCGGTAAGGTGGGTGTGGCATTGCCTCCGGTCGAGCCGGGTGTCAAGGAAGCCGCCGAATCCGGAAAGGGATATATCGGCTACTACGATGGCGGCGCGTTCGGCATTCCGCATTCGTCCAAGAACAAGGACGCGGCGCTGCTATTCCTGCAGTATATCGGGCAGCCTTCGGTACAGACCGACTGGGCGCTGGCCGGCTCCCGTATCGTCATGAACTCGACCTACGATGATCCAAAGATTGTCGAGCAGGACAAGAAGATGAACGGCTACTACACGCTGATGCGTGAGGATGGAAAGCTGTTCGCAGGAGCGCCGCCCTTCCCGTTCCACTCGCAGGTTCTGCAGGTCGTCGCGCCGTTCATCTACAAGGCGATCGTCGGCGAGATCAAGCCGGACGATGCGCTGGACCAGGCCGCGACCGCAGCCGAAGCCGAACTCGTGAAGCTCGGTTACCGCAAATAAAAGACCGTACCTCCCAGCGGCCGGCGGTCGCCTTCCATAAGGCGGCCGCCCCTTCCTGACTGCAATTTTGCGGGCCTGCCCGCGACGTCGGCAGTCAGACAAACAAAAGTCATGAACAATCTGACGGAGCGCAGGATGAGACAATCCAACATCGGATGGCTGTTTCTAACGCCGGCAACGCTAATCCTGTTCGTTGTCGGGTTCGTTCCCTTCATCTACATTCTCTATGTCGGCTTCTTCGACTGGAATACCAACGCAGTCGACCCTACCCTGCGCTGGGCTGGCCTCCAGAATTATCGCAACCTCGTCTTTGACGCGACCTTCCTGAACTCGCTTGCGCGCACGCTGGTCTTCGCGTTCTTCGTCGTTGTGAGCGAACTGTTGCTCGGCTATGTCCTCGCCCGCGCGCTAATGGCAGACCGCCTGTGGGGCCGGCAGTTCTTTCGCACAATGCACACACTGCCGATCGTCGTCGCGCCCATCGCAGTCGGCGCCACCTGGCGGCTGCTTTGCGTTCCAGGCTTCGGCATCGTCCCCTATTACCTGAGACTGTGGTTCGGCATCGACTACAACATCTCGACCAATGCCTATCATGCCTTCGCAACGGCGATCATCATGGACCTGTGGCACTGGACACCGTTCGTCACGTTGTCGCTCATGGCGGGACTGACCGCCCTGCCGAAAGAGCCGCTCGAACAGGCGCAGATCGACGGCGGCAACAAGCTGCAGATTTTCTGGTACGTGATCGTCCCGATGTTGAAGCCGGTGCTTCTGACGACCGTCTTCATCCGGCTGATGGACGCGCTGCGCTCGGTCGACGAAATCTGGATGCTGACCAAAGGTGGTCCGGCTGAGGCGACCCGGTTCATCGGTCTTCATATCTGGATCAACGTCTTTCCGAAGACCGACTACGGCTACGGCGCGGCCATGTCGCTGCTCACGCTTTACGTCACGATCGTTTTGAGCTGGCTGCTGTTCGTCGCCATGACCGGCCGCAAGGGAGGCGCACAATGAGACGCTCCGGTATAGCCTCTTTCGTCCTCTGGATATGTCTGACCGTTCTGACACTGCTGCCCGTGTGGTGGATGCTGGTCGTTTCAATGCGCCCCCGCGTGAAGCTTTATTCGAAGTCGGTCCTCATCGACGATCTTTACTGGGACAATTTCCTGGCGGTGCTGAACAGCTCGACTTTCCTGCAGTATCTCTGGAACTCGCTCGTTGTGGCGACGTCGAACGCAGCGCTCGTCTGCGCGCTCGGCCTGCTCGCGGCGTTCGGGCTGTCGCGCTACAAGATCAGCGGCGGCGACAACGTGTTCTTCTGGCTGATCACCAACCGTATGGCGCCGCCAGCCGTGTTTCTCCTGCCGCTCTTCCTGCTCTTCACCAAGTGGTTCGTCTTCGGCGATTTCATGCTGTTCGACACGAAGATTGGCCTGATCCTCCTCTATTGCGTCTTCAACCTGCCCTTCGCCATCTGGCTCCTGAAGGGCATGCTCGACGGAATTCCGCTGGAGCTTGATGAAGCGGCACGGGTCGATGGTGCGACAACCGGCCAGGTGCTGTCCAACGTCATCCTGCCGCTGGCGCGGCCGGGTTTGGCCGTCACCTTCATCCTGACCTGGATTTTTGCCTGGAACGAGTACCTGTTCGCGGCGACTCTTACGTCCTCGGCCGGCGCCAGGACCGTGACGACGGCGCTCGCTGAATATGTCTCGGTGACCGGAACGAACTGGGGCGAGATGGCGGCGATGGCATTCCTGACCACGCTGCCGGCCCTGATCGTGCTCGGCTTCGTCCAGAAGCACATCGTGACCGGCCTCACGTTCGGTGCATTGAAAGGGTAAGACGATGGGTGGCTTTCAACCTCAGAAAACCGAACGCGACGGATTCCTGCCGATCCGTACCAACGGCTTCGACCGTGGCTTCATCTCCGTCGTCATCCTGATCCTGGTGCATCTTCTCTGGATGCGTTTCCTGGAGGGCGTGCTGCCCCTGTGGGTGGCAACGGTGCTCTGCCTGGCGCTGGCCGTATTTATTATCCGAAAGGGCTGAAAACATGAGATCGCTCGTCCTCGAACGCAAAGACGAACTGCGCATTCGCGACCTGGACCCGAAGGAGGTGCTCGGTCCGACCGACGTGCGCATCGCCATCAAGACCGTTGGCGTCTGCGGATCGGACGTTCACTATTATACCCACGGCGCGATCGGTCCCTTCGTTGTGCGTGAGCCGATGATCCTCGGCCACGAAGCCGCCGGCGTCATCGAGGAGGTCGGCAGCGCCGTCGAAAACCTGAAAGTCGGCGACCGTGTTTGCATGGAGCCCGGCATTCCCGATCCCCAAAGTCGCGCGTCGCGGCTCGGTCTCTACAATCTCGATCCCGCGGTGCGCTTCTGGGCGACGCCGCCGGTGCATGGGGTGCTGAGGCCGAGCGTAGTCCATCCGGCGTCCTTCACATTCAAGCTTCCGGACAATGTGTCCTACGCCGCCGGCGCCATGGTCGAGCCGCTGGCTGTCGGCTTCCAGGCAGTCTCCAAGGCGAGACTGACGCCCGGCGCGGTCGCGCTGGTCACGGGCGCCGGGCCGATCGGCATGGTGACGGCGATCGCGGCGCTGTCGGCTGGCTGCGCCAAGGTTATCGTGACCGACGTGGTCGACGAAAAGCTTGCCGTGGCGCGCAGGCTCGGCCCTGCCATCATGACCGTCAACGTCCGCGAGCAGGACCTGAAGAGTGTAGTTGCCCGCGAAACTGATGGCTGGGGTGTCGATGTCGTGTTCGAATGTTCGGGCGCGGCCGCGGTAATCGCAGACACGGTGCATCACGGTTGCCCCGGCGGCGCCGTCGTCCTTGTCGGCATGCCGCTGAAGCCGGTCCCGATCGATGTCGTCATCGCCCAGACCAAGGAACTGCGCATCGAACACGTGTTCCGCTACGCCCATGTCTACCCGCGCATCGTCGCGCTGCTGGGATCGAACCAGATCAATGTCGATGCGCTGATCACCGATACCTACGCCTTCGATGACTCCGTGGAAGCGTTCGATTACGCCGTGCGGCCGAAGCCGTCCTCCGTGAAGATCCAGATCGAGCTTGGAAAGTAGCATGTACCTGCGGAAGTTCGATCTCAGCGGAAGAGTGGCGGTCGTCACCGGCGCGGGGCGCAACATCGGCTATGCCTGCGCAGATGCCCTGTCGGAAGCCGGCGCCCATGTCGTGCTGACCGATCTTGACGAAGAGCTTGGTCGGTCGGCAGCCGAGAAGCTCGCCGCGACGGGGCGAAAGGCCGAATTCATTCGTCTCGACGTGACCGATTCCGGCGAGACCGACCGTGTCGCGGCTTCGATCGCCACCAGGCTTGGCCGCGTGGACATTCTGGTCGCCAATGCCGGCGTCGCTGCGCACAGCCCGGCGGAGGAAATGTCCGATGCCGACTGGCTCAAGGTCGCAAACGTTAACGTCAACGGCGTGTTCTGGAGCAATCGCGCCTTCGGAAACCTGATGCTAAAGGCGGGCAAGGGCGCGATCGTGAATATCGGTTCGATGTCCGGCATCATCGCCAACCGTCCGCAGCCGCAGGCGGGTTACAACGCCTCGAAGGGTGCCGTTCACATGCTGACGAGGTCCCTTGCAGCGGAATGGGCCGAGCGTGGTGTCCGCGTCAACGCCGTCGCGCCGACCTATATCGCGACCGACATGACGAAGAGCGCCGTCGAAAAGACCGGATGGGACAAGGACTGGTTGGACATGACGCCGATGAAGCGCATGGGCGAAGTCGAGGAAATCGCATCCGTTGTCCTGTTCCTGGCCTCCGATGCCGCCAGCCTGATGACCGGCAGCATCGTCGTTGCGGATGCAGGATACACCTCATGGTGAAGCTACCCGCGCACCCGTCCCGAATGATCGGCGGCCATGCCGCCACAACTGACTGAGGATTGATACATGGCGACGATCGAGCTCGACCAGGTCGATAAGCATTACGGCTCCTATCACGCACTGCGCAGGATCTCGTTCGACATAGCCGACGGCGAGTTCGTGGTCCTGGTCGGCCCCTCCGGTTGCGGCAAATCCACGCTGCTGCGATCTCTTGCCGGCCTCGAGGAGATCACCGGCGGCACGATCAAGCTTGGCGGACATCGCGTCGACAATATCGCCGCCAAGGACCGTGACGTGGCGATGGTGTTCCAGAACTACGCGCTCTATCCGCACATGACCGTTCGGGAAAACATGGCCTTCGCACTGAAGTTGCGCGGCGAAAATCTTGCGGATCGCAACGCCAAGGTCGACAAGGCTGCGGAGATGTTGCGGCTTACGCCCTATCTCGACCGATACCCGAAGGCGCTCTCCGGCGGCCAGCGGCAGCGCGTTGCCATGGGGCGCGCCATGGTTCGCCGCCCAAAGGCGTTCTTCTTCGACGAGCCGCTGTCGAACCTAGACGCTGCGCTGCGCGTCGATATGCGTTCGGAGATCAAGGCTCTTCACCAGCGCCTCGGCGCGACTTCCGTCTATGTCACGCATGACCAGATTGAAGCCATGACAATGGCGGACCGTATTGTCGTGCTTCGCGACGGCAAGGTGGAGCAGATCGGCGCGCCACTGGAGCTGTACGACAGGCCGGCAAATATCTTCGTCGCCGGCTTCATCGGATCGCCGGCGATGAACATGCTCCCGGCCACGATCGATCTCTCGCTGAACTCGGCGCGGCTGGCCGACGGGTCAACCCTTCTCCTGCCGCAAGACATTCGGGCGACCGACAGGCAGGAGGTGATATACGGAGTACGTCCGGACCAGTGGATCCTGTCGAAGGACGATACGGGCGTACCGGCGACTGTCGAGCTGATCGAGCCGACGGGTGCCGAAATTCTCCTGGCAGCCCAATTGGCGGGCAAGCGGGTCCTGTGCGCCTTCCGCGAGCGCCACGCGCTGAAGCCGCGCGACAGCATACGGCTCAACGTCGATCCCGCCGCGGCTCATGTGTTCGACAAGCAGACCGAACAGAGACTCGCGTTCTGAGCAACAGGCATCGGAAGGACCAGCCATGTCGGACTTTACAGGAAAAACGGTCATCATCACGGGCGCCGGCAAGGGTATCGGTCGCGCCTGCGTTGAACTGCTCACCCGCCGCGGCGCGCGGCTCATAGCCTTGTCGCGCTCGCAGGCCGATCTGGATGATCTGGCGGCAAAGTTCGGCGCGACCGTCATATCCGTCGATCTTGCCGACAATGCCGCAGCGCGCGCTGCCATGAAGGCGGCGGGACTGGCAGACGCACTGATCAATTGCGCGGGAACCAACGTGCTTGAAAGCGTCATCGATATGACGGAGGAGGGCTATGAGCAGGTCCTCGGCATCAACCTGCGGGCCGCGCTGATTTGTGCGCAGGAGTTCGCGCGGGCGCGCATTTCGAATGGCGGCGGCGGTGCGATCGTGAATGTGACGTCGATCGCCGGACATCGTGGTTTTGCGGACCATGTGGCTTATGCCGCCTCGAAGGCGGGTCTGGAAGGCGCGACACGCGTCATGGCCAAGGAACTCGGTGCCTATGGAATCCGCGTCAATGCGGTGGCGCCGACGGTTACGATGACGGAGCTTGCCGCGAAGGCCTGGTCCGAGCCTTCCAAAAGGGATCCGATGATTGTTCGCCACCCGATGGCACGCTTTGCAGGGGTCGACGATATCGCACGCTCGATTGCGCTGCTCATTTCGGAGGACGCGCCCATGATCAGTGGCGCGGTACTGCCAGTCGATGGCGGCTTCCTTGCCGTATGAAGAAACCAAGAAGCGAGACAAAACGATGACGAGACGACTTGAAGGAAAGATCGCTGCGGTAACCGGCGCAGCGTCCGGGATCGGGCTGGCGACCACCCGTGCCCTGGTCGATGCCGGCGCCAATGTCGTGATGGTTGATTACAACAGACAGGCGCTGGAAACCTGTGCGGCCGAGTTCGGCAACGCTGTCGTCATGCAGGTCACCGATCTCCTGGACGCCGCCAGTTGTGCGGCCATGGTGCCGGAAATCCTGGCAAAGGTCGGCCACCTCGACATCCTCCACTGCAATGCAGGGTCCTATATCGGCGGGGATCTCGTCGACACCGATACCGCGACGATGGATCGGATGCTCAATCTCAACGTGAACGCCGTCATGAAGAACGTCCGCGACATCGCTCCGCACATGATCGAGCGCGGGACCGGAGATATCCTGGTGACATGCTCCGTGGCCGGCCATGCGCCGATCCAATGGGAGCCGGTCTATTCCGCCTCCAAATGGGCGATCACCAGTTTCGTCCAGATCATGCGCCGGCAGTTGAAGAACCACGGCATCAGGGTCGGCCAGGTCTCGCCTGGCCCGGTCGTTTCTGCTCTGCTTGCCGATTGGCCCGCGGAAAACCTCGAGAAAGCAAAAGCCAATGGGAGCCTGATCGAGCCCTCGGAGGTCTCCGACGCCATCATCTTCATGCTGACCCGCCCGCGAAACGTCACGATCCGGGACATGATTGTCCTGCCGACAAATTTCGACGTGTAGGTAAGGAATGCCAAGTCGGTGCGGAAGCTCAATTCCGGGCTTCACACCGTAAGCCTGCGATAACAAGCAAACGAAAGCGCCGGATTAAATTTTGTCGAGTAGCGCTTTTCGTCGTTGCATCAAGTTGGTCAAAACGACACGACGGCCGCTTTGCGACGACCGGTCAATTGTGCAAACGTCCGAAATGAAGGCACAAAACTGCCGCGAGCCTTATAGCCGCCTCGCCGCAAACGTGAGGCCCGAAAGCGGAAATTATTGCCGCTCAACCGTCCAGTTGACTGATGCCCAAAGCCAGGGCACAAAGGTGGCATCCACGGTCGCTCGCGGCAGGAAAATAGAGGGGATTTCAAGGATTTTCATCTAAGTCATTGAAATTGTGTGAGAATCCAGGCCTCCTAGGCAAGTCATTTTTGATCGATTTTTCGATCCAAATTGGCGACCATCTGCCGCACGAAAAAGTGGCGTCTTCTCAATAAGTTGGGTGATCTCGGCCGCAGTTCCTTAGGCCATCCGTCGTGTTCGAAGACGGCTAGGAAAATTGGCTGGGGACCCCTTATTCGAGTCCTCAGACACTGTGTAACTGACGGCGGCATTGGCGCCGCAAGCAGGCCTTCCGGTAGTGGAGGCCGGGGGATGAAATAGCTGCCATAGAGTACGGGCGACCTCCATGACCTCTTCCGACCCTCCTGGCAGCCGTCAGCAGCCAATCTTGTTCGTGTAGCTGTCGCCAATGTCTGAATCAATTCCGCCAGCCGAATGCGCGCACCGAGAGGTGAGCGGTAGCCAAAAACAATAATCTTTCATAGCCACGGGAACTGAATCGTTTTCGATTCGTCCGCTCAGTAGTTTGTCAGGCTATTGCAGACCCGGCGCGCTCCGACAGCAGTTTGCCGGCGATCCCCAGGGCCTCCTCGCGAGATGAGGCGAGCCTCATCGGGTAGCCCCAGAACTTGGCAAATGCCACACCGAATGGCTTGAATGCCAGACGCTTGGCGGCGCTGGGCTCGATTACGATCATCGCCAGCACGAGCGTCCGTAGTTCGGCCTTGTGCTTTTTCATCCACAGCGAGGTGCGCTTCTTTTCTTCCTGGGTGTGCTCGTGGTCTTCGGCCGGAGCGGAGTTGGTCAAGAGCACGAACGGCAAGCCGCGCTTTAGATTCGCCTCAAAAGCCTCAAAGTCGTGGTCGTGGTCGTGGTCGGGACCTTCTTCAAAACTCATCCAGACGAGTGGGAAGTTCGTGCTGTCCAAAGGCATGTGTCGTCTCCTTGCCGGGATGGATGGTTTCAATTCGATCGGATGTGCCGCCAGGACATGATCAACGCGACCGCGCCCGGAAGCGTTACTGCCAGCAGTTCCAGGGCAACGAGATGGCTGCCGTCGCGCAAGCCATCCGATACGCCTGCGAGCGTGCTCATGGCGAAAAGGAGACCGCCGATGACAAGCATGGCCCGGTCGGTCACGCGCCTTCCGGGAAGCGCCAGCATTGGCGGGACGACCCAGGCGCCGTAAAAGATAGAGACTCCCCACAACGCGGCCGGGCCGAATGTAATGGCCTGCATCGTCCCGCCGCTCCTGACGTAATCGTTCAGATAAGAAAAGCACTGGATCGTGACGAAGATCGCGGCTCCGACTGCTGGGACAAGCCACGCGAGTGCGAGATTAACTGGTTTCTTTTCGATCACTGCAACACTCCTATCTGAATTTGCTCGATAGGGCAGTTGAGCGCCGCCCCTCCTGAAGAGGAGCGCGATCATAATCGCCGCATTTCCCTTCTGTCTGAAAGCAATAAGTCAGTCGGCAAGAGGCGTCATTGCGCAATCGTGACATTATATTTGTCAATCCTGCCGAGATGAAAACTGCGTCCCGCCAATCTCAAGACGAGCGCTTTTCAGCCAGGCTGTAGGTTTGTTCCATCAGGTATCGGGCTGGCGGTTTCCCTAACGTCTTTCGGAACATGGTGACGAAACTGCTTGCACTTTCATATCCCAGATCAAGCGCGACATTTTGAACGATTTCGCCGTCGCCAAGTCGCTGAAGGGCTAGGACAACATGTAGCTGACGTCGCCAGCGGCCAAAGCTCATCCCAGTCTCAACGAGAAGCGATCGACTCAAGGTGCGTTCACTCAATCCAATCCTCGCGGCCCATTTGGCCAGAGTCGCCTTGTCTCTTGGTTGTTTGAGAAGCAAGTCTGCAAGGTGCCGAAGGGGAACTGATTTGGGCATAGGAAACGAAAGCTTCACTTCTTGTGCGGCATCAAGTTCATCTAACAGGACAGCCAGGATGCGAAAATCCGCGTCGAAGAATGGCGCATCGACAGGCGATTGTGCGAACCTGAGAACCAGTTCCCGCAAGAGGGGCGAAACGGAAAGAGTTGCGCACGACCTTGGTTGCTTGGTGATCAATTCGGGTTCGATGAAGACAGCGTAACATTCGATATTACCTGACATGCGCCCCGAATGAGCTGTCCCTGCGGGCATCCACAGCGCAGAATGGGGAGGGACGATCCAGACACCATCGTCTGCTTCGCAAGTCACCATTCCTCTGAGGTTCAGCAAAAGCGAAGCCTTTCTGTGCGCGTGTTGCCCTTTCTCCCAGTAGGAAATGGCCTTCTTTGCACCCACGGTTATGAGAGGTTTTTCCACCATATCAGGATCAAATTCGGTCTCGAATTCTTCCAAGATAGGCATTGAAAAACCTCTCCATCATCTTCAGTCAGTATTGGCGCAGACGCCCATGCCATCAAAGCGCTGATATAGTGTGGCCAGTCAGAAGGACTTTGAAATGCCGACCCCCAGGACGCGGCCTTGGCTGACGGAAACAACCTGGCTTCCAAAGTAACCGGCGGCGCCGAACGTCTCATAACGTTCATCAAACAGGTTGCGTCCGAAACCGTAAACTTCAAAATCTCCGCCATCGTTTTTCCAGCCAATGCGAGCATTGACGATCTGATATGCGTCAAGGTCGAAGGTGGACTGCACATCAGCAGGGCGAGAGCTTCTGTACTGATAATCGATGGCGGCATTGAACGAGCCGGGCAAGCCCACCATTTCAGCATCCGTTTCGTAAGCCAATCCCGCAGATACACTCCATTCCGGAATATTGGGAACCCGGTTTCCTTCGAAAATCGAACTTGCTCCGTCCGAGCCGAGCCGGGTATGTGTATAGCCCACGCCCGCGTTAAAGCTTAATTCGTCCGTAATTGCAGCGCGCGCCTGCAATTCGAACCCATACGTGTCATAACTCTGGAAAGTCGTAGCGAAGCCCCCAATGCCGGGATCGTAATAGCTCAGGACGCCGTTCTTCACATCGTTATAAAAGACACTCCCGTCCAGTTCGAGACGGTCATCGAAAAGCGCAACCTTGGTACCAAGTTCATAGGTCCAGTTTTCGGCCGCGGGGTAAGCGTCGGCCACAATGCCGTTGTTCGGATAGGAAAACAGCGGGTAGATTTTCGTCCCATGTCCACGCGCGATGGAGACGTAGCTCTGCGCGGTTTCGCTCCATTTGTAAGCGAGCGCGGCTCGTCCCGTGAGATAGGTTCCATCAGCATCGCTGTCGCCCGTTAAGCTGGGAACTCGAAGGTCATTGGTCTTTTTCACTTTGATGTCATCGTGGCTCAGACGCCCACCAAATGACACTTCCCATTTCTCGCCGAGCGGGACGGAGGCATCACCGAACAGGCCAAGATTCAGACTGCGCAGATTCGTGTTCACGGTAACGAGACCGGAATATGGGAATGGTGCGCATTGAGGAGCCGCGCAACTATGGTCGAGATCCGAATAATTGAGGCTCGCTCCCACGACCCACCTGATATCATCCCCTTCAAGAGAGTTCAGTCGGATCTCCTGACTGAAGACCTTTTCCTCATCAACACCGAGCCAAACATTGCTCCCCACCAACGGGAACAATGACGGAATGAGGATATCGTTTGATTCAGTCCGGGACTTTATCTTGTTATTCTGGAAGCCCGTGATGGAAGTGAGGGAAAAGTTCTCGAACTCGTGCTTGATAGTGAGTCCGACATCGGCATGTGTCGTAACATAGTCAGGTTCTGTCACGACACCACTGATCGGGAACCCCGGCGCTCCACGCAAAAGAGAAAAGGGGGCGTTTGAATCGTCACGAAGATAATTTCCGGTCAGTGTGACAATCGTGTCATCAAGGCCATTGAATTGCAGCCCTCCGCGGAAGGCACCGATTTTTCTTGCGCCGAGATCGTCAGTGAACAGGCTGTCGATATCCCCGTCATAGTGGTTGAAACGAATTGCCATTCGCCCGTTCAGACTGTCGGGGATCAGCACGCCGCCGAGTGTGGCTTCGCCCATGGCATAGCCATGTTCTCCGTATTCGGTCGTGATCTTTGCCTCGTGTTCGCCGTCCGGCTGTTTGGTGGTCACATTGATTGCGCCGCCAAGCGCAGTCGTGCCCCAAAGCGTTCCCTGCGGTCCGCGAAGAACTTCCACACGATCGATGTCGAAGAGCATATTCTGAGAACTCAACATGCTCTGTGGTATGCCATCAACCGTAAAGCCAATTGTGCCATCGGAAAAATTGTTCGGCACGCCCAAGGAACTGATTCCGCGGATCGAAAAGAACTGTCTCCCCACGGATGCATTCTGCCACACGACGTTTGGAGACGTTGCCGCAATCGCTCCGCCTGAGTCGAGCGCATTACTTTCAACGTCTTCCGGCTTTACGACGGTGATGCTTTGAGGCACATCCCTTATTTGTTCTTCCGTTTTTCGTGCAGTTATGACGATCGGCTTGAGGACGGTAGAATCCTGTTCGATCGCTTCCTGGGCCCTTGCAGGAACAGCCGACGTGGCCACTAGCGCAAGCATCGACACGCGAGCAAGGTATTTCATCTTATGTTGGTTTTGGAATTTGTTTTGACCGCTTGGCTTGCTATCCGCATTGCTGTTCATGCCCTATCGCCCCGATTAACTTGACTGTTTTAGTCTTCTAATCGGCTTCATGATCACGAGCATTTCGATATCTGGACAAAATATTTTTCATTTCGGCCAAACCGTTCCGGGAAACAGCCATTGTGGCAATTTCACTTCATAGAAAGCTGCTGCTTTCAGTCTTTCCCGCTCGCGCCAGCGAGGGCATCACCCGACATGAATTGATATGGAGCAAGGACACCTAAATTGGGTGAATTAGCCCCCGAAGGCCCGGACATGCTCCAGGTTCAGACTAACTCCAAGATCCATGCAGCATCCGTTCCGCCCTTGAAGACAAACAATGCTCCGATTTAAGCAGCCCGTCAGCTCTTAGAGGGTTTTGGAATGAGCCGGATGGCAGAAATGAAGGCGCGAAGCCGTCATTGAACACATTCGCGAATCTGACAGCGGACGAGCTTTCAAGGTCTTGATGGGAACAAATCCAGAGAGCCCGTCACTCGGCATCTGGCTGCAGCTGAACGGAATCGAACGCGGACTTGTTAGGCCGACCTTAACCTTCTGGTAACCCTTCGGCCTTAGCACGCCACGCCTCGGGCTGGCATGTATATCGCTAAGGGAAACCTGAATGATCACAAACCCAACATCCGAAGCCTTTCGGCGCAAGATCTCCAGTTTCAGCGAGGTGCGGCTCGCGCCGCTCTTCGAGGCAGACGAATTGGAGCGGCTGACAGCTTTTACGCTTGCTCTCGTGGACTGCTGCCAGTTCCCGCCGATGCGCGGCAATGCAGTTGATTGGTCGGAGATTTCGATCGCGTGCAATCTCACCTCTCAGCTAACCACCAAGCACAAACGGATCGGCCAGTTTGGGTTCGATGCCGTCATCCGGTGGGTAAAAAATAGTGGGTGCTTGGTTCCCTTCACTAGGGATCCTGCTGGAATTGCTTATCGATGGTGATGTGGTGTTGGCGTCTCGGCAAATGTTGATCACCGCTGCGATTGGAAAGCTGCCTCCAGGTTTAGCCGGTCAAAGGCTCCGCTCTCGCGCTTGCCAATAGAGCCATGATCGGCCTCCCTCACTCCATCCGCTCGACAACGCTCGCCTGAGATCCGGCAGCGCCTATTCGAGTTCAATCTTGGCGTCGCGCACGACAGGTGTCCACTTGGCGATCTCCGCCTTTACATGTGCGCCGAGCTGCTCCGGCGTTGAACCCACGACAACGGCGCTGAACTCAGCCATCCTTTTTTTGACCTCCGGATCGGCGAGCGCCTTAATGGCGGCCGAGTTCAGGCGAGCAACGACATCTGCCGGGGTACCGGCGGGAGCAAACAGCGCGTTCCACGTGTAGGTTTCGTAGCCTGGAACGGTCTCGGCCACTGTTGGAACATCGGGGAATGATGAAGCACGCTCCTTGGTCGTGACCGCAAGCGCACGCAGTGTGCCGCTTTTGATGTGACCGGACGACGAGGGCAAGTTGTCGAACATGATCGGAACCTGATTGCCAAGAACATCGTTTAACGCCGGGCCCGCGCCCTTATAGGGGATATGTTCCATGTCCACCCCGGCCATCGCCTTGAAGAGCTCTCCGGAAAGATGCAGCGGCGTGCCGTTCCCAGACGAAGCATAGCTGTAAGTGCCAGGATTGGCCTTGAGGAGCGCGACCAGTTCGGCAACCGTTTTGGCCGGCAGCTCGGGATTGACGACGAGAACGTTGGGTACCAGCACCAACAGCGAGATTGGGGCGAAATCCTTTTCGGGGTCGTAGGGGGTCGATTTCAGGATCAACGGATTGAGCGCATGCGTCGCAACCGTTCCCATCAGGATCGTGTAGCCGTCTGCATCGGCGCGCGCGACATTGCCGGCGCCAAGATTACCGCCCGCACCTGCGACATTCTGCACGATCATCTGCTGGCCCAAATCCTCGGACATCTTTTGAGCCAGGATACGGGCAACGACGTCGGTTGATCCGCCGGCCGCAAATGGAACGACCATCGTCACCTGCCGATCGGGAAAATCCGCCGCCAGTGATGGCGATCCCGCCACCAGCGTCGCCACCAAAGAAAGGCCCGCAGCAAGCGTGTTTCGACGCGTCAGGATCAGTTTCGTCATCCAAATTCCTCCTCGTTGCAGTCTGTTTGTCAACGCGATGCGATGATCCCGTTTGCTCAGTCTTCTTCCTGGAAGACCTCCTCGCGCTTGGCCTTTACCGACGGCAAAAACACGACCAGCAGGACAGCGAGCGCAATCAGGAGCAAGATGGCACTGATTGGACGCGTCACGAAAGTCATCGGATCGCCGCGGGAAAGGATCATGGCGCGCCTCAGGTTTTCTTCCAGTAGCGGCCCCAGCACGAAGCCGAGAAGCAACGGTGCCGGCTCGCAGCGCAGCTTGACCAGCAGGTAACCCGCCAGCCCGAAAAAGGCGACGGCATAGAGGTCGTAGACGTTGGAATTGACGCTGTAGACCCCAATCGAGCAGAAGGCCATGATGATCGGGAAAAGCACGTAGTAGGGAATAGTCAGCAATTTCACCCAGAGGCCGATCAGCGGTAGGTTGAGGACAACCAGCATCAGATTGCCGATCCACATGGAGGCGATGATCCCCCAGAACAGGGCGGGCTGCTCGCTCGCCACGTTCGGACCCGGCACAATCCCCTGGATGATCATGGCGCCGACCATCAGCGCCATCACTGGATTGGCCGGAATCCCGAGCGTCAACAGCGGAATGAACGACGTCTGTGCCCCGGCATTGTTGGCCGATTCCGGACCGGCAACGCCGGCAATCGCCCCATGACCGAACTCCTGCGGGCGGTCGGAGATGCGCTTCTCCACCGTATAGGCGGCAAACGCAGCAAGGATGGCGCCGCCGCCCGGCAGGATTCCGAGTGCTGACCCGATCGCCGTGCCGCGTAGCACCGGTGCGATCATCCGTCGGAAGTCCTCGCGCGTCGGCCACAGACCGCTGACCTTGGCGATCAAGACCGTGCGGGTCTTCTCGCCCTCCAGATTGCGCAGGATCTCCGCGACACCGAACACGCCAACGGCAACGGCAACGAAATTCAGCCCGTCGGCATATTCACGAATTCCGAGGGTAAAGCGCGGCGTTCCCGTGTAGATATCCGTACCGACCAATCCGAGCAGCAGGCCAAGCGCCACCATGGCGAGCGCCTTGACGATCGAGCCATGCGCAAGGGCAACCGAGGACACCAGCCCGACGATCATGAGCGAGAAGTATTCGGCAGCACCGAATTTAAGGGCAAGCGCGGTCAGAGGGATTGCGAAGATCGCCACGAGAAAGGTCGAGACGGTGCCGGCAAAGAACGAGCCGAGTGCCGCAATCGAGAGTGCTGCCCCTGCTCTGCCGCGACGCGCCATCTGATAGCCATCGATCGCCGTCACCGCCGACGAAGATTCGCCCGGCATGTTGATGAGGATGGCCGTGGTCGAACCGCCGTACTGGGCGCCATAGTAGATGCCGGCCAGCATGATGAGCGAGGAAACCGGCTCGAGCTGGAACGTGATTGGCAATAGCATGGCGATGGTCGCCGTTGCCCCGATCCCCGGCAGGACGCCGATCAAGGTGCCGAGCAGCACGCCGATCAGGCAAAAAAGAAGATTCTCGGGCGAGGCAGCGGTGCTGAAGCCAAGGGCGAGATTGCTGACGAGATCCATAGATGCCTCCTAGAACCGAACCCAAGGGCCGAAGCGTTCGAATGGCAGGCCAAGCGCATAGCTGAAGACGGCGACCGAGAAGAGGGTTATTGCGGCTGCAAGGATTATCGCCAGCGGCACCTTCATCCGCGAGGAAGCGAAAGCCGCAATCAGCGCCACGACGAACAGCGACGGCACGAAACCGAGGCCGCGCACCGTCAACCCGAAGACGATCGGGGCGGGCAGGATGAAGGCCAGTCCGCGCCACGCGATCGGGCCGAGCGGCTCGCCTTGAACCCGTATCGCCTGGAGCAGCACGATCAAGCCGAGAAATGTGAGAACAACAGCAAGCAGCAGCGGGAAATAACCCGGACCCATACGGAGCGCCGTGCCGAGTTCAAGGTTCAGGCATTGATAGATGAAGAAGCAGCCCAAGCCGACGAAGAGCGCGCCGCAAAGAGCGTTGGTGCTGTCGAATGTCAATGATTTCATGTCTCCCCCGCTGTCGTTTCGACCTGAGCGCAGCAACAGTGCCGCCCGAAGGTTCTTCCGGGCGGCAACGAAGCGGCCTAGTCCGCGTACTGGCCCGCAGCCTCGATCACCGGCTTCCAGCGGGCAATCTCCGTTTCGAGTTTGGCCTTGAGCGCTGCCGGTGTCGCGTCAGCTTCCGGCGATGGCTCGGTGCCCAGTTCGGCGAAGCGGGCAATGACATTCGGGTCCTTGAGCGCAACCTGCAGCGATTTCGACAACCGCTCGGTCACATCGCCCGGCGTGCCCTTCGGCGCATACAGACCATGCCAGATACCGACTTGGAAATCGGGAAGGCCGCCTTCGACGGCGGTCGGCACGTCCGGAAGCACTTTCAGGCGTGCAGGCGAAGTGACGGCGTAAGCCTTGATCGTGCCTCCCTGGATCTGCTTGGTCGTGTTGGTGGTCTGGTCGCACATGATGTCGACCTGGCCGCCAAGCAGGTCGGTCATCGCAGGACCGGTGCCCTTGTAGGGAACAGTGGTCAGCGGTGTTTGGATCGCACTCATCAGCATCATGCCGCACAGATGGGAGGCCGCGCCGATACCCGCGTTGGCAACAGTCACACTGTCCTTGTTAGCCTTGATGTATTCGACAAGGCTTTTGAGGTCGGTCGGCTCGAAATCCTTGCGCGCAACGATTGTCATCGGCACGTCAGTCACGAGACCGACATATTCGAAGGAGTTCAAGGTGTCATAGGCAAGCTTGCGGTAAAGCGTGGCGCTTGTCGCCATGCCGATATGATGCAAGAGCACCGTGTAGCCGTCCGGGTCTGCCTGCGCGACGCGGCCTGCGCCAAGCGTGCCACCAGCCCCGCCGACATTTTCGACAATGATCTGTTGGCCGAGATCCTTCGACATCGACTCGGCCACGAGACGGGCGACCGTATCTGTCGGGCCGCCGGCGGCGAACGGAACGACCATCGTGATGGTCCGTTCCGGATAGGTTTGAGCGATTGCGGACGCGGAAATGAGCGAAACGGCGGCAACGGCCGTCATGCCCAGCAAGGCATTCAGTATTTTCATGTCATCCTCCCAGTAAACCACCGGAGCGGCTCCCCCCGCCCCGGTCATCAACTGTTACTGTGGAGTGCTCAATGCGTCGGACAACCGGGCGAGGTGCTGCTTGTCGCATTTTCCTGCATGATATCACACAAGACGGGTAGGAAAGGGGACAAACGAGCGGGACCATGGGTGGATTTCCACCCATTCACACTTCGAGCTCGTCCTCACCCCGACTCCCTTTTTCAAGCCCGTATTTCTGCATCTTCTCGTAGAGCGTCTTTCGCGAAACGCCCAGCATCTCATAGACTGGACGGAGACTCCCACCGTGAGCGGCAAGCGCGCTGGCAATAAGGCCGCGCTCAAAGGCGGCAACCCTGTCGGCGAGCTTCTGGTTTTGCTCTGCCGTGTCCTCAGGCTGCAGGTCGAGACCGAGAACCAGTCGGTCGGCGGCGTTGCGCAATTCGCGCACATTGCCAGGCCAGCTTCGCGAGCCGATCTTGCCGATCGTCTCCGGCCGTACCTCTATGTCGCTGCGCCCGTAGCGGGCCGCCGCCTCTCGAACCAACTGGAAAAACAACAGCGGAATATCGGCTTGCCGCTGCGCAAGCGAAGGGACATGAATGGTAACGACATTGAGGCGATAGAGGAGGTCAGGACGAAAGCGCCCTCGTGCCACTTCGGTCTCCAGATCGACCTTGCTGGTGGCAATGAAGCGCACGTCGAGCGATATAGCTTCGTTGGAGCCGAGACGGGTAATGACGCGCTCCTGCAGGACACGCAGGAACTTCGCCTGGAGATCGAATGGCATCGAGCCGATCTCGTCGAGCAGGATCGTGCCGCCACGACCGTGCTCGAACTTTCCGTATCGCGGTCGAAGAGCACCGGGAAAAGCGCCGGCTTCGTGTCCGAACAACTCACTCTCGATCAGGGTCTCCGGCAACGCCGCGCAATTGATCGCAATGAATGGCTTTCCGGCCCGGGCGCTGGTGTCGTGCAGCGCCCGGGCGACAACTTCCTTGCCGACACCGGTCTCACCGATGATCAGCGTGTCGGCATCCGTTGCCGCAATTGCTCGCAGCCGATAGCGCAGGTCCACCATTGCCTGCGTGCGTCCGGGCAGACGAGCCTCGATGTCGTCGCGTTTGCCGGCCACTGCACGCAACCGCCTGTTCTCGAGAACCAGGCTGCGCCGATCCAGCGCGCGTCTGATGATGCCAACAAGGTGCTGGGCCGCGAATGGCTTTTCGACAAAGTCATAAACCCCGGCATGCATTGCGCTGACGGCGAGCTGCACGTCCGCATGTCCCGTCACCAGGATGACCGGTATCTCCGAATCCATCTCGCGTATCCGCTGCAAGAGCGTCATGCCATCCATGCCCGGCATCCGGATATCGCTGATCACCACGCCGTCAAAGCCATAGCCGACACGCTCCAGCACCGGCTCTGCGCTGGCGAATGTAGCAACGTCCAGTCCAAACAAGCCGAGCGCCTGGGCGGAAGAGCGGCGCATCTCCTCCTCATCGTCTATCAGGAGTATCCGGCCTGCGCTCATTACTCAGCAGCCTCTCTGACGACAGGTGCAGCATCAAGGACGATACGGAATTCCGCGCCTCCGTCCGGTGCATTGCTCACCGAAAGGCTGCCGCCAAAATCCTTGATGATGTTGTAGGAGATCGACAGGCCGAGCCCAAGGCCGCGGCCGACGCCCTTCGTGCTGAAGAACGGATCAAAAATACGCTCGGCGATCGAAGGGGGAACGCCTGCTCCATGATCGCGCACGGTTACGATCACTTTGGCACCGTCGCGAGACGACACGACATGGATTCGCCTGTCATCAAGCCCCTCCACCGCATCAGCGGCATTGGTGATGATGTTGACAAGAACCTGCTGCAGGCGCACCGACCCCGCCTGCACGGCGACAGATGGCTCGCTGAGATCGATGTCGAGTGTCGCGTCTGCCACTTTCAGCCGCGCAGAAACGATTTCGAGCGTATCGGCCATTGCGGCGGCAAGCGAAACCGGACCAATCTTTTCATTGGGCTTGCGCGCAAAATTACGCAGGTGCCGGCTGATCGACGCCATCCGGTCGATCAAGCCGGAAATGCGGCCAAGGTTGTCACGCGCTTCATCCACGCGGTTTCGCGCTATCAGCATCGAGGCGCTGTCCACATAGGTCTTGGCAGCGGCAAGCGGTTGGTTGAGTTCATGCGATAAGGCTGCTGACATTTGCCCGAGGCCGGCAAGCTTTCCTGCCTGAATGAGATCGGCCTGCGTCTGGCGAAGCTTTTGTTCCGTCAGTCGTCGCTCGGCGATTTCCTCTTCGATGCGCTGATTAACGCGCGCCAGATCGGCGGTTCGCTCCTCTACACGCTGCTCCAACTGGTTGCGGGCATCGACCTGCATGCGCATCCTTTCGCGCGCGCGTGCCCGGCGCTGCAGCACGATCGCGACAACCAGCCCCGACAGGCCTAGGGAAAGCAAGACAGCGATCAGCATGGTCCGCGCCTGTGCGTGCACGGAACTCGTGTCCATCAAGACACTAACGGTCCAGTCCGCGTCCGGCATGTAGTGGGAGAGCGACAGATATTCCCTGACAGCAGCGCCATCGGCAACAGTGATCAATCTGTGACCACCCGCATTCTGCTCGCTGATCGGAAGCGGCTTTAGAACAGCTTCGGCGTAGCGGCGTGATGCCTGGGTGCGTTGCAGGCGCTCGTCTGTCAGGGGCAGGATGCCGGAATACAGCCATTCCGGGCTACCGGTCATGAAGATGATGCCTTCCGGATCGGAGACGAGTATCTTGTACTCGCCGCCCTTCCACGAGGCCTCGATTGAGTCGATATCGACCTTGAAGACGATAACCCCGCGGATTGTATTGTTCACCCGGATTGGCGAAGCGAAATAGTAGCCTCGCTTCAGCGATGTTGTACCGAGCGCATAAAACCGTGCCTGACGGCCCGCTACCGCATCCTGAAAGTAGGGCCGGTAGCTGAAATTCTCACCCACGAAACTCGTCGGGCCATCGTAGTTGCTGGCGGCGATTGTATCGCCGTTCATCCTCATCACGTAGATATCGGATGATTCAAGCAAACTGTTGATCTCCTTCAGATAGGTGTTTGCCGCATCGCGCAGGGCCGGATTGCCAGGATCGCTCACCAGCTGCTTGATATCGTCATGATCTGCGATCAGTTCAGGCAGCGGCTCGTATCGGCTCAGATGCCCGCCAAGCGCCGAAACAGCAAGGCGAAGCGCCGAGCCAGCTTGCAGTGACGCCTCGTCCATATAGCTTCGCGTCGCGAATTCTTTACCGGGAAAGATGGCAACATAGCAAACGGCCGACAACAGGCAGAAGCCGACAAGGATACGAAATCGTTGCTTCACGAACGCGGGCTCCTCCTTCCCTCGCCGCGGCCACTGCGACCGTCGGGCAAGTCTAGAGTTCAAAGCCGCAGTTTCCAAGAGTGCACGTTAACACCAGTTCGCCCGGACGCTGGACAGAACTTCCTGGCGGATGCAATGTCCGTCTGCGTAAGATCGTCGATGAAGCGCTGGGCTTTCACGATTCAGACGAACCCAAAAGCGACACCAGCCTTGATCGCAGTCATCTCGCCCGGGCCGCACATGGTGCGCGTTTACTCCAAATCCCGACGCGCCATTCAAGCAACTGAAGATTACACCTACCAGGAACCGCGGCACCTCGTCCTCCTGATCCGCCGACGCCAAGGCCCGTTGAAAACCGCCTTTACCCACCTCTAATTGATCCACGCCACGCGAGCTCCGCTTTGAACCTGAGCGAAAGATTTTCACTACCTGCGCTGTCGGTCGGCGGCTCGGAAAGCCATTCCACGGCAGCCTTGGCAACTTCCTTCACGGGTTGGGCAAACGTCGTGAGATCGTACGAAAGCCATGAAGCCTGCTCGATATCGTCGAAACCGGCGACACATAGCTGTTCCGGGATGGAAATGAAGAACTGGTGGCGGGCCGTATCCATAAAGCCACACGCCAGAAGGTCGGTAGCACAGAAGACGGCGTCTGGACGCTCAGCGCGCGTCAACATCCTTTGCGCGAGCACCTGTCCGGCAGCGTAGCCGGTCCAGCCGTGGCGCTCGACCATGACATCAAGTCCGAGTGCCCTGGCCGCTGCGACAAAGCCGTGTTCTCGCGCCATGAGGCTCGGTGTTCCGGCCTCGGAATTCGCAAAGGCGAGCTTGCGACACCCCGCACGGACAAAAGCGGTCACGGCACGCCCTGCGGCCTCGCAATCATCCAGATTGATCTTGAGGGGACCGGGCTGGTCGTCGTCGCGGTTGATGAGAACCAGGCGTTGACCGCTGCGCAGGCAAAGCTGCGCGATCGATTTGTCGGGAAGCCCGGAGAGGATAATCGAAGCATCGGCGCGGTATCGAATAGCTTGGCGCAGCGCCCGATCGACGCTACCGTTCGTAAGGTCGGTGTTGATGAGCATTGCTACCTTGCCGGCGTTCTGCAGCTGCAGCGTCAGTTCCCGCAGCAGAACGGACCGGTGTGGGGTCGCGACATCGGAAACGATAAGGCAGACGATCCCACTTTCCCTGCGCATCAACCCGCGTGCAAGCTCGTTGACGTGATATCCGAGCACTTCGGCGGCCTCCATCACACGTCTGCGTGTTTCAGCCGACACGCTGGCGCCGGGCGTAAAAGTGCGCGAGACCGCCGAGCGCGAAACGCCCGCCCTTTCGGCCACTTCCTGCGCACGGACATAAGCTTTGCTACCCAATGGCCCCTCCCATATCAGCGACTGTGCACAAACTTGCAATCGCGTGCAAGTGTCAGTCAATGAAAGATTTGGATAATCTCGGCATCAATGCTATTGACAGCTGCGTTTGCCTCATGCAGCATTTGCACGCGCTTGCAAAAGCGAGCGGCGTGGAGGCGCCGATTTTTTTCAGGAGGAAACAATGCATACGGTAAAAATTGCCGCGGCAGCACTTGCCGCGAGTGTGTCTTTTGTTGCCTATTCGGCGCATGCTGCCGGTGATCTCAATCTGATCTGCTCGGCCGATGTCGTCATCTGCGAAATGATGAAGGACCGATTCGAGAAAGAGACCGACATCAAGGTGAACATGGTTCGCCTGTCTTCCGGCGAAACCTACGCCAAGGTTCGCGCCGAGGCGCGCAACCCGAAGACTGACATTTGGTGGGCTGGCACGGGCGACCCGCATCTGCAGGCGGCAAGCGAAGGCCTGACACAGGAATACAAGTCGCCGATGCTCGACCAGCTCCAGGACTGGGCGAAGAAGCAGGCCGAAAGCGCCAATTATCGTACGGTCGGCGTCTATGCCGGCGCGCTCGGCTGGGGCTACAACACCGACCTTCTGACGAAGAAGGGGCTGAAGGAGCCGAAGTGCTGGGCCGATCTGCTCGATGCGTCCTACAAGGGCGAGATCCAGATCGCCAACCCGAATTCGTCTGGTACGGCCTATACCGCCCTGGCGACGCTCGTCCAGATCATGGGTGAGGACAAGGCTTTCGATTACCTCGGCAAGCTGAACGCCAACATCTCGCAATACACCAAATCTGGCTCCGCGCCGGTCAAGGCGGCCGCACGCGGCGAGGCGACGATCGGCATCGTCTTCATGCATGACGCGGTCGCCCAGACGGTCGAAGGCTTCCCGGTCAAGTCCGTCGCGCCTTGCGAAGGTACCGGCTATGAGATCGGCTCGATGTCGATCATCAAGGGCGCCAAGAACCTCGAAAACGCCAAGAAGTGGTACGACTGGGCGCTGTCTGCAGATGTGCAATCGCACATGAAAGATGCCAAGTCCTTCCAGCTGCCGTCCAACAAGTCTGCAGAAGTTCCGAAGGAGTCGCCGAAGTTCGAGGACATCAAGCTGATCGACTACGATTTCAAGACCTACGGCGATCCGGATAAGCGCAAGGCGCTACTCTCACGCTGGGACAAGGAAATTGGCGCGAAGGCCAACTGATCTGATCCACAATGACAATGGCCGGCTCCCGGTTGCCGGCCAAAATGCATGATACTGTACCCAAGCGGGAGCGACCGATGAAGAACCACAACCGCAGACTGGAGATCGCTCTCGTCCTTGCCGTTGTCGCCCTGATGCTGCTCCCGTGGTATCGGATCGAAGGCGGCTTCTTCGGCCTTGGCTGGCTGTCTGATTTCCCGGGTGATCCCTCCACGGCGCCCGGCATCGTGCAGATCGTCTCACATGGCCGATGGTGGCTCGCGATCGCTGTCCTCTTTGTTCTGCTTGGCGGCATCGCGCGCTTCCTTCCCGATCATCACCGGCGCGGTTCGCTGCTTGCCTGGGCGGGCGGCCTCGGCCTTCTGTTTCTCGCGCTTCAGGGATTGGCGATCGGCTTTACCGGCTGGAGCTGGACGATCAGTGAAACGCTATTCGGCGCTCTGCCGGACGGCCAACCTTCGATGGGCGCGGGTGCTGTTGTCGTCGGCCTCGTCTTCGTGCTCTTCTTTTCCTTCGGGCTTGCCGAGCGCGGCGTGATGAAAGGCGATGCCTTCGTCGTCAGCGCCATCGCCATGCTGATTTTCCTCGTCACCGTCTTCGTCTTCTACCCGATCGGCAGCATGTTCGTCGGCGCCTTCCAGGATTTCGACGGGTCCTTCAATCCCAACGGCTTCCTGGCGAATATTCAGGATTCTTCGGTCTGGAGCCTGCGATGTGTGGTGGGCGGCGAGCGCTGCGGCGTCGCTTGGCGGACGCTTTTGCTGGCGATCATGACGGCCGCCAGCTCAACGACGCTCGGCCTCTGCTTTGCCCTTGTTGCGACACGCACCCACTTCCCTTTCAAGAAGGGGCTGCGGCTGCTGACCATCCTGCCGATCATTACTCCACCCTTCGTCGTCGGCCTTGCTCTTACGCTGCTCTTTGGCCGCTCCGGCGTCGCCACGCAGTTCGTCTCTTTCCTGCTCGGTGTCGAGCCCGGCCGCTGGCTCTACGGCCTGACCGGCATCTGGATTGCCCAGGTGCTCTCGTTCACGCCGATCTCCTTCCTCGTGCTGATTGGTGTCGTGGAGGGCGTCAGCCCGTCGATGGAAGAGGCCTCGCAGACGCTGCGCGCCGATCGCTGGCGCACCTTCTGGCGCGTCTCCCTGCCGCTGATGAAACCCGGGGTCGCCAACGCCTTCCTGATCGGTTTCATCGAGAGTATGGCGGATTTTGGCAATCCGCTGGTACTCGGTGGTAGCCACGGTGTGTTGTCGACGGAAATCTTCTTTGCTGTCGTCGGCTCGCAGAATGATCCGTCGCGCGCGGCAGTGCTCGCCATGATCCTGCTCTGCTTCACGCTCTCGGCGTTCCTGGCACAGCGTTTCTGGCTTTCCGGTAAAAATTTCGCGACGGTTACTGGTAAGGGCGACTCTGGCCAGCATATCGCACTGCCGCGCGGGCTTTCGATTGCTGTCCATGCGATCGTCATTCCCTGGATGATCTTCACCATCGTCGTCTATGCGATGATCCTGTTCGGCGGTTTCGTACGCACTTGGGGTCTCGATAACACGCTGACATTCGAACACTACATCCGTGCTTTCTCGGTCGGGTTGCGCGATGACGGCGGCCTGGCCTGGACGGGGGTCGCCTGGAACTCGTTCTGGACGACGATGGAGATCGCCCTGATCTCCGCCCCACTCACGGCCGCTGTCGGCTTGCTCACCGCCTACCTCATCGTCCGGCAGAAGTTCGCCGGGCGTAATCTATTCGAGTTCGCGCTGATGATGAGCTTCGCGATCCCCGGCACGGTCATCGGCATCAGTTACATCATGGCCTTCAACCTGCCGCCGCTCGAAATGACCGGCACCGCGCTGATCCTCGTCGCCTGCTTCGTCTTCCGCAACATGCCGGTCGGCGTGCGTGGCGGTGTGGCGGCGATGAGCCAGCTCGACAAGAGCCTCGACGAGGCCTCGCTGACGCTGCGCGCCGACAGCTTCCGGACGATCCGCAAAGTCATCCTGCCGCTCTTGCGTCCGGCAATCACGGCGGCCCTCGTCTATTCCTTCGTGCGTGCTATCACCTCGATCAGCGCCGTCGTCTTCCTCGTCAGCGCCGAGTACAACATGGCAACATCCTACATCGTCGGCCTCGTCGAGAACGGCGAATACGGCGTCGCCATCGCCTATTCCTCGACACTGATCATCGTCATGGTCGCCGTCATTGCGAGCTTCCAGCGTCTTGTCGGAGAACGGCGGCTGCGGCGTGAAAATCGCGTTGCGCTCGCAGCACCGACGGCTACCGCTTCAGCACCTTTCGGTCAGGAGAAAACCGCATGAGCACCAACAAACCTGGTTCCGTCGTCTTTAAGAATGTGCGCAAGAGCTTTGGTGCCTTCACAGCGATCCCGGACCTTTCCTTGACGATCGAGCCCGGTACATTGGTTACCCTGCTTGGCCCCTCGGGTTGCGGCAAGACGACAACACTGCGCATGCTGGCAGGTCTCGAGCATCCATCCGCGGGGAAAATCCTGATCGGCGGCAAGGACGTGACCATGCTGCCCGCGAACGAGCGCGACGTCTCGATGGTCTTCCAGTCCTATGCTCTCTTCCCGCATATGACGGCACTCGACAACGTCGCCTACGGCCTTGAATCCTCCGGCCTGAAGCGCAAGGAAGCCCGCGAAAGGGCTGAAGAAGGCTTGCAGCTCGTCGGCCTTGCCGGAATGGGGCAGCGCCTGCCCGCCGAACTCTCGGGCGGCCAGCAGCAGCGTGTCGCGGTTGCCCGCGCACTGGTGCTCGGGCCGCAGGTGCTGTTGCTCGACGAACCTCTGTCGAACCTCGACGCACGCCTTCGCCGCCGCGTCAGGACCGAGATCCGAGAGTTGCAGCAGCGGCTTGGCTTCACCGCCGTCTACGTCACCCACGATCAGGACGAGGCACTCGCCGTCTCCGACCAGATCATCGTCATGAAGGACGGCGAGATCGCCCAGAAGGGCGCGCCGCGCGACCTTTACGACCAGCCGGCATCGGCCTTCATCGCCGACTTCATGGGCGAGGCGAATGTCGTGCCTTGCGATATTGTCGGTATCGACGGCGACCATGCGACGATCAACGTCGAGGGGCTGTTGCATCGGGTCGCCAGCCGCAACATGCGTCCGGGTCCGGCGCAGCTTGCAGTTCGTCCGAACGCCATCACGCTGGCGCCGAAGAATGGCGGCGCTTTCAGCGGACAGATCACCCACGCCGCCTACCTCGGCGATCACGTGGAATATGAAGTCAAAACCAATAACGGCACCCTGTTTGTCGTCGATCCTGCGATGGAGAGGGCTTTTGAACCTTTGACAGAGGTTGAAATCGGCTTCAAGGATCGCGGGATTGCCATCATCGGCGGCTGAGCGCCGCATTTCATCAAGGGAAGATTTTTATGACGTCGCATGTCGTACCAGGGCTCGAGGCGCGCTTTGCACTTGCCGAGGCGGTGGCCCGCGAGGCAGGAGCGGTGGCGCTCGATTACTTCAAGCGCCGCGAGACACTGGTTATCGAAACCAAACGGGACCCGCAGGACGTGGTCTCGATCGCCGACCGGGATGTCGAAAACCTGATCCGCGCCCGGTTCAACGAAGCATTTCCCGCCGATGGCGTGCTCGGCGAGGAGTATGGCCTTGAAGAAGGCACCTCGGGGTTTACGTGGGTCGTCGATCCGATCGACGGCACCAGTCCGTTCGTCAACGGCATGCCGAACTGGTGCGTTTCCATTGGCCTGCTGCATGACGGCGTACCGGTCGTCGGTGTCATCTGCGCACCGTGCCATGACGAGCTTTATGCTGCGGCACTCGACAAGGGAGCAACGCTGAATGGCAAGAAGCTTTCCCTGGACGCGTCGCGGACCATCAGAAACGCCGTTACAGGCATCGGTGCCAACAACCATGTCACGCCGGCGCTCGTCGCTGGGATAGTCGAAAGCCTCCTGGAGGCCGGCGGCAATTTCATCCGCAATGGTTCAGGCGCCTTGATGCTCGCCTATGTCGCGGCCGGTCGTCTCGTCGGCTACTACGAGCCATACATGCACGCATGGGATTGCATGGCCGGATACTGCCTCGTGAGGGAAGCGGGCGGCTGGTACCATCCTTTCCCAACGGTCGGGGAACAGCTGACAAAAGGCGCGCCGGTGCTTGCCGCCGCGCCAGGTGCGATCGACGACCTGCGCAAGCTCGCTGGCGTGTGATGCCGTTGACAGACCGGGCCGGCATCGGCAGCCGAGCGCTGCCGTCTATGCCTTTGCCTTTAAGAGCGCGGTCGCAATGCCGACAAACCCAAGGCCCGCCGGCTCCGAGGAAACCCATCGGGGCCTGTGCGGGAGCTTGTCCAGGATAGGCACGATGTTGCGCACGCCAAAGGAATTGCGGATGTAGCCGAACATCGGGGCGTCGTTGCGTGAATCGCCCACGAAAGCCGTTAGGGAAGGCGTATTGACGGGATCCACGCCGAATGCCTCATGAAGCACCCGCTCGCTCATGGCCCGCTTGTCGTAGTTACCGATCCATGTGTTGATATGAATGGAACTGATGGCGACGGTCGCACCCATTTCCCGGATTTGAGCGGCCAGGATCTCGACGTCTTCGTGCGCCACTCCACCAATGTCGATAGCAACGTCGGCCAGCCGGAATGGCTGGTCGTGGGCAATCTTGAAGGGTAGGGTGCTCAGGCTCAGAAGCGCCCTGATGGTCTCCAGATGCTCTCGCTGGCGTTTCGCCTGCCCGATACCGTCCTCCCAGTAATCGAAGCAGACCTGGCCATTTCGCCGGAAAGCCGCAAAGGCACCGCTCTCGCCGATGACCGCAGCCACCGGCCAGGCCCGGACGATATGTTCGCACCAGCCGGCCGATCCTCCGGTGACGGGAACGATCGAAACGCCGGCATGGTAGAGATCCCAAAGCGCCTGGTACGTCTGCGGCAACAGCTGGCCCTCGGTGGTCAGCGTGTCGTCAATATCGGTGAACAAATAACGCACGTCGCGCAGGTCCACCCGCGATGGCGCAGCGCCTATGAATGTCATGAATGCTCCTCGTCGCACACTACGATGTCCATGCTGCTTGCCGCGCATGCGGCCACAACACCGGGGTCATCAGGCAGTCGGTCGGTATAAAACCGGGTCAGTTTGTTGAAGGGAGCAACGCGCACCGAAGCGTTGCGCGTCCATTTGCTGGCGTCGGCGGCCAAAAAGCAGCTCTTGGAGTTTTCGATAATGGCGTTGGTGATCTGGGCTTCGCTGTAGCTGAAGTCCATCAGGCCGTGAACGGGACTGAGTGCACCGGCTCCGACAACCGCATGCGTGGCATAGAACTTCTCGAAAAACCGGATGACGTCGGCGCCGACCACATCCCGGTCGTCGTGACGCAACAGGCCACCGGTCAGATGCACCTCGATGTTTGAGGCGTCGCAAAGGATGAGTGCGACATGGATATTGTTGGTGACGACCGTAAGGCCGCGGTGATCACGTAGCGCCTCGGCCACAAACTGGACGCTGCTGCCGATCCCCAGAAAAACCGTGGAGTCCGGGCCGATATCGGCTGCGACGCGTTTGGCGATGCGCCGCTTTGCAACGCTGTTGAGTTGTGTGCGCGCATTGACGGAGATGTTCCTGCCCTCGACAGGCACATCGACGCCGCCGTGAAACCGCCTGGCATAACCGAGGTCGCAAAGCGCATTGATATCGCGCCGGATCGTCTGCGTCGTCAGGCCGTAACGACGCGCAAGATCCTCGATGAACTGTGTCCCCTCGTTCTCAATCAGCGCGAGGATGTCGCGTTGTCTGCTCGATATCATTCCGGCCCCCTGCACGCCTTCAAGTCAGAAAGAGACTTGGGTCGTCAGTAATGACACCTGTCAAGCCAGCGTCCCAGAAAGGAACAAGAAGATGTGGTGCGTTGCATGTCCAGGCCCTTACCTTGACCCCGCAACGCCTCGCCTCCTCGAGAAGGCCGAAGCTCAGCGCCTTGTAGTTTAGATGGATCGTCGTTGCCGGGATTGAGGTCAGGATATCGGCCCAGTCACGCGGAAGCTCGCGCCAAAGCATGGCGAGATCATAGCTTGGATCGAGCTTATGCATCGCCTTCAGCGCTTCTGAAGCGAAGCTCGAAATCATGATCTCGGTATGTGGCGCACGCTGGCGCAGGTGCGCATGCACGGTCTCAGCCAATTGCGCAAGGGATGTGTGATGCGCATGCTGCTTGATCTCGACATTGGCGCTGAGCCCAAGGTCGCCCAGCTTCTCGATCGCATGTGCGAGTGTCGGCAGCGCCTCTCCGCTGAAGGCTTCAGAGAACCAGGAACCGGCATCGATGCGGGCAAGATCAGTCGCCACCATGTCGGCAAGATGGCCGCGCGAGGAAGAGCAACGGTCGACGCTGACGTCGTGGATGACCACCGCCGTTCCGTCCTTGAGGAGGGCGACGTCGAGTTCGACCCATTTGCAGCCTTGCTCGGCTGCTGCCTTGAAGGCGGCAATCGTATTTTCAGGAGCAACGGCGGAAGCGCCCCGATGCGCCTGGACCTCGTTGCGTGTTGGGCCGGAACGCGGAGTCGTCATTTCGTTACGTCTTTCATCAGGCTGCAGGGCAGACGTGTTTGCATTGTCGTTACAGTGCGGATGCGACATCAGTTCGCTTGCCGGTTTCGCGGCTGAACGGATGCATCTCCTTGACGCGGGCATAGACCGGAAACTTCGCCGCCTCTGCCACGTCGGGACGTCCGGGGACGCTGAGGATGGCGGTGTGGTGAGTGTCACCAAGGCGCACGTGAAGATGGCTTTCTCCACCAATCGGCTCCAAAAGTTCGGCCGTCGCCTCCAGCCGGATCGATGGCTCGGACAGCTCGACAAGCGACAGTTCATCGGGGCGAAGCCCGACAATGTCGGTTCCGGCAGGCAGGTCGAGTGCATTCGCCCCGTTGGAACCGGTGACTATCTCGATCGGCATCAGGTTCATCGGCGGCGAACCGATGAACCCCGCGACGAACAAGCTGGCAGGTCGATCATAGACCTCTACGGGTGAGCCTATCTGTTCGACGAGCCCGCCGTTCATCACCACCAGCCGGTCGGCGAGCGTCATCGCCTCGAGCTGATCATGGGTGACGTAAATGCTCGTCGTCCTGAGCCGCCGCTGCAACCGTCGGATTTCCACGCGCATCTGCACGCGCAGCTTGGCATCAAGGTTTGAGAGTGGTTCGTCGAATAAGAACGCGGCAGGCTCGCGCACGATCGCCCGGCCCATTGCAACGCGCTGGCGCTGACCACCCGACAGTTCGCGCGGCTTGCGCTCCAGCATCGGTCCGATCTCCAGAATGTCGGCCGCTTCCTGCACACGTCGATCGATTTCGGCCCGTGGGGTTCCTCGGTTTTTCAGCCCGTATTCCAGATTGCCGCGCACCGTCATGTGCGGATAGAGCGCATAGTTTTGGAAGACCATCGCGATGTCGCGTTGTGCGGGCTCGGCATTGTTGACGTTGCGGCCGGCAATTTCGATTTTCCCTTCGCTGACGGTTTCAAGCCCGGCAATCATCCGCAGCAAGGTTGATTTGCCGCACCCAGAGGGACCGACGAGGACGATGAGTTCGCCATCGGCAACAGAGAGGCTCACGCCCCTGACGGCGGGTACGGAGCCGTAGTTCTTCTTCAGGTCGACGATGTCGATCGTGGCCATTTCTTATTTCTCCGTTTCAACCAGGCCTTTGACGAAAAGGCGTTGCATGGCGAGGATGACGAGGACGGGTGGTAGGGCTGCGAGGATCACGGCTGCCATCACGAGGTTCCAGCGTGGCTCCGCGTCTGCGACCGCCGCCATGCGCTGAATGCCCATGACAACGGTGTAAAGGCTCTGATCGGTGGTGATCAGCAGCGGCCAGAGGTACTGGTTCCAGCCAAGCACGAAGAGAATGATGAAGAGTGCAGCGATATTGGTGGTCGAGAGCGGCAGGAGGATATCGCGAAAGAACTTCATCGGGCCGGCGCCATCGACGCGCGCCGCTTCCATCAGTTCTTCCGGCACGGTCAGGAAGAACTGGCGGAAGAGGAAAGTCGCGGTCGCCGAGGCAATCAGCGGAATGATGAGGCCGCCATAATTGTTGAGAAGCCCGAGATCCGCGACGACCTTGAACGTCGGCACAATACGAACTTCGACCGGCAGCATCAGCGTGATGAAGATCATCCAGAAGGCAAGCGTTCGAAAAGGGAACCGGAAGTAGACGATCGCAAAGGCCGAGAGGATGGAAATGACGATCTTCCCGACCGCCACGCCAACGGCCATGACCAGCGAGTTGATCATCATCGGCCCGATCGGCGGGGCACCCGAACTCGTCATCCCGGCTGACAGCATCGTGGCATAGTTCTCGACAAGATGAGGGCCTGGAACAAGCGGCACGATGCCGGAGAGAAAGTCATTGCCGCCATGCGTGGAAGCGATGAAGGCAACGTAGACCGGAAAGACGACGACGGCGGCACCGATTATCAACACAAGATGCGCCAGGAAATTCAGGAATGGACGGTTCTCAACCACGGCAGAACTTTCTCAGTATTGAACGCGCCGCTCGATGAAGCGGAACTGGATAGCCGTGAGGCCAATGACAATCAGCATCAGGATGACGGACTGTGCTGCCGACGAGCCCAGATTGAGGCCGATAAACCCGTCGAAGTAGACCTTGTAGACGAGGATTTCCGTTGCGCGCGCCGGGCCACCCTGTGTCGTTGCGTGAATGATCCCGAAGGTGTCGAACATCGCGTAGACGATATTGATGACCATCAGATAGAAAGTCGTCGGCGAAATCAGTGGGAAGACGATCGTCCAGAAACGCTTGACCGGACCGGCGCCGTCGATTGCGCCGGCCTCCTGGAGCGACCGCGGCACCGATTGCAAACCCGCGAGGAAAAACAGGAAGTTATAGGAAATCTGCTTCCACGTCGCGGCAATGACGATCAGCGCCATGGCGTCGGTGGAGTTGACGAGATGGTTCCAATTGATCCCGACGGCGCGCAGCATGTAGGCGACGATGCCAATCGACGGATTGAACATGAACCACCAAAGAATGCCGGCAATCGCGGGCGCGACCGCATAGGGCCAGACGAGCAAGGTAGAATAGATCCGCGATCCCCTCAGAACCCGCATTGCTGCAACAGCCAGAAGCAGCGAGATCGACAGCGACAGGAACGTGACGAGGACGGCGAATACAATCGTATTCCCGAACGCGCTGACGTAGATCGGATCGGCAAACAGCCGTCGGTAATTCGCGAACCAGACGAAAGTGGTCTTGAAACCGAAAGCATCGTTACGGAGAAACGACTGCCAGAACGCCGTTCCGGCCGGCCAGACAAAGAAAACAATGGTCACCAACATCTGCGGTGCAAGCAGCAGATAAGGCAGCAGTTTGTTTGGGAAGACGGTTCGCTTGGTCTGCATGTGTCCCCTCACGCAAGAACAGATGGCAAGGAGGAAGCCGGCTGGGCCGGCTCCCTGTGTCGGGGACTATTGATTAGCCGATTGGAAATCGCGCAGCTGCTCGTTGCCACGGTTAACGACGGAATCGAGCGCCTCCTTGGCGGATTTCTTGCCGCCGAGCAAAGCTGCGAATTCGTCATCGATAATGCCGCGCACCTGCACGTAGTTACCGAAACGAATGCCCTTGGAGTTTTCCGTAGGCGCGACCCGCGTCAATTGCTTGATGGCAACATCCGAGCCGGGATTCTTCTCGTAGTAGTCTTGGTCCTGGCCAAGCTTGTAGGCCGCTTCCGTGATCGGAAGGTAGCCTGAGAACTGGTGCCAGCCGGCCTGGACTTCGGGCTTTTGGAGGTAAGTGTAGAACTTCGCTACGCCCTTGTATTCTTCTACCGGTCTTCCCTGCAGCGTCCAGAGGGTCGCCCCGCCGATGATTGAGTTCATCGGTTGCTTGATGACATCGTCATAGTAGGGTAGCGGCGCGAAGCCGACCTTGAAGTCCTTAGCGTTGTTGACCACGCCGGCGCGCCCAGCCGAAGAGTTCATGTACATGGCGCATTCCTGCGAGTAGAACATCGGAGGCGCGTTATCGCCACCACCTGGGCCGCCATATTTGAACAGCCCGTCATCCTGCCACTTTTTGAGGTTGCCCCAATGGCGTTCCGTGAGGTCGTTGTTGAAGGTGAACTCGGCATCGAGACCACCAAACCCGTTGGCCTTCGTCGAATACGGCTTGTCATGCAGCGCGTTCAGATTTTCAGTCTGGATCCACGAAATCCATGCGCTGGTGAAGCCGCACTTGGCAGCACCCGACATAACGATCTTGCGCGAGAAGGATTCGACGTCTGCCCAGGTCTTCGGCGGAGTCTCCGGGTCGAGACCGGCTTTCTTGAAGACATCCTTGTTGTAATACATGATCGGGGTCGAGGAGTTGAACGGCAACGACAGCACGTTCCCATCCGTGTCGGAGTAGTAGCCAACGACCGGAGTAATGAATTTACTCTGATCCCAGGCTTCGCCCTGATCCTTCATCAACTGGTAAATCGGGTAAATGGCACCCTGCGCGGCCATCATCGTGCCGGTACCAACTTCGTAAACCTGCACGATTGCAGGCTGCTGGTTGGCTCTAAAGGCTGCAATGGCCCCGGTTAGCGTCTCGTCATACGTTCCCTTGAAGACCGGAACGATCTCGTAGTCGCTCTGCGATGCGTTGAACTTCTTTGCGATCTCTTCGAGCTTGGCACCGTTTTCGCCTCCCATGGCGTGCCACCACTGAATCTTGGTTGCCGCCCATGCCGCCTGCGATGCCAGAAGCACTGCCGCCACACCTGCCGACAGGAACAAAGCCGTCTTTTTCATGCTCACTCCCTATTTGGTTCAGAGCCTCCCGCTCCAAACTTGCGGGGGACCGTATCAGGCGATGTTCATTTTGCAAGAACAAATATTCAAATGAACATTGCCAGTGAAAATACCGCCGATAGTACTGCCAGGGATTGAAAAAACTCATCAGGGCTGACGTCCATGGGCGCGGATGCCCGCATATCTCATTCATATGAACCTTTTGCGACTACAATATCGAAAGGGCGCAAAGGTCGGCGAGTGCCGTGGCGGAGGTCCCGTTAGAAATGGAGTTCCAACCTCGATCGAACTGGCCAAGTCGAAAGACTGTGGAAAGTCACGCTGCCACACCCTATCTAAAAGTATGCTAGGTTTCCGGTGCCCGCTGCTGTGATATTGCCCGATCTCAATCGGGAGAGATTCGATGGCCTTGATCGATATTCTGACGTCCGTGGCTCTCGCGGCAACTGCAACGGTCACCGCGTCCATTTCGCCGGCTCAGACGTCAACTCCTGCCTTCCGGCCATTCGGTGTTTCGCAAGATGCCCTGCCCTCCGCGCTCGGCTGCACGCCGATTTACGGCAACCAGCCAGATACGACAGGACAATATTCGTGCAACAGCTTGCCGGACGGAAATGACCTCTACGACCAGTATGTACTCGCCTACGTCCGCGGGATGGGAATCTGCAACGTCGTCGCGGTCTCTCGCTACATCAACGATGACCAGCGCGGCACTACGACGCGGCAGGTCTATAAGGAGGCGACTTCCTTGCTCGCATCCCAATTCGGTCCCGCGGACGAGAAGATCGACCATGTTGCCACGTCCAAATTCGGAAAGGATGGGATGTTCAAAGAGGCGGTCATCGCCCAGGAACGACAGATCTTCGAGCAGTGGGACAACCTGAACACTAAGTTTCAAAATGCCCAATCTGCCAGCGTGACCATTTCCGGAAGTGAGGACGCGGGGTTGGCGGTCTACAGTATTCTCCGCTTCGCCCACAACGATGCATGCCTCAGCAATCTCGAGCAACAGACGGGACTGTCCGGCGACGACGCAGAGTGATTGGGGTTGGCTGCAGATTTCGAACAAAAGGCCGCCAGCCGGCGGCCTCAAAGCAAAGCAGCTCAGGCGTCCGATCGAGCCCGACCCGTTTCTGGTCAGGATATGAACAATGCCCGCAAGCGAGAGAATAAGCCCGGCCGTTCTGCGCCGAGAATCCCCCGCACATAATGGGCTGCCGTTGCGGCGTTGACCGTCGCGCCGAAATGGCAATAGCAAAGCACATTGTGCAGTTCACTATCGGTAAGACTGAAGAATTTCTTTGCCTGACCGTAAGTGTCATTTTCCAATCCAGCAGCCCGCAGGATCGGATCCTCGAAGGCGACAGAAATCGGCGAGTTATCACTGCGCAGCAGCGACAAGACTGAAGTCGGCTGATGTTCCGTCTGGTAGAGGGTCGCCAGTCGTCGATGCGGACTCAGCTCGAGAAGCTCCACCCAGCGCTCGAGACGCTCGATTCGCGACATGATGCGGTGCGGATATGTCTGGTCGATATCCGCAATATTTTGCAGTTGCTCCAATGTCTGATGTTTCATGGTGGGCTCCATTCGGCTGAAATTTGCGCAGCCCCAATCACGCGTACGCCCCTGTATAATTGAGCTAGGGGACAGGGAAGCCCAATCAAGATAGCCTCGAAGGATTTATGCAGGCTTCGAGCAAATTGAATGACAGGCCGCTTTGGAGCCGCGCTTTGTTACACAGCGTATCCGGCCGCAACGCGCTCTTTGGGCCAGCCTTAAAGATATCAAAAAAAGGCCCAGGCTGTCGGAAACCGAGCGGCCAAAAGCCCCCAAGCCGTATGAATTTCATTCCTAAAGGGTTTCGCGCGACGAACAATATAAGTTGACATAAACAGTAAAGTTTCGCAGGAGCGTACGAACCCGCAATTGCTATCCGAATGCGAACAAAGAGACACCGCGCATGTCGACGCCCTTCCTGACCATGACACAGATTGCCTATCAAGCCGAAGGAAAGACCATCCTTGCGGCAATCGACCTGACATTGAAGAGCGGACGCGTCTATGGCCTGGTTGGGCAGAACGGTAGCGGCAAGAGTACGCTTCTGAAGATCATGGCCCGACAGATCACTCCGACGGCTGGCGCCATCGATCTGAAAGGACAAGCGCTTGCGCGCTGGGGCGGCAGAACCTTTGCCCGGCAGATCGCCTATATGCCGCAGTTTACGCCGGCAACCGACAGTATGACAGTTCGAGAACTGGTGGCACTCGGCCGCTTCCCCTGGCACGGCACGCTCGGCCGATTTACCAGCGTCGATCAGAAACTGGTCGATGAAGCCATAGAGCGCACCGATCTCGAGCGTTTTGCACACAGCTCGGTTGCCCACATGTCTGGCGGCGAGCGGCAACGCGCCTGGATTGCCATGATGCTGGCACAGAATGCGCAGTGCCTGCTTCTCGATGAACCGACTTCCGCGCTAGACCTTCTGCACCAGGACGGTGTCCTGGCACTGCTTCGCGAACTCAGCCATGAGCGCCGGCTGACGATCGTCGTCGTCCTCCACGATATCAATCTGGCCGCCCGCTATTGCGATGAGATTGTGGCCCTGAAGAATGGTCGTGTCTCGGCACACGGCACGCCGGCCGACATCATAAAATCCGATGTGCTGAAATCGGTCTTCGATTTGGAGATGGGTGTATTTTCGCACCCGGTCAGCAACGATCCGATCAGCTACATCCTCTAACAACGGCATTTGGTCGTCATGCGCGCGGACGGGACCGGGATTGGCGGGTTCACCGTATGCATGCCTATAATCTATTATTTCTATGGACTAAGAAATACGCAGCCGCCACGGCCGTCAAATAGGAAAAGTCTTTCCTCGATGCCCCTCCCCGGATGCTGCATGGTGACGCCAAATGAACGGGAGTCAGCCATGAACGCGCAACTGCATCACCTCGTACCGGACCGATCTGCGGCTATTTTTCTTGAGAATGAACAACAGGCGATCGCTGTCGCGCAGGAGCTTGCAAAGCAGTTTCAGACAACCGCATCAAGGCGAGATCGTGAGAGGCTGCTCCCCTTCGCTGAACTCGACGCCCTATCGCAATCCGGCCTGCTTGGTATCACGGTTCCTGAGCAGTACGGCGGGCTCG
Organism: Rhizobium sp. 3T7; assembly: GCF_020166565.1. Lineage (NCBI taxonomy): Bacteria > Pseudomonadati > Pseudomonadota > Alphaproteobacteria > Hyphomicrobiales > Rhizobiaceae > Rhizobium > Rhizobium sp. 3T7. The sequence continues at coordinate 103,226 of NZ_JAIQXS010000004.1, forward strand.
ACGTGTCCAATTCGGTATTGGCTGAGATCATCGCCATTCTGTCCGAAGCAGATGGCTCGATTGGTCAGATCCCGCAGAACCATTTCTATATCCTGGAGGCGCTGCGCACCGACGGAACGGAAGAGCAGAAGCGCTTCTATTTCGGCCGTGCGCTTGCAGGCGACCGCTTCGGCAATGCTCTTTCAGAGCGCGGAACAAAGACTGTCGGCCACTACAATACCCGCATCACACGCGACGGCATCGGCTATCGCATCAACGGGCGGAAATACTACTCGACAGGCGTCCTGTTTGCCGACTGGATCGCGATTTTCGCACTGGATGAGGAAGAGCGGCTGGTTATGGCCTTCGTACCGAAGGGCACCGAAGGCGTGGACATTATCGACGATTGGGACGGTTTCGGTCAGCGTGTCACCGGCAGCGGCACGACGGTTCTCAACAATGTCTATGTCCACGCAGATTCCGTCGTGCGTCATCATAGAGGGTTCGAGCGTCCGACGACCATCGGCTCTGTCGGACAGATCATTCACGCCGGCATCGATCTTGGCATAGCCCGCGCTGCCTTTAGCGAAACGCTCGACTTCTTGCGGACCAAGTCGCGCCCTTGGACGAACAGCGGCGTCGACCATGCGTCGGAAGATCCGTTGACGATCGCCAGAATCGGCCAAATCGCCATTCGGCTGGAGGCCGCGACGGCGACAATCGAACGGGCCGGCCGCAAGGTCGATGCGGCACAGATCGGCACGACGCAGGAGAAGGTCGTTGAGGCGACGCTTGCCGTGGCGGCAGCGAAAGTCCTGACGACCGAGATCGCCCTTGAGGCCACCAACACCCTCTTCGAACTTGCCGGCACCGCGTCGGTGACGCTCGATGCCAATCTCGACAGGCACTGGCGCAACGCGCGTACCCACACGCTGCACGATCCGGTGCGCTGGAAGTACCATGTTGTCGGCAACTATCACCTGAACGGCGTCATCCCGCCGAAAAGCGGCGCCTTATAAGTCATCCGTCAAAGCAAAACCCCATTCTCTTGCCTGGGAATGGGGTTTTGCGTTTTGAGACTGTAGTGCACCTTAACTGTAAAGGCTGACTTCAGGAATCTTGTCGTTCAGAACAAACTCGCCGACTTCCTTGGCCTTGTAGAAGACTGGATCGTGCAAGGTGTGCGTGCGCACGTTTCGCCAGAAGCGATCAAACCGATATCGTTCTGCCGTCGAGCGCGCACCGGTCAGTTCGAAGACGCGCGAGGTGATGTCGAGCGACACATGGGTCGCGTGTATCTTGGCAGCATAGGCCTCCGCCGCCGCTTCGCCACGCTCGCGTGCCGTCACATGATGCCCACGCGCGAGACTTGCCTGAACGGCTGCAGCAGCATCGTCCGCCAACGCGGCGGAGGCTTTCAGCGCCGCGGTGAACTCGCCGATGCGCTCGAGAATGTAAGGGTCATCGGTGGCGCGCTCGACGCCAGAGGTGATCCACGGCCGCGTCGTCGTGCGGACATAGTCGATGGCCGCCTGCAGCGCCCCTTCTGCCGTACCGAGGTAGAAATTGACGAAGACAAGCTGGATCAGCGGCGTGTTGAAGGTGGCGAGCACGGGCGGCAGCGCACCCGGCGCATCAACGAAATCCTCCTCGTAGACGGGAAAGTCGCGGAACTCAACGCTGCCGCTGTCGGACAAGCGCTGGCCGAAATTGTCCCAGTCGTCGTTGGCCATGTAGCCCGGGCGGCTTGTCGGTACCGCAAAGCCGACGATCTTGCCATCGAGGCTCGCATTCGCGTTGATGTAATCGGAGACATGCGCCGCCGTGGAAAAGGACTTGCGCCCGTTGAGCACATAACCGCTGCCGCGACGCGTCAGGACGAGACCGGGATCGCGTGGATTGACGGCGGCCCCCCAATAGAGATTCTTGGCGACCGTTTCGCTCCCGAGCACGCGGGCACGGGCCTCGTCGAACGCCCAGTAGACGTACTGACTGTTGACGAAGTGGTAGCCGAGCAACTGGCCGATGGAGCTTTCGCCGCGTGCGAGAATGCGCGTGAGCTTCAAACCGTCCACCCAGTTCAACCCACCCCCACCGATCTCCGGCGCATGCAGAGCGTTCAGAAGACCAGCGTTCTTGAGTTTGACGATCTCGGCAAGCGGGGGACGCCCATCGCGGTCGAGCTGGGCGGAGCGCTTGGAAAGATCGGCGGAAATATCCTTTGCACGGGAGAAGAGATCCTCTCGGCTGGCTGTGCGATTGCTTGCAAAGAGCACGTTGGATTGGCTCATGGGTCGGAACTCCAATTCTTGAAATGGTGTCGGCAGGACCTCGCTGCTCCCGCCGACAAGTCGAGGCAGGCAGCTTAGAAAAGCCTGTCCGGAATCCAGCTTGCGGTCGCCGCGTCGCTCGTGGCGAAGGCCGGAACCTTCTGCGCCAGGTCCTCGATCGTCTTGACCCCGGCCGCGCGCAGGCTTTCCTGGGTGAGCAGCGCCGGCTTGACGGTGATCTGATGGGCAACGTCCTCGCCCGCGACCTGCAGCGCCGCCGCACGCACGGACACGGCCCCGACCACCGCCGGATTGGTCGCGACCGTCGCGACCCAGGGGCTACCGTCTTCGGTGATCTCCTGAATGTCCGCAGTCGAGACGTCAGCAGAGTAGATCTTCAACTTCTTGGTGATGCCGAGATCGCTTGCCGCCAATTTCACGCCGCGGGCAAATTCGTCATATGGCGCGAAGACGACACTGATGTCGGGATTGGCCGAGAGAACGGCCTTCGCCTGATCGGCCGTAGAGGTTGCCGTCGTATCGTTGACGACACCAAACCGCGCCTTCTCCACAACGCCGGCGTTTTCCGATCGGAACTTGTCCCAAACCTCGTTGCGGCGGTCGAGTGGCGCAAAGCCGGCGACATAGGCGTAGCCCGCCTTGAAACTCTTGCCATTGTCTTTCACCGCCTGATCGAGTGCGAGTTGCGCAAGCTCGTGGTCGCTCTGTTCGACCTGCGGGATCTTCGGGTTATTGAGATTTACGTCGAAAGCGACGACCTTGATGCCCTTGTCCAGCGCTTGCTGGGCTACGTCTCCGAGCGATTCTGGCAGGCCGTGATCGATCACGATGGCGGATACGCCGAGGTTGATTGCCTGCAGCACCTGTTCGCGCTGCTCTGCGGCATCCTGGCGGCCCGGAAAGACACGCAGATCAATATCGAGCGACTTCGCCTGCGCTTCGGCACCGGCCTGATAGGCCTGGAAGAAGTCGCCGGCGGAAATGTAGCTGATCAGCGCTATTTTGACGCCACCCTTGTCGAAGGGGGCGGGCGCACCGGCGAGGCCTCCGGCGAAGGCCGCCTCAGAGACAAAGAGCGGGATGGCGGCGCTCAGGGCCAGCCGTGCAAGAAGTTTCATCGTCGCGTTCCTCTAGTCATTTGAAAGCGTCGTCTGACGGACGGCAGATCCCTGCGACGCACGAATTATTAGATATAAACTCTATGTTTTTAGTAGATTAAATCGTCTGATTTTGCGGGCTTGCAGAGATTCTTTGTTTCGCGGGCAAGACCTGGCCGGCAAAGGCTTGCCTGGAAGTTCGGCCATTCTCCAGGTCAATATCAGCCGCTCGAAGCCGATCGGAATACCACGATGCCACTTCTTCATATAGAGAATCTTACCCGCAGCTTTGGCGCGACGCGTGCGCTGGCGGGGGTCGATCTTACGATCGATCGGGGAGAGCTCGTCGCGTTGATGGGCGCGAACGGTGCTGGCAAGTCGACGCTGGTCAAGATCCTGTCGGGCGTGCTTGCCGCAGACGGCGGCAAGATCAGCCTCAACGAACATGCCTTCGCTCCCCGTACGCCTTCCGAGGCCAGCAGTGCCGGTATAGCGACCGTCCATCAATCGACGGATATTGTCGGCGCCGCCGGGCTTACGGTAGCGGACGCACTGCTCCTCAATCGCTTTGCCGACCGCGGCACGCCGTTCTTCGTCTCGCGCCGGAGCCTCCGTCGCCAAGCGCGGGCAATGCTCGACGCCGCAGGCTTTTCGCTACCGCTCGATCGCGACTTCGGCGATCTCGCTGCGGCCGACCGTCAGCTCGTGGCGATTGCCCGGGCTCTTGCGGACAGGGCCGATCTGTTGATCCTCGACGAGCCAACCGCCAGTCTTTCCGGCGACGAAAGCCGACGACTGTTCGACATACTTTTGAAGCTGCGTTCTAAGGGCCTCGCGATCCTCTACATATCCCATCGTACGGCCGACCTCGAAGCCATCGCAGATCGAGCCCTTGTGATGCGCGGTGGCCGTGTCGTGCGCAGTTTCCGCCGACCGATTGACTTCTCGGGTGCCATCGAAGCAATGATCGGCCGCCGGCTCGAGGCGGCACATCCGGACGCGCGCGGCCAGCCTGGACCCTTGGTCTTTGAGATGCGTAGCGCGCGCCTCGTGCCGACAAGTGTGCCCTTCGATCTGACGATACGAGAAGGAGAGGTTGTCGCGATCACCGGGGCGCTCGGCGTTGGCAAGAGCCGACTGCTGTCTGCGATCTTCGGCGCGAACCGGCTTGCCGGCGGAGAAATGCTGCTCGACGGGCGACCGCACGCGCCGCGATCCCCTGCCGAGGCGATTGCCGCTGGCGTTGCAATGGCTGGGGAAGACCGCCATCGTTCATCCTTGATCCCAGCGGGCTGGCCGGGACATTCGCTTGCCGCCACGATCAGTCTTCCGCATTTGTCGAGATGGTATCGGCAAGGCTTCCTGCTCGGCGACCGGGAACGGCGCGAGGCAGTAAAGGCAATTTCCCGTCTCGGGATCAAGACTTCTGATCCCCTCGCCTCCGTCTGGAGCCTTTCCGGCGGCAACCAGCAGAAGACTGTGATCGCCCGCTGGGAGGCCGAACCAAGCCGACTGCTTCTCCTTGACGAGCCTTTCCAGGGCGTCGATGTCGGGGCGCGCCGCGATATCATCGATGCGATCCGCGCGCGCACCGATCGCGCCACATTGATCGCCACCTCCGATCCTGAGGAGGCCTACGAAGTCGCCGACCGCATCCTGAACATCGAACGCCATACCCTGCGACCGATCGCAGCCGCCAATCCAGTCATTCAAGGAACATATGCATGACGACGATCGATGATAGTGCTCTTTCAAAGGAACCAGCTGCACCTGACGACATCAGCAAAGATAGACGCAGCGCCGGCGCGGTCTTGCGCTCCGGCGCAGTCTTCATTCTGCTCGGCCTGATGCTGGTCGGCTTCGGCGTTGCCGAACCAGCCTTTATCAACATCGGCAATCTGATGAGCGTCCTGCAGGCAGTATCTGTCGTCGCGATCCTCGGGGCCGGCGTCACAGTGACGCTGGCCGTCGGCGGTTTCGATCTTTCCATCGGCGCGGTCGCCGCCTCAAGCGTCATGGCGGCAAGTTACGCCATGATCGTCTGGCAGCTCGATGCCTTTGCGACGGTACCTCTCGTGTTGGCCTTCGGCGCGACAATTGGGCTCATCAACGCCTTGCTTATCGTGCGCCTGCGCGTGCCCGATCTGCTGGCCACGCTTGCCATGATGTTCCTTTTGTCCGGATTGCAGCTCATCCCGACGGCGGGCCGCTCGATCTCGACCGGCCTGGTTCTGCCGGATGGATCGAAGGCGGTAGGAGCCTATGATCCGGTCTTTCTCCTCATCGGCCGGTATAGCTTCCTCGGCACGTTGCCCGTCTCGGTGCTGCTCATGACGCTCGTGGCACTTGTTCTCTATGTCCTCACCGAACGCACGCGCATTGGTCGACTGCTGTTTGCAACCGGCGGCAACGAGGTGGCAACACGGCTTGCAGGAGCGTCCACCGCGCGACTGAAGACGCTTGCTTATGTCATTTCAGGCGCGCTCGCCTCTCTCGGCGGCATCGTAATCGCTGCCCGCGTCGGTCGCGGCGACGTCTCGTCCGGCGGATCATTGCTCATGGATGCCGTGGCCGCCGCTCTGATCGGCTTCGCCGTCCTCAACCTTCGCCGCCCCAATGTGCTCGGAACTCTGGTGGGGGCGGTCTTCGTCGGCGTGCTGCTGAACGGCCTGACGATGCTGAACGCGCCTTATTACACGCAAGACTTCGTGAAGGGTGCAGTGCTGGTCGGCGCACTTGCCCTCACCTACGGCCTTGGCCGCAACCTGGATCGCTGAGAGCAGACTGCCGCCTTCCGAAATTTTCCCGTCGGGCGGTCCTTTTGGAATGACGTTTCTCCTTAATGATTTAAATCCATATATTTTATGGATTAAACGGAAACGAGAGGGTTATTTCCATGACTGAAGAAACGGCATCCGGCTTCGGCCGCCGCGAAATCTTGAAGCTCGCGGCCGTCGCGGGGGCAACATTTGCAGGCGCAGGCGTTTTTGCGTCGGCGTCGGCCAGCACTGCGGAGGATGGGCTTTCGCTGAAAGGCAAGCGCATCGCAATCAGCGCGACCGGCACCGACCACTATTTCGATCTGCAGGTCTACAACGCCCAGATCGAAGAGGTGAAGCGGCTGGGCGGCGAGCCGATTGCTGTCGATGCCGGCCGCAACGACGGCAAGCTGATCGCCCAGTTGCAGACGCTGGTGGCCCAGAAGCCCGACGCACTGGTGCAGATCCTCGGTACGCTCAGCGTCATCGACCCGTGGCTGAAGAAGGCCCGCGACGCCGGTATCCCGGTGCTGACCGTCGATGTCGGCTCGACCAATTCGCTTAACAACACGACCTCGGACAATTGGGGCATCGGCAAGGATCTCGCCTTGCAGCTGGTGTCCGACATCGGCGGCGAGGGCAACATCGTCGTCTTCAATGGCTTTTACGGCGTGACGCCATGCGCTATCCGCTACGACCAGCTGGTCAATGTCATCAAGTACTTCCCGAAGGTGAAGATCCTTCAGCCGGAACTGCGCGACGTCATCCCGAACACCGTCCAGGACGCGTTTACGCAGATCACCGCGATCCTTAACAAGTATCCGGAAAAGGGTTCGATCAAGGCCGTCTGGTCAGCCTGGGATATTCCGCAGCTCGGCGCTACACAGGCGATTGCCGCGGCCGGCCGTAACGAGATCCGTACCTACGGCGTCGACGGCAGCCCCGAGGTTCTGCAGCTCGTCGCCGATCCCAAGTCTCCGGCAGGCGCCGATGCTGCCCAGCAGCCGGCCGAGATCGGTCGCGTCGCGATCCGCAACGTCGCAAAGCTGCTGGCCGGACAAACGCTGCCGCGCGAGACCTATGTCCCGGCTCTCCTCGCAAACAAGGAGAACGTCGGCGAGATCACCAAGAAGCTCGGCATCGGCTGATAGCCGTCTCGCGATGCGGCCAGGCCGCATCGCCTACCTTACCTCTGAAGAGCCAGCAACATGACCGCAGCTGAACCAGCCGAGCCCGGCGACGCCATCATTCGTTTTGACCGTATCGTGAAACGCTTCGGTGGCGCGCAGGCGCTGGCAGGCGCCTCCTTTGCTGTGCGACGCGCCACCGTGCATGGCCTTGTCGGTCAAAACGGAGCTGGCAAATCCACACTCATCAAAATCCTTGCCGGCCTGCATAGGCCGGACGAAGGGCGCATTGAAATCGAAGGACGCGGCTACGAAAGCCTGACGCCGCATCTCTGCGAAGAGCTTGGTATCCACTTCATCCATCAGGACCGCCTGTTGGTGCCGACGTTCACTGTCGGGGAAGCGCTTTTTCTCGGCCGCGAAACACGCCTTCCCGGAACACCGTTCCTCGATCGCCACGCCATGCAGCGGCGGGCAGAAGAAATCCTTCTCAACTACTTCGGGCTGCGGCTGGCGAAAGATGCCCTGATCGGCGAGCTTTCCACTGCCGAACGACAGATCGTGCAGATAACCCGTGCCCTGCTCAACCAACCCAAGGTGCTGGTCTTCGATGAGCCGACGGCAGCGCTGGTGCGGCGTGAGGCGGAAACGCTCTTCCGGCTAATCCGACGCCTTCGCGACGATGGCGTCACCATCATCTATATCTCTCACTACCTCAACGAGATCGAGGAACTGTGCGACCACGTGACGGTCCTGCGCAACGGCCTCGACGTCGCCTCGCTGCCGATTGCCGAGACCTCGGCGAAGGGCATCGCCGGACTGATGATCGAGCGCGATATCACCGAGATGTTCCCGAAGTCACATGTCGAGCCGGGCGCTGAAATCCTCAGGGTCGAGGCTCTATCGGCACCGAACCGTTACGACAATGTCGGTTTCACGCTGCGCCGTGGCGAGGTGCTTGGCATCACCGGTCTGCTGGGATCCGGAGCCAAGGATCTCATCCGTACGCTCTTCGGGCTGGAACAGGCGGCATCCGGTTGGATCGAGATGGACAGCAAGGCTGCGCAGTTGCGCAACCCCAAACAAGCCGTCGAGCGAAGCGTCGCATTGGTGCCGGAAGATCGGCGTGGCCATGGAGTGGGTCTCGATCTCAGCCTGACCGAGAACATAACCTTGTCGAGCCTTGCGCGATATACCCGCTTCGGCTTCCTGAAGCGGAAGCGTGAACGCTCGGACACCGACGACCTCATTCGGCGCCTGCAGATCAAGACCACCGGACGAGACGCGCTGGTGCGCACACTTTCCGGTGGCAACCAGCAGAAGGTCGCAATTGCCAAATGGCTGAGCCGACAATCGGAGATCTACCTCCTGGACGAGCCGACGGTCGGCGTCGATATCGGCTCCAAGGTGGAGATCTACGCGTTGATCGGAGAGCTCGCCGCCCGTGGCGCCGGCATCATCGTTCTTTCCTCAGACCTGCCCGAGCTTGTGGGCATTACCGATCGGATCCTCGTTTTCTTCCGCGGACGTGTTGTCCGCGAACTCGTCTCCTTAGACACCACAACGGATGAAGTGCTGGCGGCATCGACCGGCGCTTCGGAAGGATTGCGCCATGTCGGCTGATGTTCCCTTCGCATCCCTGCCCGCCATTGCCGACAGCGACGCACCGAAGTCCAGGGGTAATCTCGCAGCCGCTGCACTTCGCTTCGGATCGTTGCTGGCCTTCGCCTCCATTTTTGTCGTCTTCTCGCTCACCGCTCCTTATTTCTTCACGATCGGCAACATTGGGAATGTTCTCGGTCAGTCGGCCATCGCAGGCGTTCTTGCGATCGGCTTGACGATCGTCCTGATCGCCGGAGGCTCAAACGTGGTCACTGGCGGTATCGATCTGTCGCTTGCCGCCAATATGGGCTTGAGCGCTGCGGTCTATGCTTCGCTCATTCAGCTCGGCTATGGCGATGCGACTGCCGCCGTGGGAGCAATCCTCACCGGGTTTGCGATCGGTGCCGTCAACGCGGCCGCCGTCGTGCTCGCCGGCATCGTGCCGCTTCTGGCAACGCTTGCCGTGATGAATATTGTTGCCGGCCTTGAACTGGTTCTGACCCAGAATACCGTGGTACCCGCCTCCACCGACGTGTTGACCGCGATCTCGACGTCTGACAGCTTCGGAGTGCCGATCCTCGCCTATATCCTGATCGGCTTCACAGCCATTGTGGCGGCGATCATCCAGTACACGCCACTCGGGCTGCGGCTTTACGCAGTCGGTGATTTTCCAGACGCTGCCCGCGCAGCTGGCCTTCCCCTCAAGCGTCTTGTCGCCGGTGCGTTTATCGCAAGCGGCCTCTGCGGTGGCCTCGCCGGTATTCTCTCGGTGTCCTATCTCAGCGGCAGCACGACGGGTTCCGGGGAAATGCTCCTGCCAGTCGTCGTCACCGCCCTGCTTGGTTCGGTGTTTTCGCGCCGCCTTGTTCCGACGATCACCGGCACCTTGATATCGGCGCTCTTCGTCGGTTTCCTCGTCAACGGCTTCCAGCTTCTGAACCTGCCGAGCACGCTCGTCAGCGGCGTCCAGGGTCTCCTGATCCTGATCGTCGTCTCTGCCACGACCTTGCTACGCAAGTGGGAGATCTGACCATGTCTGCTTCAATTTCCGCCGGGCGACCGCTCGCCAGTCTTTCCCGGTATGGTCTGATACTCGCTCTCATCGCCGTCTTCTCGATCTTCTCTGCTGCCGCTCCGACCTTCCTGACGACGGGCAATCTGCAGAGCATTCTCGTCAACAACTTCACGCTGCTCGCCATCGTCTCGATTGCCATGACGCTCGCGGTGTCGGCTGGCGGGATCGACCTCTCGGTCGGCACCGCAGTTGATTTTGCAAGCTTCGCGTTCGTTTCGCTCGTTCTTGCCGGCCAACCCGTCGCGCTCGCACTGCTCGCGGCCCTCCTGGCCGGCGCCCTTGTGGGAGCCTTCAACGCGATCCTGATTTCTGCAATCGGGGTGTCGCCGTTCCTGGCAACACTCGGCACCCTGTTCATTGGCCGCAGCATCCAACAGCTGCTGACGAATGGCGGCAATCCCGTCTATCTGCCCCCGAACGGCGTTCCCGATGCCTTCCGCTTCCTCGGGCACGGAACCATCGCAGGCCTGCCAGTTCCACTTCTAATCGCTGCCGTCGTGATCTTAAGCGTCGCAGTGCTGTATTCTAAAACGCGTTTTGGTCGTGTTGTGCTATCCATCGGCATCCAGCCAAGCGTGGTGCGCTATTCCGGCATCGCGCTTGGACGAGATGTCGCTGTCATCTTCATTCTCGCAGGCACGGTCGCAGCAATTGCCGGCATCATCCTGACCTCCACCGTCACGGTCTACATTCCCTCATCAGGCAATGCTTTCCTCTTGAATGCGATCGGCGCCACGTTCATCGGTACAACCTTCTCGCCACTCGGCCGGCCGAACGTCGCCGGTACCGTGCTCGGGGTTCTACTTCTCAGCATCGTGTCCAACGGTCTGCTTTTGACCGGACTGAACTTCTACTGGCAGCAGGTCGGCACCGGCAGCCTCATCTTCGCCGTGCTGGCATTCAGCTTCATCAACCAGAAAGCGGTCGGCGCCTGATCGCGGCCGACCAAACCAATTCAGGAACAGTGACATGAGCCGAGAAATCAGGCTGAACGCCTTTGACATGAACTGCGTCGGACACCAATCGCCCGGGCTCTGGCGCCACCCGCGCGACAAATCCTGGACCTACAAGGATCTCGATTACTGGGTGCATCTTGCCAAGACGCTCGAGCGCGGGAAGTTCGACGGGCTGTTCATCGCAGACGTGCTCGGGGTCTACGATGTGCTGAACGGCAATGTCGATGCGGCGCTGCGCCATTCGGCACAGGTGCCGGTCAACGATCCGCTGCAGCTCATCCCAACCATGGCCTATGAGACCGAACATCTCGGCTTCGGTCTGACCGCATCGCTCTCCTTCGAGCACCCCTACACCTTCGCCCGCCGGATCTCCACGCTCGATCACCTGACCAAGGGGCGGGTGGGCTGGAACATCGTCACCTCCTACCTCAACAGCGGTGCCCTCAATGTCGGCCAGCCCGCGCAGACGAACCACGACGATCGCTATGACCTCGCCGATGAGTATCTCGAGGTCTGCTACAAGCTTTGGGAAGGCAGCTGGGAGGATGACGCCGTCGTCCGTGACCGCCAGAAGGGCGTTTTCACGGACCCGCGGAAAGTGCATCCGATCCGCCATGCAGGCAAGCATTTCACCGTGCCGGGCATTCACCTCAGCGAGCCCTCCCCACAGCGCACACCGGTGCTCTATCAAGCGGGCGCCTCCAGCCGTGGCAAGGACTTCGCCGGCGCTCATGCCGAGTGCATTTTTGTCGCCGCACCGTCGAAAGCCGTGCTCAAGCGCTATGTCGCCAATGTCCGGCAGGCGGCCGAGCGGGCCGGCCGCAACCCGCGCGAAATCCTCGCCTTCAACCTGCAGACGGTCATCCTCGGCGAAACGGATACCGAGGCGCAGCGCAAATTCAACGAGTACCGGCAATACGCATCCTTTGAAGGAGCGCTGACGCTGATCTCAGGCTGGACCGGGATCGACTTTGGCCAGTTCGGCCCGGACGAGGTGCTGCGCCACCGCCATACCAATGCTGTGCAGTCCGCCGTCGAGACCTTCACGACGATCGATCCGAGCAAGGAATGGACCGTACGGGAAATGGCCGATTGGGTCGGTGTCGGCGGCTTCGGACCCGTCTTCGTCGGCTCACCATCGACAGTCGCTGACCTGATGCAGGAATGGGTCGAGGAGACCGACGTCGACGGTTTCAACCTTGCTTACACGGTAACCCCGGAGAGCTTCGAGGACGCGGTCGAGCTACTGGTGCCGGAACTCCAGAAACGCGGCGTCTACAAATCGGAGTATCGACAGGGAACCCTTCGCGAAAAGCTGGGTGGCACAAGCCCTCGCCTGCGGGCGCCGCATCCAGCCACCGCCTATCGCAATCTCGCAAACACGACGAAGCTTGCCGTGTAAGGCCGATAGGACGCAACGGCAAGCAGCCCATGACGTCTTCACACATTGGGTCCAATGTTTGATCATTGCCGGCTCGGCTCGAGAAGCAACCTACAACGTCACCGTGCTGAGCTTCGACGAACTGGTGGCAACGTTGCGCGCACGACTTAAGCTTCCTAAAGGACGAAAAGGCATCGCGTTGACCTAGGAGAAAAGCCGCGCGGGAAATGGTCCGCGTTTGGCTTTTGTCGCCAGGCGCTCTTAGCTTAGCGCGCCAACACGCCGATTTGAGTTGCGTGAATAGCCGAGCTTCTCGGATATTTCCGATGCCGCGTCGAGAAGACTCTCAAGATAGGCCGCCCGATTGCGCAAGCCATCTTCGCGCGGCGCGACCAAGCATAGCGTCGCGATGCAGGCGCCGTCCGCCTGATGAATAGGCACGGCGAAGCAATGCGTGAAGTTCTCGACTTCGCTGTTGAAGGTGAAATAGCCGTCGCGCGCCGCGTTGCGGACTTGGCCGATGAAGTCGGCCGGATCGAGGCGCCTGCCGTTCGGCAGCACGAAGTCGTCCGGAGGAATGAGGTCAAGGATCTGGCGGTCGGACAGGTGCGACACGAGCAGCCGCCCCGAGGCCGTCCAGGGTATCGAGACGAGTTCGCCGACATTTGAGGAAATGCGGAACGGGCGGATGCCTTCCCGCATCATAGCCACCGTATACTTCGTACCCTCGAGGACGCACATCTGCGCCGTCTCCCGGGTTTCCTCTGCGAGGCGGATCAGCATGCGCTCGCATTCGCGCATGAGGTCGAACTGTTCGGCATAGGCGGTGCCGAGGAAATAGAGCCGGCGGCCGAGATAGACCCGGCCATCGTCCTGATAGTAGTCGAGCATGCCATGGCTGAGCAGCAGGTTGACGAGCTCGTAGACCGAGGAGCGCGGCGCACCGATCTCGGCGGCGATCTCGTTTGGCCGCATGGGCTGGCGCCTCACGCGCAGGAATTCGAGGATCTCAAAGGCACGATCCAGTCCTCGGGTGCGCCGCGACACTGTGTCGACACCAGCCTCAGCCATGCTTTTCTCCAGTATTAGGCGCGATCCGCGCGGTAGGCAACGCAGTCAACTTCGACCTTGCAATCGACCATCATGCGTGATTGGACGCAAGCGCGCGCCGGAGGGTTTTCGCCGAAATAGTCGGCATACACGCCGTTAAAGCTCCAGAAATCGCGCGGATCGTCAAGCCACACGCCCACGCGCACGACGTCTTCAAGGCTGTAGCCCGCCTCATTGAGAATGGCAATCAGGTTTTCGATCGCCTTTCGGCTCTGGGCAACGATTCCGCCACCGACAATCTCCCCCTTTTCCATAGGGACCTGACCGGAAACATACAGCCAGCCGCCTGCTTCGGTGGCTCGGGCGAAGGGAAGTGGTTGTCCGCCTGCACCTGTTTCACCGGCCCCATAACGCTTGATCGTCATTCTTTTCACTTTCTCTTTTAGTTGAAGCTGGAGGTCTTCAGGAATTCAGCCAAGCGCTCGGTCTTGGGCCTCACGAACATCTCCTTTGGATCACCCTGCTCGCAGATGACCCCTTGATTCATGAAGATGACACGCGATGAGACTTCGTAGGCAAAGCGCATCTCATGGGTGACCAGCAGCATGGTCATGCCGTCTGCCGCGAGACCCTTGATCACCTGCAGCACTTCACCCACCAGTTCGGGATCAAGAGCCGAGGTCACCTCATCGAACAGCATAAGGCGTGGTGACATTGCGATTGCACGGGCGATTGCCACGCGTTGCTGCTGACCACCGGAAAGCTGGCCTGGGTAATGATTGGTTCGTGCCGACAACCCGACGCGGTCGAGCCAACGCTCGGCGATCAAGCGCGCTTCGGCTTTCGGCATCTTCTTGACCTTGATGAGGCCAAGCATGACGTTCTGGGCTGCAGTCATGTGCGGGAACAGGTTGAATTGCTGGAAAGCCATTCCCGTAAGAGCGCGTTGACGGGCAATCTCCTTCTCGGTCTTGCGCCGACGCGTCGATCCTTGGACGTGGTAGCCGATCTCTTCGCCATCGAGGCTGATCGTGCCGCCCTGGAATTCCTCCAGCATGTTCACGCAGCGCAGCATCGTGGTCTTGCCCGAGCCGGACGAGCCGATGATCGCAATGACCTCGCCTTCCTGCACGGAGCAGTCGACGCCTTTGAGAACCTCGTGTTGGCCGTAAGTTTTGCGCAGGCCCTTGATTTCAAGCATTGTCTTGGCCATCGATCGGCCTCCTCAGGATGGAAGGGCAGTCTTGCGCTCGACGAACTTGCCGAAACGCTCGATACCGAAGTTGACGACGAAATAGAGGGCTCCTGCCAGGAAGTAGAACTGCAGGCTCATGAAGTTGCGGGAGATGATCTCCTGCGTGCGCAGCAGCAGCTCCGCTACACCGATTACCGACAGCAGGGTCGATGCCTTCACCATTTCCGCCGCCGTATTGACCCAGGCTGGCAGGCACTGGCGCAGGGCTTGAGGCCACAGGACGGAGGTGAACGTCTGCGTGAACGTCAGTCCGATCGCTTTTGCAGCTTCGGTCTGTCCCTTCGGGATGGCTTGCAGGGCACCGCGAACGATCTCACCGACGTGGGACGAACAAAATATCGCCAACGCCAGAACGCCCGCCGCAAATGGTCCCAATTCGATGCCCACGGCGCTCGAGACGTAGTAGCTGGCGAGGACAAGGACCAAAACCGGCGTGCCGCGGATCACGTCCGTATAGGCCCTCACGATCAGGCGCAGCACACCGTTTCCATAAACCAGAGCCAGACCGACAAAGATCCCGAGCACCGAGCCTGCGAGGATGGCCAGCAGGGAGATCGATACCGTCATCGCGACGCCATTTACGATGACATGGCGGGCGATCCAAAGTTGATCGAGAAAAGTTTGAGACATTGGCTTACCTCGGCAATGCCAGACGCCGCTCGACAAGGCGCATCAGCGCGGCAATGAGGAAACAGGTGACGACATAAAGAGCGGATGTGACTATCCAGGTCTCGATCACACGGAAGCTCTCGACGTTGATCTTGCGTGCTGCAAACGTCAGCTCGGGCACGGCGATCGTTGCGGCAAGCGATGTGTCCTTGAAGAGAGAGATGATTGTCGACGATAACGACGGCAGAACGTTGCGGATCATCAGTGGCGCTATGATCGAGGTGCGTATCTGCATCGACGTTAGGCCAATCGCCATTCCGGCTTCCGTCAATCCCTTTGGAATGGACAGAAGTCCAGCGCGGAAAACTTCCGCCAGATACGCTCCCGAGTAGAGCGACAAAACCAGGACGAAACTCTTTATCTTGTCGAGCCGGAAGCCGATTTGAGGCAGCGCAAAGAACGCAAACAAGACGAGAACGAGGATCGGCAGATTTCGTATCACAGTAACATAGGAGCGCGCCGGCACGACGATGAGGCGGTTCCTCGAAAGCAGCGCGAAAGCTACAAAAAGGCCGAGGACAGCCCCGATCAAGATCGAGATCACCGCCAAGCCGAGGCTCAACATCAAGCCGCTAAGTAGGAAATCGAAGTTGCGCCAAACGGCAGCGAAATTCAGCGTATAACCCATTATAGGCCGCCCTCCAGAAACGGGAGCGGGATGGACCCGCTCCCTTGGGCCATTTACTTGTATTCGACCGGGAAGCCGATTTGCGGAGGCGTCAGATCCTTGCCAAACCAGGTCTTGAACGATTTGGCATAGGCATCAAATTCGACACCAGTCATGGCTTCGTGAAGGGCGGTGTTGACGAAATTCAGCCAATCCTGGTCGCCGCGCTTGACGCCGCAGGCATAGGTCTGCGGATTCCAGCCGAAGCCTGCATCCTTATACTTGCCGGGGTTTTGGGTCATGTACCACGCCAGCGAGGACTGGTCGGTGGCCACGGAATCGGCGCGGCCGGATTCCAATGCCTGATAAATCAGGTCTACGGAGTCATACTGGTCGACCGTCGCTTCCGGAAGCGCAGCATGAACCATAGCTTCTGCATAAACATTCTGCAGGACCGAAATTGTCACCGATGAGCCGGCAGCCTTAAGCGCTGCGTAGTCGGCATACTTGCCATCAGCCTTCAGCATCAGGCCGACACCTTCACGGTAATAGGGAATCGTGAAGGCGATCTGCTGGGCTCGCTCGCCCGTCACCGTCATGAACTGGCAGGTGATGTCGACTTTGTCCGTGGTGATGTTCGGAATGCGGGCGTCTGAGGACTGATTGACGTACTCGATCTTCTCAGGATCGCCAAAGAGAGCCTTGGCGATGATGTGACCCATATCGACGTCAAATCCCTGGAGCTTGTCATCGGCGCTCTTGAAGTGCCAGGGCGCATTGGTGCTGCCCGTCCCCATGACGAGGTGACCGCGAGCAAGCACCTCGTCGAGCTTGCTCCCGTCGGCAAGAACCGGGCGGGAAAGGACTGTGGCTGCGGCCAAAGCGATCAGGCCGACACGAAAAGAAGATGTCATGGCGTTCCCCTTGTGAACATTTGTTTCTGTCCAATATTCCGGACATGTGTCTGTTTTATTGGATTAAGATAGGAAGCGGCATCGGTGATGAATTGTCAAGCTGCATCGCCAAAAAAGCTGCAACGATCAAAGTTGACTGCTTTTTGGGCAGCGCAGCATGTCGTTTGTCGAGGTGGACACGTCCCTCGGCGAGCCCTTCCTGACCGCAATCTACGATTGATTGCCCACGATACTGTTTCCGAGAAGGGACGGCCGACGTTGGTCACCTGCGTGAACATTGGGGCTCTGCGAACGAAAGCTGGCAGAGAAGCATTCACGCATGGCCGGCACTGCCGTCCGATCCATGGGAATGTCTCCCCCCGACACGATTGCGCGCGCCGCTCACACGCGCTGGCAGACCGCTTTGAAATCGTCGCAATCACCGTCGGCCAATTGACGGAACGTCTATTCACCTAAAGTCGATCAATCCATTTCGATCAAGTTGCCATAGAAATCTCGCCATCTTACGTCTAAGTAAGCCAAAGTTTTCGAAATTAGGTGAGCCCTGAAATGCACAGCGATACAAACTTCCATGAAGAGGCAAGATTGCTTGCGCTTCTGGCAAATGAAAAAAGGCTCGTGATTGCCAGCCTTCTCCTGGACAATGAACTGAACGTCGGCGAGCTCGCGAAACGAGTTGGTCTTTCGCAGTCGGCTCTATCCCAGCATCTGGCGAGACTACGTGAAGGCAACATCGTGACAACACGACGTGACGCCCAGACAATCTACTATTCGACAACCCACTATGGCGTTCGAAAAATCCTTTCGACCCTCAATGAAATCTGTGCCCCCGCGATGTTGAACACTGCGAGCTAAACTTCTGGATGGCGCTCGACTACTAACAAGTACCAACTTGCGGAAGAATGGGGGCTGCGCCATCTTCTCCTCATAGCGGTCTTTGAGGAGCGGCCATGATACCCGAAGGCGATCATCTGTTTTCCACGCAAATCTCAGGCGAACCGATGCCTGATGCTGGATTGTTTACGTGGGACCTTAGGAGCAATCTTGTCTATGCGGACAGCGCCCTTGCACGGTTGTTCGGCCTGGAACCTGGCGAAACAGAACACGGCCTGCCGCTACAAACCTACATGGAACGCATTCACCCTCAGGATGCGCCGACCCTGGCCAAACAGATCAACGACGCCATCGTTGCGCAGCATCCCACGGTGCAGAACTATCGCGTTATGAACCAGGATGGGATCTATGTTGCCGTTTGCGCGTTTGGCCGGTGCTTTCGCGACCGCGACGATGTTCCGGTTCACTATGCGGGTATCGTCGTACCCGCCGAGACGTTGCCGGACAAACGATTTCACTAGCTACCGCGACTTGCTTCGCCGACTAACCTTGCGCCTCCAACGCTAGCGGCTGGACCAAGTTGGACGATAACGTCCGAAGGGCACGCCGGATCAGGCTATTGCAGCCGAGCAGAGGCTCTTGGGCTCACCTGAGAGCGAAAATCTTGCCAAGCATTGCCGATTGTCACGACTATTGGTAGCATTTGCGGCCGCCGCTGATCTGCAGTTCGCGATGCCTTGAATTGATAGACTTCCTCGTGTTCGTTGGAGACTGATCGATGAAAGTGCCACGTCGAGTTTCACCGGTCTATCTGAGCGTACTCCTCGTTGCGTGGATGTCAGCGCCTCAAGGCGCCTTGGGGCAGACGGTGCCAACCGTCGGGATAGCGAACGTTCAGATTGAGGATGTCTCTCCAAAGCATGAATTCGTCGGACGTGTCGAAGCGGTGGACGCGGTAGACATCCGCTCACGGATCGAAGGCTTCCTCGACAAGCGGCTTTTCGACGAAGGCCAGATCGTCAGGAAGGATCAGGATCTTTTCCTCATCGACAAGCGATCGCTTAAAATCTCCCTCGAAGATGCCCAGGCTTCCCTTGCAAGCGCTCAGGCAACGCTGACGGACGCGCAACGACGGCTCGAACGCAATCAGTCATTGAGCTCACAGACCGTCTCGCGCGCCACGCTGGAGGAGAGCCAAACTGCGGTGGAAACGGCTCAAGCGAACGTCTTGTCGGCGCAGGCACGAGTAGGGCAAGCAGAGCTAAACCTCAGCTATAGTCGAATAACCTCCCCGATCGAGGGACGCATCGGGGCAGCAGAGTTGTCAATTGGAAGCTTCGTAAGCGGCAGTTCACCGATACTCGCACGCGTCGTCGAAATGGACCCGATCCGCGTCGTATTCTCCGTCAGCGACCGGTCGATCCTTGACCTGCGGGCTGCTGCGGGCGGCATCGGTAAAGAGGATTTGGCCAGGAAGTATGAGCCAACCTTACGTCTGTCCAATGGCCAGCAATACAGCGAGCCGGGCAAGATCGAGTTTTTCGGAAACGAAATCGACGAGACAACGGGCACACTGGCAATTCGAGCACGGTTTAGCAATCCAGAGCACCTGCTCATTCCAGGCCAGTTCGTGACAGTAATCATATCGGAGGCGGAACGGAAGATGCGCCCGGTTGTCCCGTTAGGCGCTGTCCAGCAGGACCGCGAGGGCAAATTCGTCCTGCTTGTCGACCAGAAGAAACAGGTTACGCTCCAGCGCATAAGAGTCTCCCAGCAGGTCGACGGAAACTGGGCTGTGGACGAAGGACTAAAAGGGGGCGAGAACCTCATCGTGGAGGGACTGCAGAACGTCTCCGAGGGAGTGGCCGTGAATGTCACGCCGGTGGCTGCGGAAGGCATCGTAGCCTCGCCGTCCTCCGTCGCGCCCCAAGCTGGTACACAGCAATGAATATATCGCGACCCTTCCTTGCCAGACCAAGGTTCGCGATGGTCATTGCAATCGTCATGATGATCGCGGGCGCCGTCTCCCTCCTCCTGATACCAGTCGCTCAATTCCCTCAGATTACACCGCCGGAAGTGCAGGTAACTGCCAGCTATCCCGGTGCCAATGCCAGCGTCATGACGGACAGCGTGGGAGCGCCGATCGAGGACCAGGTGAACGGCGTCGAAGACATGCTCTACATGTCGTCGTCCAGCACCAACAATGGCACATACAGTCTGACGGTGACATTTGCCGCGGGGACAGACCCTGCAATCGCCCAGGTCAACGTTCAGAATCGGGTGGCCATGGCAACGCCGCGACTTCCGGCTGCGGTGACCCAGATCGGTGTGTCTGTGAGAAGCCGTTCGTCGAGCATGCTTCTCGGTTTCGCGATCTACTCGCCGAGGGGTACGAAAGACGAAATCTTCATCAGCAACTACGCGACGATAAACATCCGAGACGCGATCGCCCGGCTCCCCGGCGTCGGAGAAGCGAGCGTTTTTGGCCCCACCTATAGCATGCGTGTGTGGATGAACCCTGACCGCATGCAGGCCCTCGCAGTAACGGCCGCCGATCTGACTGCAGCCATTCAGGCTCAGAACGCTCAGGCATCAGCCGGGCAGCTCGGATCACCGCCGTTGGTAGCAGGCCAGCAAATGCAGTTGACCGTTATGGCCCGAGGACGTCTTGCAAGCGAAACCGAGTTCGGCGACATCATCGTTCGTACGAACCGGGATGGGGCGATCGTACGCATCCGCGACGTTGCCCGAGTAGAACTCGGCGCACAATCATATGACACTGCCTCCACCTTGAACGGGCGGCCCAGTGCGACGGTGGTCGTCTATCAATCGTCAGATGCCAACGCCCTGGCCGTGTCCGCCGCTGTCCTCAAAGAATTGGAGACATTATCGAAGCAGTTCCCCGACGACGTCGCGTATACGGTGGTTTTCGATACGACCGCTTTCGTTCGACAGACGATCGAAGAAATTCTCGTCACGCTGGCCATTACCTTTGCCCTCGTCGTCGCGGTGGTCTTTCTCTTCCTACAAGACTGGCGCGCGACAGTAATCCCCACATTGACCATACCCGTTTCGCTGGTAGGCGGCTTCGCCGTGCTCTACGTCATGGGATATTCGGCCAACACCATCACCCTGTTTGCGATGATACTCGCCATCAGTCTCGTGGTGGACGATGCAATCATCGTCGCGGAGAACGTTCAGCGAGTGATGAGCGAAGCCGGCGTTGGCGTACGGGAAGCGACCTTGCGCACCATGAACGAAGTGACGGGGCCGATCGTCGCGACCACGCTGGTCTTGGCCGCCCTTTTCATTCCGGTGGCCTTTCTTGCCGGCATAACCGGTGAGCTCTACCGTCAATTTGCCGTCACGATTCTGGTCACGATCACTTTCTCAACGATCAATGCGTTGACGTTGAGCCCGGCCCTATGCGTTCTCATCCTCCGGCCCGCGCGACACAGCCCGTCACCACTTTTCAGCAAGGTGAACAAGGGGCTGGATGCATCACGACGCTTTTATCTGAACTTGCTGGAGGTTTTTTCCCGCAGGCTAGTTCTCGCTGCCTTGCTCCTCGTAGCCGTTCTCGGCGGCATTTACGGCTTCTATCGTGTCTTGCCGACTGGATTCGTTCCTGCCGAAGACCAGGGTTATCTCTTCATGAACGTGCAATTGCCAAGCGGGGCATCCCTGGAAAGAACGCAGCAGACAATTGCAACGGTCAGCTCCGTCCTTCAGCGAACCCCTGGCGTTGCAAATACGATCGGAATCGCCGGCTCAAGCATGGTGGGTGGCGGGGGCTCCAACTCCGGAATGGTCATCGCGGCATTGCGCCCTTGGAACGAGCGGGAGAGCGATCAAAGCGTCTTTGCACTGATAGACGAACTACGCGCTGAATTTGCAACGATTTCGACCGCGTCGGTTGTACCGTTCAATCCACCGGCGATACCCGGCCTCGGTACGACGGGGGGTTTTGACTTCCGTCTTCAGGCGCGCGAAGGGCAAAGTCAGGAGGAACTGGCCGAAGTGATGCGCGCTCTGATCATAGCGGCAAACCAGACGGGGAAGACGGCCAGCGTATTCAGCACTTTTTCCGCTGATACGCCACAAATCTATCTCGATATCGACAGGCAGCGCGCCGAACTTTTCGGCGTTTCGCCAGCAACGATTTTCAGCACGCTTCAATCCCACCTCGGATCGTCATATGTCGACGACTTCAACATCTTCTCGCGGGTGTACCAGGTACGCATTCAGGACGAGCCCAGTTTCCGAACCCGAATTGAAGATATTCAGCGATTGCGGGTGCAAGGTCAGTCCGGCAATCTCGTTCCGCTGCAGGGACTGCTTTCGATTTCGACCGTCTACGGTCCGAACTCGGTTAACCGCTACAATCTGTTCCCGTCGGCTGCGATCAACGGCCAGGCAGCGGCCGGCTCCAGCACCGGCGATGCACTGGAGACCATGGAAACGCTTGCGCTGGAAAAATTGCCCCCCGGCTTCGGCTACGAGTGGACCGGATTGGCGCTGCAGGAGCGCCAGGCCGGCAATCAAACTGCAATCATCCTCATCATGGGGATCCTCTTCACCTACCTTTTCCTCGTCGCTCAATATGAAAGCTGGAGCGTGCCGCTGGCGGTGATGCTGTCGGTGACGGTAGCCGTTGTCGGAGCGCTGGGCAGTCTCGTGATTGGTGGCATCGATCTCAATATCTACGCGCAAATCGGCCTGTTGCTGCTTATCGGGCTTGCTGCGAAAAATGCGATCCTCATCGTGGAATTTGCCAAGGAACGCCGCGAAGGAGGCCTCAGCATCGTGGAAGCAGCCACCGCGGGAACGGCACAGCGCTTTAGACCCGTCTTGATGACTGCGATGGCATCCGTGCTTGGCGTTGTGCCTTTGGTCGTCGCCACGGGCGCGGGAGCAGCCAGCCGGCAGGCAATCGGTACGACAGTCCTGGGAGGACTACTCGTTGGCACTGTCGTCGGCCTCCTGGTTATCCCACTTCTGTATATCCTCGTCCAAACCGTCAGGGAGGCTGTCAAACGTCGAATCTTCGGCCACGGCCGCGACGAGGCCAGCGGACCTCCGACTGCCATAGCCCCTGAGTAGATGACCGGCTCAAAGCTGGGTGTTTTGCAGGCAACAACGGTTGCGCGCAACAGGCCTGCTCGCCGGCTGGCTTGTCGCTTCATTACCAGCACCTTCGTGCTTGCGCGTAAAGTCCATGCGCACATCCATCACCGCGTCTTCTTGAACGGCAATCGTAGCGTCGTGTTCCTGCCGGACCCAGGAAGCTACGCATCGGAGCGGATGGCTAAAAGCCTACAGGCATCACAACATTACGACGACCTTCACGTCGCTACTCAACCCTGTTGAGAGCAGAAGCGATGGCTTGCCGACCGTCCCGACAGATTTGATGGCCGCCTGCCTGAAAATGGGCGGCTGTTCGGCCATTATCCTGTTTCAGGCCGCCGGCTGAAATTGACGTCGATTGTCGTGTGCCAGAACACGGCGCCAAGAATGATCGCGCCGCCGAAATAGGTGGCGACGGGCGGCTGTTCGGAAAACAGCAGCCAGACCCAGAAGGGGGTGAGCACGATTTCGATCGTGCCGATGAGCGCCGCTTCCGCCGGCGCCATCCGCTTTGCCCCGGCAAGGAAGAGCACCAGTGCGAGAGAGAAATTGGTCGCGCCGAAGGCGGCAAGAACGATCCAGTTGTGCAGATCGAGCGAGCCCACTGAACCGAACGGAGCAAAAATGACGAGGGTCAGGAAAGCGCTGACGACGGTTGGCGGCAGGCTCGGCACGTCGGGATCGATGCGAGGAATGACGATGACGAGCGCGAAGGACGCAGTCATGCCGAGCGCCAGCAGATCGCCCCAACCCGTGCCGCCGCCAATCGACGAGGCGACGATGACCGCGACGCCGAAGAACGAGATGCCGCCGGCAATCAGCGTCCGTCTGGCAACCCTCTCCTTGAGGATGAGCCAGCCGAGCAGGGCTGCGATGAAGGGCGTCGTCGCATAGATCATCGTCACATTGGCGACGGTGGTCATGTAAAGCGCCCCGATGAAGCATCCCTGACTGAAAGTCTGGCATGCGATCATGGCAAGACCGGGCGGATGGAAGACGGAACGCCATTGCCGCCGTGAGATACCCCCTTCGAGGAAAAGACAGGGGATCAGCAGGAACAGTCCGCCGAACAACGACCGCCAGGCGATCGCTGTCCATACGTCGGTGGTCAGGAGCCGCGAATAGACACCGCTCGCGCTCCAGGCAAGCGTCGCGGCAACGATGAGAAGCACACCCTTCCCATGCTCGCTGCCTGCGAGGCCTCTGGCCGGATTTTCAATGGTCACGCAGATATTCTCAAAGAAGGAAGTCGAACGCCGTTCTTTTTTGCGCCAGGAGTTGACATTAGACAAACGAATAGTTGAGATAGCTATCATCGATTTTTTCTATGACTACCCATGCGCGAGCCAATCGAAAGCGACTTACTCAGAACTTTTTTGGTCGTCGCCGAGACGTCCAATTTCTCCGCGGCTGCCCAGCGCATTGGGCGGACACAGTCGGCCGTCAGCACCCAGATCAAGAGGCTAGAGGAGACGATCGGCGAAACTCTGTTTGAACGGGGCGCTCGCGGCGTCCTGCTGACGCGCCAGGGCATACAGCTTGTGCCTTATGCCCGCAGGATCATTGACCTGTTGAGCGAGGCCGCCGCGACGATCCGCAGCAAACCGCTGGATGGGCCGGTGCGCATCGGAATTCCCGAGGAATACAGCCAGACGGTGCTGCCGGCGGCACTTGCGGCTTTCGCCGTACGCCACCCGGCCGTCGAGGTCACCGTGTCCTGCGACTATACGGTCCGCAACATTGCCGCCCTGGAGCGCGACGAGCTCGATCTGGCCGTCGTTTTCGACTGGAGCGACCAGACGAAAGGCGAGGTCCTCTGCATCGATCCGACCGTCTGGGTCACATCCATGGTCCACCGGCTGCATGACATAGATCCCCTGCCTGTTGCAACCTATCGCAACTCCACCTGGTCGCGCGATTTTGCGCTGCGATCGCTGGAGCAGCTGGGCCGCAACTACCGGATCGCATTCATCGCCGATACCGGCTCGGGGTTGAAAAACGCCGTGACGGCTGGCCTCGCCGTCACCACGCTTTCCCGCAGCAACATTCCGCCCGGCTGCCGGGAACTGACCGCCGAAGACGGTTTCCCGCCGGTCGATTCCTCCAAAGTCGTGCTGCGCCGGAGCACTTTTCGCTCCAGCGAGGCCGTCCGGGAACTGGCCGAAATGGTACGGGACGCGTTCCAGCCTATGTCGGCGATGACGTGATACGGCGGCGCAATCGGCGCCGGGTCTCGGATGGGCTCTCGGAAAAACTCGTCCGATAGCTTCTCGCAAAGGCAGAGGCCGAGTTGAAACCGGTCGCCGCGGCGATATCGGCGAAGGAGGCTGTCGTCTCAATTACCTTGCGGCGCGCCGCATTCAAGCGCAGGGCGAGATAGTGCACATGCGGCGGCGCGCCGATGTTCTGCTGGAAAAGATCCTGCAGATGCCGGGCGCTGATGCCCACCTTGCGGGCCAACCGCGCCAGAATGAGAGGCTGCTCGATATGCTCCTCCATCAGCCGCACTGCCTGTGCCACGCGGGGATCATGCATGCGCAGCCCTGCCGAGGCTGCGGAAAGCTGTTCGTCGGCATGGAAGGAAGGCTGCTCGTAACGGAACAGCCGGCTGACCTCGAGTGCCAGCGAATAACCCTGCCGTTGCCTGATCACCTCCAGCATCAGGTCTACGGTCGGAAGCGAACCTGATGTCGTCAGCCGCTTGCCGTCGATGACGAAACGATCCTTCACGGCCCTCACCTGCGGATAGGCCAGCGCAAAATCTTCGTAGTCCTCCCAGTGGACGGTCGCCGGCAGTCCGTCGAGCAGGCTTGCCTCGGCCAGCAGCCATGTGCCGGACTCGATGCCGGCAATCACTTTGCGGTAGCGGGCAGCCTGGGAGAGCTGCATCTTGAGCGCCGGCGACGCGCTTCCACGCCAATTGTAACTGGCAAGCACGAAAAGCGGCACATCCTCGCTCGTCGCCCGGAAGGCCCCTTGGGCGGGCACGGCGATACGGCTGGTAGTCGGGACCGGCGCACCGTCTGGCGTCAGGAGCCGCCAGCGATAGAGCTCGCTGCCGGAAATGCGGTTGGCGCCGCGCAGCGGCTCGATGACCGACGCGATCAGGATCAGGTTCGTATCCGGCAGGACAAGAAGGTCAATATCGAGCCGTTCCGTCGATCGCTGCAGCAAAGCCACCTCCCTTTAATTCTGATAATGTATCGATAGCTTCCGAAATTGCAAAGCATCTCCCTTCATCCTGCCGCGTAATGCGGACAAGACGGGGAGAACGACAATATGCCTCTTGCGATGAACCGCGATGTTTTCATCACCTGCGCTGTTACCGGCGCCGGCGATACGGTTTCCAGATCCAGTCACGTGCCGATCACTCCCAAGCAGATCGCCGAATCCGCCATCGACGCGGCCAAGGCTGGTGCTGCGGTCGTTCACTGCCACGTCCGCGATCCGGAAACGGGTGCGGCCAGCCGCCGCAACGACCTTTACAAGGAGGTCACCGACCGCATCCGCTCGGCGGATATCGACGTCGTCCTCAATCTCACCGCCGGTATGGGCGGGGACCTGATTTTCGGCGATGTCGAAGCCCCCCTTCCCCTCAATTCCAAAGGCACTGATATGGCGGGCGCCACGGAGCGCGTCAGCCATGTCGCCGAATGCCTGCCGGAAATCTGCACGCTCGACTGCGGCACGATGAATTTCAACCTCGGCGACTATGTCATGACCAACACGCCGGCCATGCTGCGGGCCATGGCCAAGAAGATGACGGATCTCGGCGTGCGGCCCGAGATCGAGGCCTTCGACACTGGTCATCTCTGGTTTGCTAGGCAGCTTGCCGAGGAAGGCCTGATCGAAGATCCGGTACTGATCCAGCTGTGCATGGGAATTCCTTGGGGCGCGCCCGATGATCTCAATACGTTCATGGCGATGGTCAATAACGTACCGCAGAGCTGGACCTTTTCGGCCTTTTCGATCGGCCGCAACGCCATGGCCTATCCGGCGGCGGCCGTGCTGGCGGGCGGCAATGTGCGCGTCGGGCTCGAGGACAATCTCTTTGTCGGCAAGGGCCAGCTCGCCACCAATGCGCAGCTTGTCGAAAAGGCCG
This sequence comes from Rhizobium sp. 3T7, assembly GCF_020166565.1. Taxonomy (NCBI): domain Bacteria; kingdom Pseudomonadati; phylum Pseudomonadota; class Alphaproteobacteria; order Hyphomicrobiales; family Rhizobiaceae; genus Rhizobium; species Rhizobium sp. 3T7. Next base: position 130,051 of record NZ_JAIQXS010000004.1, read on the forward strand.
TGCAGGTCGTCGAAGGCATGGGTGCGCGGATCATCGGTCCGGACGACGTCCGCAAGAAACTCAAACTGACGAAGCGCTGAGGACGGGATGGCAGGGATCAACAAGGCGGCTTGTATCGGTGGCGGCGTCATCGGCGGCGGATGGATCGCACGGTTCCTGCTGGCCGGCATCGACGTGAACGTGTTCGACCCGCATCCGGAAGCGGGCCGCATCGTCGGCGAAGTAATCGCCAATGCCGAAAAAGCCTATGCCATGCTGACCGGGGCACCCTTGCCGCCGCGCGGCAGGCTCAACTTCTGCAAGACATTGGAGGAAGCTGTCGCCGACGCCGACTGGATTCAGGAAAGCGTGCCGGAAAGGCTTGACCTCAAGCGCGGCGTCCTGACTGAGATCGATGCCGCTGCGCGCCCCAACGCTCTGATCGGCTCTTCCACGTCGGGCCTGCTGCCGAGCGATCTGCAGCGCGACATGAGGTATCCCGAACGCCTCTTCGTCGCCCATCCCTACAACCCCGTCTATCTGCTGCCACTCGTCGAAATCGTCGGCGGCGAGAGGACTTCGGCGGCGACCATCCAGGCGGCGATGGACAGCCTGCCGCCGATCGGCATGAAGGGCGTCCACATCGCCAAGGAAATCGAGGCCTTCGTCGGCGACCGGCTGCTCGAAGCGCTGTGGCGCGAGGCCCTATGGCTCATCCATGACGATATCTGCACCGTCGAGACCCTCGATGACGTCATCCGCTATTCCTTCGGCCTGCGCTGGGCGCAGATGGGCCTGTTCCAGACCTACCGCATCGCCGGCGGCGAGGCCGGGATGCGCCATTTCCTCGCCCAGTTCGGTCCCTGCCTCGCCTGGCCCTGGACCAAGCTCACCGATGTCGTCGATCTCGACGAGGCTCTCATCGAAAAGATCGGCCGGCAATCCGACGAACAGGCGGCTGGCCTGTCGATCCGCGAGCTCGAACGCATCCGCGACGAAAATCTCGTCGGCATCCTGCAAGCCCTCAAGGGTGGGCACGGCGGCAAGGGCTGGGGCGCCGGCAAGCTGCTGAAGGACTTCGAGCAATCGCTCTGGACGCAAGGCGGCGGGGCAGCCGTGTCTTTTGACCCGTCGAAGCCGCTGAGGCTCGTCGAGACGAAAGTCAGCCCTGCCTGGGTCGACTATAACGGCCACATGACCGAACACCGCTACCTGCAGGTTTTTGGCGACACCTCCGATGCGCTGTTGCACCTGATCGGCGTCGATCTCGCCTATGTCGAGGCGGGACAGAGCTACTACACAGTGGAAACCCACATCCGCCATCTTGGCGAGGCAAAGCTCGGCCAGGCGATCCATTCGACCTGCCAGATCCTGTCTGTCGACGACAAACGGCTGCATGTCTTCCACACCCTTTACGGCACGGCTACGGGCGAGGCTCTCGCCACGGCCGAGCACATGTTGCTGCATGTCGACAGCAAGGCAGGCAAGGCTATCCCTGCACCGGCCGCTGTGTACGACAAGGCGAAGGTGATTGCGCAAGCGCACGCGACGTTGACGGTGCCTGAAGGCGTCGGCCGTCACGTCGGCCAGAAACGGTAGGAGGATCGGCATGAATTTCGGACTGAGCGAAGAACAGGAAATGATCGTCGAGACGGTCCGCGCCTTCGTCGAATCCGAAATCTATCCGCATGAGAACGAGGTCGAGCGCACCGGTATCGTCCCGCCGGAGCTCGGACGCGAGATCCAGCGCAAATGCATCGATCTCGGCTTTTACGCCTGCAATTTCCCCGAGGAGGTCGGTGGCGCCGGCCTTGACCATGCCACCTTCACGCTGGTCGAGCGGGAGCTCGGACGCGGCTCGCTGGGGCTGACGGTTTTCTTCGGCCGGCCCTGCGGCATCTTGATGGCCTGCCAGGGCGAGCAGCGTGAGCGTTATCTCCTGCCAGCGGTACGCGGCGAGAAGATCGACGCTCTTGCCATCACCGAGCCGGACGCCGGGTCCGATATGCGCGGCATGAAATGCGCCGCCCGCCGCAACGGCGACGATTTCGTCCTGAACGGCACGAAACATTTCATCTCGCATGCCGACGTCGCCGATTTCGTGATCGTCTTTGCCGCGACGGGCGAGGAGGACACGCCAAAAGGCATAAAGAAGAAGATCACTGCCTTCTTGGTGGATCGCGGCACGCCCGGGTTTGAAATCCTCAAGGGCTATGATTCGGTTTCGCATCGCGGCTACCACAACTGCACGCTGAGCTTCGAAGATTGCCGGATTCCCGCAAGCCAGGTGCTCGGCGAAGTGCATCGCGGCTTCGATATCGCCAATCAATGGCTTTACGGCACGCGGCTGACGGTTGCCGCCACCTGCGTCGGCCGGGCACGACGCGTGTTCGACATGGCCCTGTCCTACGCCGCCGAGCGCAAGCAGTTTGGCAAGCCGATCGGCGCCAATCAGGGTGTTTCCTTCAAGCTTGCCGACATGATCACCGAAATCGACGCAGCCGAGTGGCTGACGCTTTCAGCCGCCTGGCGGCTCGACGCCGGCCTTTCCGCAGACCGCCAGATCGCCTCGGCCAAACTCTATGCCTCCGAGATGCTGGGTCGCGTGACGGATGAGGCAATCCAGATCTTCGGCGGCATGGGCCTGATGGACGATCTGCCGCTTGCGCGCTTCTGGCGCGATGCGCGCGTCGAGCGTATCTGGGACGGCACCTCAGAAATCCAGCGGCACATCATCAGCCGCGACCTGCTTAGACCTTTAGGAGCGTGAGCCGATGACGCCTGGCCCGCTCGACCGCCTTCTCAGACCGCAAACGATCGCCGTTTTCGGCGGCCGCGAGGCGCGCAGGGTGATCGAGCAGTGCGACCGCATGGGTTTTGCCGGCGAGATCTGGCCCGTCCATCCCAAGCTTGGCGAGGTGCTCGGGCGGCCCTGCTATCGCTCGGTATCCGATCTGCCTTCGGCACCCGACGCTGCCTTCGTCGGCGTCAACAGGATGCTGACCGTCGAGATTGTGCGCAGCCTTTCGCGGGCCGGCGCTGGCGGGGCGGTCTGTTACGCATCGGGCTTCAGCGAGGCGACGGCGGAACTCAGCGACGGCGCCGAGCTGCAGCAGGCCCTGCTGGAAGCAGCCGGCGACATGCCGATCCTCGGGCCAAACTGCTACGGCCTCATCAACGGTCTCGACGGCGCGCTGCTATGGCCCGATCAGCACGGCATGCGGCGTATGGCACGCGGCGTCGCGATCCTCACGCAGTCCTCCAATATCGCCATCAACCTCACCATGCAGACCCGTGGCGTGCCCATCGCCTATGTGGTCACTGCCGGCAACCAGGCGCAGACATCGCTTTGCGATGTTGCCTGTGCGCTGATCGACGATCCGCGTGTCACAGCGGTCGGCCTTCATGTCGAAGGCTTCGGCGATCTCGCTGCACTCGAACGCCTGGCCGCCATCGCCCGCCATTCAAGCAAGCCGGTCGTCGTGCTCAAGGTCGGCAGGTCCGAGCAGGCAAAGCGTGCGGCCGTGTCGCATACCGCCTCGCTTTCCGGCAGTGATGCCGTCGCGAATGCCGTGCTCGCCCGCCTCGGCCTCGGCCGCGTCCAGAGCTTGTCGGCGCTCTTGGAAACCTTGAAGCTGCTGCATGTCGCCGGCCCTCTCGCAGGCCATTCGATCTCGTCGATGAGCTGTTCGGGAGGCGAAGCTTCGCTGATGGCAGATGCCGCCGTCGGCCGCGCCGTGGAATTCTCTGCGTTGCGGCCGCAGCAATTGCCACGGCTGCGGCGGGTCTTGGGCGAGATGGTGACGCTTTCCAATCCGCTCGATTATCATACCTTTGTGTGGGGCGATTTCGCACGCCAGACCGAAGCCTTCAGCGCCATGTTCGAAGGTGGATATGCCCTCAATCTCGTCGTCCTCGACTTCCCGCGTGGTGACCGCTGCGATGCGTCCGAATGGGCGATGACCGTTGAGGCGGTCATAACGGCCGCCGCCACAACCGGTGCGCTTGCCGGTCTTCTCGCGACCCTTCCGGAAAACATGCCGGAGCCGATAGCCGAACGGCTGATGGCAAACGGCATCGTTGCCTTCTGCGGCATCGACGAAACGATCGCCGCTGCGGAAGTCGCAGCCGGCATAGGGCGGGCCTGGAAAGCGCCACTTCCCCTGCCGTTGCTCGATGTGGCCTTGGTAGCCGGAGAGATCGAGACGCTGACGGAGGCCGATGCGAAGTCCGAACTCGCCGCCTTCGGACTTCCGGTTCCCGAGGGGCTGTCGGCCTCTTCTCCCGGTGAAGCCGCTGAGCTGGCTGAACGGCTCGGTTTCCCGGTCGTGTTGAAGGGTCTCGGCATTGCGCACAAGACCGAGGCGGGGGCCGTCGCACTCAACCTCAACAATATTGAGGCGGTATCGAACGCGGGAACGGCCATGCCGCCGAATGCCGGTTATCTCGTCGAGAAGATGATCGATCCGCCGATCGCCGAGCTCATTGTCGGCGCCATCCGCGACCCTGTTTTCGGATTGTCGCTTACCGTCGGTGCGGGCGGAATCTTCGTTGAATTGCTTGAAGATTCCGTCATCTTGCCGCTTCCGGCGACGAAAAAGGACATTCACGCAGCGATTTCCGGGCTCAAACTCGCAAAATTGATCTCTGGCTATCGCGGGCGGCCAAAAGGCGATCTCGAAGCCGCGGTCGCTGCTGTCGCAGCAGCAGCAGATTATGTCGTAATGAACGCGACACACCTTGAGGAACTCGACATTAATCCATTGATGGTTCTTCCCGAAGGGCGCGGCGTTGCCGCAGTTGATGCCCTGATACGGCGGAGGAGGTAGCATAGGTTGAACGACCACATTCGCACACGAAATGACGGCGGAGTGCTCGAAGTCGTCATCGACCGGCCGAAGGCGAACGCCATCGACCTTGCGACCAGCCGTGCCATGGGGTTGATCTTTCGAGATTTCCGCGACGATCCGGCATTGCGCGTCGCCATCGTGTCGGGCGCGGGCGAAAAGTTTTTCTGTGCCGGATGGGACCTGAAGGCGGCCGCCGCCGGTGATGCGGTCGACGGAGACTACGGTGTGGGCGGCTTTGGCGGGCTGCAGGAATTGCGCGACCTCAACAAGCCTGTCATCTGTGCGGTCAACGGCATCTGTTGCGGTGGGGGGCTGGAGATCGCGCTCTCGGCCGACCTGATCATTGCCACCGAACATGCGACCTTCGCCCTGCCGGAAATCCGCTCGGGTACGGTTGCCGATGCAGCGTCGATCAAGCTGCCGAAGCGCATCCCTTACCACATCGCCATGGACATGCTCTTGACGGGCCGCTGGCTCGACGTTCACGAGGCGCATCGCTGGGGTTTCGTCAACGAGGTCTTGCCGGCCGAGCGGCTCATGGAGAGGGCATGGGAGCTTGCCCGACTGCTCGAAAGCGGGCCGCCGCTCGTCTATGCCGCCATCAAGGAAATCGTGCGCGAAGCAGAGGGTTTGCCGTTCCAGACCGCCATGAACAAGATCACCAAGCGGCAGTTTGCGACGGTCGACAGGCTCTATGCGAGCGAAGACCAATTGGAAGGCGCGCTCGCCTTCACCGAGAAGCGAAACCCCATTTGGAAAGGACAGTGACGAGGCGGCGGCAACCGCAGCATTTTCCCGCATGATGCGGGCACCGGGGGCGGAGAGGAAACCGCCTGCGGATCTGCCCGGAAGTTCTGTCAACGCACCATAAAGAAGGAACTGGGGAATGAACGATTACACCAAATATCTCGCAGGCCGTGTCACCGCGGGCGGGCTCAGCCGCCGTGAATTCATGGGACGCGCCATGGCGGCGGGCATCACACTTGCCGTCGCCGACAACCTGTTTACCGAAAGTGCCAAGGCCGCCGAACCCAAGCGCGGCGGCCACCTGAAGCTCGGCCTTGAAGGTGGCGCGGCCACCGATTCCAAGGATCCGGCGAAATTCCTGTCGCAGTTCATGTTTTGCGTCGGCCGCTGCTGGGGAGACATGCTCGTTGAATCCGATCCGCTGACGGGGGCTGCCGTGCCGGCGCTCGCCGAATCCTGGGAACCGTCGAAGGATGCAGTGACCTGGACCTTCAAGATCCGCAAGGGCGTCAAGTTCCACAATGGCAAGGAACTGACGATCGACGACGTCGTTGCGACGCTCAAGCGCCATACCGATGCGAAGTCGGAATCCGGCGCACTCGGTGTCCTCGGCTCGATCAAGGAGGTCAAGGCCGATGGCGGCAATCTCGTCCTGACACTCAGCGAAGGCAACGCCGACATGCCGCTGCTGTTGTCCGATTATCATCTGGTCATCCAGCCGAATGGCGGCGTCGACGATCCGCTGGCCTCGATCGGCACCGGTCCCTACAAGCTGACGAGCTTCGAGCCCGGCGTGCGTGCCACCTTCGAGAAAAACAAGGACGACTGGCGCACCGACCGCGGCTATGTCGATTCGATCGAGATCATCGGCATGAACGACGCCACCGCCCGCATCGCGGCACTGTCGTCCGGCCAGGTGCACTATATCAACCGCGTCGACCCGAAGACCGTCAACCTGCTGAAACGCGCGCCCAACGTCGAGATACTCTCGACCGCTGGCCGCGGCCATTATGTCTTCATCATGCACTGCGACAAGGCGCCTTTCGACAATAACGACCTGCGCCTGGCACTCAAATACGCCATGGACCGCGAGACCATGGTGCAGAAGATCCTCGGCGGCTACGGAAAGGTCGGCAATGATTTCCCGATCAACACCACCTATGCGCTGTTCCCCGAGGGCATCGAGCAACGCGCCTACGACCCCGACAAGGCCGCCTTCCACTACAAGAAATCAGGCCATAGCGGCTCGGTCCTTCTACGCACTTCCGAAGTCGCCTTCCCCGGCGCTGTCGATGCGGCCGTCCTCTATCAGGAAAGCTGCAAGAAGGCCGGGATCGAGATCGAGGTCAAGCGCGAGCCGGGTGACGGCTACTGGACCAACGTGTGGAACGTCCAGCCCTTCTCGACCTCCTACTGGGGCGGCCGGCCGACGCAGGACCAGATGTATTCCACCGCCTATCTCTCGACGGCGGACTGGAACGACACCCGTTTCAAGCGTCCTGACTTCGACAAGCTCTTGCTGCAGGCTCGCTCCGAACTTGATGAAGCCAAGCGCAAGGACATGTACCGCACCATGGCAATGATGGTGCGCGACGAAGGCGGGCTGATCCTGCCGATGTTCAACGACTTCGTGAACGCCTCCACCAAGCAGGTGAAGGGGTATGTCCACGATATCGGCAACGACATGTCGAACGGCTACGTCGCGACCCGCGTTTGGCTGGACGCCTGATGGCAAGGGGCGCACGCCCCTCCGATCTCCAACGAAGCCGGGACCGTGGGATGAAACCCGCGGTCCTCCCGACGTTTTAGCGCGAGGTCCTCGCCATGACCAATCCGGCCCCAAGCAATATCCTGCCCGGCCTCAGGTTCCGGCAGCGTTTTCCGCTGCTTGCCCTCATCCTCGAGCGCTTCGTGCTCAGCATCGTCCTGCTTTTTGCCGTTTCCATCCTGATCTTCGGGGGGCTGGAAGCCCTGCCCGGCGATTTTGCAACCACCTATCTCGGCCAGTCGGCGACGCCGCAGGCCGTTGCCAATATTCGCCAGGACCTAGGGTTGAACCGTCCGGTAACGACGCGCTACGTCGAGTGGCTCGGCAACGCCGTCCAAGGTGACTTCGGCACGTCCTGGGCCAGCAAGAATTCGGTGAGCGAGCAGATCGGCAAGCGCCTCGGCAATTCGCTCTTCCTGGCGGGGTTCGCAGCGGTCATCTCCGTGCCGCTCGCCGTCGGCCTCGGCATGCTGTCGGTACACTTCCGCAACCGCCTGCCGGATAAGATCATCAACGTGATCTCGCTTGCGGCGATCTCCCTGCCGGAATTCTTCATCGGCTACCTGCTGATCCTCTTCTTCGCCGTGAAGTTCGGCATCGCCACCTTTCCGGCGACCGTTTACGACAGCATGGGTTTCGTCGAGCGGCTGAAGGCGATCGCGCTGCCGACGGCGACCCTGGTGCTCGTCGTTCTCGCGCACATGATGCGCATGACGCGGGCGGCGATCCTCTCCGTCATGTCGTCGGCCTATATGGAGACGGCGGAGCTGAAAGGCCTCGGTGCCTTCCGCTCGATCGTCAAGCACGCTGCTCCCAATGCGCTCGCGCCGATCATCAACGTCGTCGCATTGAACCTTGCCTATCTCGTGGTCGGCGTCGTCGTTGTCGAAGTCGTCTTCGTCTATCCCGGCATGGGGCAATATATGGTCGATGCGGTCACCGTGCGCGACATGCCCGTCGTGCAGGCCTGCGGCCTGATCTTTGCGGCCGTCTACATCTTCCTCAACATGACGGCCGATATCCTCGCGATCATCGCCAACCCCCGGCTGAGGCATCCGCGATGAGATTGAGAGACATCCCCATCACCGCCTGGATCGGCATCAGCGGTATCGCAATCGCCTTCATCTTTGCGGCCTTCGCGCCCTGGATCGCTCCCTATGGCGAGACCCAGGTCGTCGGTGACGTCTGGCAGCTGCCCGATGATCAATATGTCTTCGGCCTCGACAATCTCGGCCGCGACATCCTTTCGCGTCTCATTTACGGCGCGCGCACGACGCTGCTCGTCTCGTCCGCCGCCACCCTCATCTCCTTTTCGCTCGGCGTCATCTTGAGCTTCACCGCCGCCGTTTCACGCGGCCTAATCGACACGATCTTTTCGCGCTTCAACGATCTGATGATGTCGATCCCGACGCTGATCTTCGCGCTCGTGGTTCTGGCCGTCCTGCCGCAAAACATCATCGTCCTGATCCTCGTCATGGCGATCCTCGATTCCACCCGCGTCTACCGTCTCGGCCGTGCCGTGGCGCTCGACGTCGCGGTGATGGAATTCGTCGAGGCGGCCAAACTGCGCGGTGAAGGCAAGCTCTGGATCATCTTCCGCGAAATCCTGCCGAACACCCTGTCGCCGCTGCTTGCCGAGTTCGGGCTGCGCTTTGCCTTCTCGATCCTGTTCCTGTCAACGCTTTCCTTCCTCGGCCTCGGCATTCAGCCGCCTGCGGCCGATTGGGGCGGCATGGTCAAGGACAACAAGGACGGCATTATCTTCGGCATTTCCGCCGCACTGGTACCGGGCACGGCGATCGCCGTGCTGGCTGTCTGCGTCAACCTCGTCGTCGACTGGCTCCTGAAACGCACATCCAGCCTCAAGGGAGGGCGCGGCGATGCCTGAGCTTCTTTCCGTCCGCAATCTGAAGATCGAAGCGACCAGCTACCCGCCGGGCGAACCGCCAAGGCGGGTGACGATCGTCGACGGAGTTTCCTTCGATCTCCTAAAGGGCAAGGTCCTCGGCCTGATCGGGGAATCGGGCGCCGGCAAGTCGACGATCGGTCTCTCCGCGCTCGCCTATGGCCGGGGCGGCGCAGAAATCACCGGCGGCGAGGTGCGGCTCGACGGCACCGATATCCTGGCGCTCGGCAAGAACGGCATCCGAAAAATTCGCGGCGCGCGGGTCTGCTACGTCGCGCAATCAGCGGCTGCCGCCTTCAATCCGGCGCACAGGCTCGGCGATCAGGTGATCGAAGCTTCGATCAAGCATGGTCTGATGACCAGGGAGGAGGCGCGCAAGCGTGCGCTTTATCTGTTCCGCGTCTTGGGTCTGCCCAATCCGGAGACCTTCGGCGAGCGCTTTGCCCACCAAGTCTCCGGTGGCCAGTTGCAGCGCGCGATGACGGCGATGGCGCTCTGCTCCAACCCCGAACTCATTGTCTTCGACGAGCCGACCACGGCTCTTGACGTCACCACGCAGATCGACGTTTTGGCGGCGATCAAGCACGCCATCGAGGAAACGCACACGGCCGCTCTCTATATCACCCACGATCTTGCAGTCGTCGCCCAGATCTCGGACGACATCATGGTCCTGCGCCATGGCAAGCAGGTGGAATATGGCAGCGTCCAGCAGATCATCAAGACGCCGCAGCAAGACTATACCCGTGCCCTCGTCAATGTCAGGCAAGCCTACCGTGAGGAAGCCGCCGATCAGTCCGTCGGGCTTCTCAAGGTGGAGAATGTGAGCGCCGAATATTCCAACGGCTTCAAGGTGCTCCACGATGTCTCGCTGCATGTGCCGAAAGGGCAGACGCTTGCCGTCGTGGGCGAATCCGGTTCGGGCAAGTCGACCCTGGCGCGCGTCATCACCGGCCTCCTGCCCCCGAGCAGCGGACGTATCGTCTTCGATGGAAAGCCGCTTGCGCTCCGCCTCAAGAGCCGGCCAAACGACGACCTGAGGCGCATACAGCTGATCTACCAGATGGCGGATACGGCGATGAACCCGCGCCAGACGGTCCGCGACATCATCGGCCGCCCGCTGACCTTCTACTATGGCCTGAGAGGGGGCGCAAAGACTGCCCGGGTGAAGGAACTGCTCGACCAGATCGAAATGGGCAAGGGTTTCATCGACCGTTACCCGGCCGAGCTGTCAGGCGGCCAGAAACAGCGCGTAGCGATCGCAAGAGCCCTTGCCGCCAGGCCCGAACTCATCCTTTGCGACGAGCCGACCTCGGCACTCGATCCTCTGGTGGCCGAGGGCATCCTCAAGCTGCTCTTGCGCCTGCAGGAGGAAGAGCAGCTCTCCTACGTCTTCATCACCCATGACATCGCGATCGTCCGGGCGATCGCCGACAGTGTGGCGGTGATGCATCGCGGCAAGCTGGTGCGGTTCGGCCCGAAATCGACGGCGCTGTCGCCGCCCTTTGACGACTACACGGATCTGCTCTTGAAATCCGTGCCGGAAATGGAGATCGGCTGGCTGGAACGTGTGCTTGCCACGCGACGCATGGAAAGCGCCGGCCACTGACTTGGCGAGGCGAAAGCCTCTCTCATGGAACATCAAGGGAATGATCATGACTTCGCGCGGCTTCACCACCATCGAGAATGAATGGATTGTCCTGAAGGATGGAACGCGGCTTGCCGCGCGTATCTGGATGCCAGACGGTGCAGAGGAAAATCCGGTTCCCACGGCCTTTGAATTCCTGCCCTATCGCAAGCGGGACGGGACCAGTCTCAGGGACGAGTCGACCTATCCGGTGTTTGCGGCGGCAGGCATTGCTGGCGTGCGCGTCGATATCCGCGGATCTGGAGAATCCGATGGCATCATCGATGGCGAATATACCACGATGGAGCTTGCCAATGCCTGTGAGCTGATCGCCTGGATCGCCCAGCAGCCATGGTCGAACGGCTCGGTCGGCATGATGGGCATCTCCTGGGGCGGCTTCAACAGCCTGCAGGTCGCAGCGTTGCGCCCGCCCGCGCTCAAGGCCGTCATATCGATCGCCTCGACCGTCGACCGCTATAACGACGACATCCACTACAAGAACGGCTGCCACCTCTCCGCACAGCTTTCATGGGCCGCGACCATGCTCGGCTATCAATCGCGCCCACCCGACCCCGCGCTTGTCGGCGAGCGCTGGAAGGAGATGTGGCTGGAACGCCTGGCGGGCGAACCCTTCCTGATGGAGGAGTGGCTGGCACACCAGCGGCGCGACGATTTCTGGCGTCACGGCTCGATTTGCGAGGATTTTTCGAGCGTGCAGATCCCCACACTCGTCATCGCCGGCTGGGCCGACGGCTACCGCAATACGCCTCTGATGGCGGTCGAGGGCCTGGGGAGCAAGGCGAAGGCGCTGATTGGCCCCTGGGTTCACAAATATCCGCACTTCGCCTGGCCGAAGCCCCGCGCGGATTTCCATGGCGAAGCGATCGCCTGGTGGAACAAATGGCTGCGCGGCGAGGACAATGGGATCGACGGATTACCGCAGACCCGCGCCTATATCCTCGATGCCGTGCGCCCTGCCGCGCGGCGCGACAGCGATCCAGGCTTCTGGATCGCCAAGGACGCCTGGTCGCCACCGCAGATGGAATGCTTCTATGTCGAGCAATTCGGCCGTTTGACGCAGGGCATGCCGATCCCGCACGCGCCTGATCATATGGTCTATCTGCGCTCTCCGCTCGACACCGGGACAGCATCCGGTGAATATTTCACGCTGAAGCCAGACGCCGAAATGGCAATCGACCAGCGTGCGGACGATGCCGGCTCTTTGGTCTTCGAGACAGTACCGCTTGCCGGGGATTGCGATTATCTCGGCCGGCCCGTGCTTACGCTTGCGCTGCGTTCCCACGCGACAGGTGGCAATCTCTGTGCCCGGCTCATCGACGTCCATCCGGATGGCACGGCAACGCGTGTCGCCTTTGGCGTCGTCAATCTCACCCACCGCGATGGCAATGCCGATCCCAAGCCGCTGGTTCCAGGCGAGAAGGTGTCGGTCCGGCTCGTGCTTGATGCCTGCGGTTATCGCTTCCGCAAGGGCCATCGTATCCGTCTTTCGCTTTCCAGCGCATATTGGCCGATGATCCTGCCGCCGCCGGAAGACGAAGGGGTCGAGATCGATCTCGCATCGCTCGGCCTGGCACTACCATTGCTCGGTGAATTCAGGAGGATCGAGATCAAGGAACCGGCCAATCCCGATCCGCTGCCGAAATATATCGAGCATGCAGCCGCAGCAACAAAGCGGCAGGTCATCCGCAACCTTTCGGCTAACCGGACAGAGTATCACATCCATGAGGACACCGGACTTTACGAGCATCCGCAGACCGGCCTGTCGACGCGGCAATTGCGGGAAGAAGTCTGGTCAATTGCGCCGGATGATCCGCTGTCGATGACCGGCACGTCGACCTGGACCTGCGACATGTGCCGCCCCGGTTGGGTCGTGCGAACGGTCGCGACCGCTCGGATTGCATGCACCGGAACCGATTGGATCGTCAGCGCCATTGTCACCGCGTTTGAGGGCGACGTGCAGATATTCGAAATGATCTTTCCTGAAAAGCGGATCGCGCGCGACCTGATGTGATCGTCAGGCCGTCGCAAAATGCCTGATGGCGTCGCACACGGCATAGAAGCCGTCGCGCGCGCCATCGCTCATGTGGCGGGCACGCAGCCAGGCGTGCACCATCTGCGGCTCTTCTCGGAACCACACCTCGATGTCTTCGGCGGCGAGCCGGGCTGCATATTGCGCTCCGTCGTCTCGCAGCGGATCGAAATGCGCGACCGTGATGAAGGCTGGTGGCAGTCCGGCAAGCGAAGATGCCTGCAACGGCGCGGCGATCTCATTGCCCGCCGGCGCCTGCAGGATTTCGCGGTAGTAGGCGACATCCGCTGTCGTCAGGCCGGGCGCCGCGGCCATTTCGACATAGGAGCCCGCGGTAAGGTCTCCGCCGAGCGCCGGATAGATCAGGACCTGACCGACGACGCCAGGCAGGCCCTCATCGCGTGCACGCAATGCAAGGCCAGCCGCAAGATTGCCGCCGGCGCTATCGCCGATCAGCACGACCCTGTTGTTGGCGGAAAGCAGATGCTTCAGCACGGCAAAAGCGTCATCTGTCTGTGCCGGCCAGCGATATTCAGGGGCCAGCCGGTAATCGACGGAAACCAGTTCCGCACCGACAAAATCGGCGATCTCGGCGCAGATGGCATGGTGGCTCTCGAGTGAGCCGACAACGAAGCCACCGCCATGAAGATAGAGCAGAATGGTTCGCGTGGTGATTTCCCGCGGACGGTAGCGCCGGATCGGTATGCGCTGGAGCATGCCGTCCGAAAAGATCATCTCGGCGGGCAGTGGGCGGTCGAAGCGTGCGCAAAGGGCGTTGTACCAATGCCGCTGCTGTTCGATCGATGCTCCAACGGCGTCTGGCGGATAAAAGGCATCGCAAATCGCGAGAAACTGCAGCATGCCCTTTTCGGTGGGGCCAGGCGATTGAATGGACATAAAGGTCCTTTCGCGATTTGGGACACTGCAGGCCATGTCCCCGGTCGACTCGGCCCTGATCATGCACCCTTCTGACGGGAACGATCTGTCTGGTTGCGACCTATTGATGTCGCGGCACTTCATAATCTCGAACCTGCATTTCAGGGGCCAGATGCTCGGCGAAAGTGATAGAACCTAGCGCTTCAAGGTTTGCCATGGCAATTGACCGAAACGCTTCTTGTATTCGGCTGCAAACCGCCCGAAATGCGTAAATCCCCATTTCAGCGCGATGTCGGCGACGACCTGTTTCGTGCCGGCCCCGAGCAAATCGCGATGGGCGGCAATCAATCGAATTTCATGTAGGCATGACATCGGGCTCGTGTTTCTGAATTGCCTAAAACCCTGTTGCAAGGTCCGAACACTCACCTTGGCCGCAATCGCGATATCGATGAGCGAAATCGGCTGTGCCATATGCATAAAGTCGACCGCTCATTTTGCATGGCGTGGGGCCGGTGCCAGAGCCGCATGTGCGAGCTCATCTGAATAGCAATTGGAACAGTTCTCCAGAAGCAAATAGATTGCGGCGTCGCAGAGAGAGCTTCAGTTCTTCTGCCGACCGTAGAGCAATAGCATGCCTATGATGACTGCTCCGTAGATCAGTTGGCGGCCAGCCTCTTCAATCTGCATTACCGAGAGGATTGACTGTAACAGGGTGATAAGGATCACGCCCGCCACGGTACCAAGGTAGGTTCCTTTTCCACCGAGAACATGGGTACCGCCGAGGACCACGGCCGCGATTGACGGCAGGAGATAGGCATCGCCCATCGACTGCGAAGCCTTTGATGCATAACCGGCCAGCAACACACCACCAAGCGCGCTCAGCGACCCGGAGATCACAAAAGCGAGTAAAGTAATACGCCGTGTGTCGATGCCCGACATATAGGCCGCCCGCTCCCGGTTTCCGATTGCATAGAGCGAGCGACCGAAGGTGGTTCGAGTCAGCAGGAAGACGGCGAGGATACCGACAGCAAGCCACACCAGAACGCCGTTGGGGACGGAGGGAATGGTATAGCCGGTCGCAAGAAAGCGCATCGCCCGAGAGGCCGAATCCTGCGGTGAGAACCCGCCGGTATAGACGACCATCAATCCTTGCACGACCGCATTGGTCGCGAGCGTGATGATCATCGAGGGAATGCGCAGGTACGCGACGGTAAGCCCATTGACCAAACCAATCGCTGCGCCGCAGGCAACTCCGAAGGGAATGGCTAGAAAGGAGGCGCTTGTTCCATAGGCCGTCGCAGCGCATGCCATCATCGCGCCAGCGGTAACTGTCCACGGAACGGATAGATCGATCTGCCCAAGCAGGATAACCATCATCATCCCCGTCGCGATCACGCCAAGGAACGAGGCGACCTTCAACTGTTGCAAGAGGTAATCGGGCGAAAGAAAGTTCGAAGAATAGAGTGATCCGCCGAGCAGCAGCAGTATGATACAGCCGAAGGCGATCGCCACGGCGGGATCTCTTCCCCGCAGCCGAAGGGGAACGATTGAGTGCCGCATGCTGAATGCATCCTCGCTCATTGGAACCATTCCAGTCGATTGCGTACCCGCGCCAGCCCGATCGAGCCAACACCGATCGCAAGCATCAGCACGATTCCCTGGAACAGCGGCTGCCAGAGTGGGTCGAGATCAAAGACGAAAAGGAGGTCGCCGATGGTGCGAAACGCAAGCGCCCCGAATGCCGCGCCGACAGCGCTGCCTTTGCCACCCGCCAGAGACACGCCCCCGAGGACGACAGCAGCAATCGAATAAAGTGTATAGGCGTTGCCGCTCGCGAAGGCGGCTTCGCCAGTATAAGAAAAGAAGGTGAGGTAAAGCCCGCCCATGGCTGATAAAAGCCCGGCAAGTGTGTATGCGGCAAGCTTCGCCCGCTTAAGCGGCATACCCGACATGTAAGCCGCATTTTCCGCAGAGCCCGCCGCATAGGCGGCGCGGCCGTAGACCGATCTGCTGAAAGGAATCCAGACCAGCAGTATCGTGGCGGCGAGCACGACTAGACTGGTAGGAAACATCCCGAAGAGCTTTGAGGTAAACACGTCCGCAAGGGTCTCGTTGACGGAACCACCCGGCGTTGGCCGCAACAGTAGCGCAAGACCGAAGAAGATTGCGCTTGTGGCGATGGTCGTCACAATCGGTTGCAGTCTGCCAAAGATGATGATCAGCCCGTTTAAGGCGCCGCAGGCGAGCCCTGCCGCCAGTACGACCACGATGCCGAAACCGGTCTGCAGCGGCGTACCGACCACCAGCCAGGATGCGAGGCAATTGCACAGCACCAGGATCATCCCGGCCGAAAGGTCGATGCCTGCAGTGATAACCACGAGGCATTGCGCCATCGCGACGAAGGCGAGCAGGGTTGCCTTGTTAGACGCTGTCTGCACGACATTCGGTGTGAAGCCTGCCGGATGGTTGGAGACATAGATTACGAACATCACGACAAAAAGAGCCGCGGCAAGTAGCGTCCCCCTGTGGAGTTCGTACCAGAATCGCCATTCACCGGCCGTGCCTGTTGTCACTGAGTTGCCCTCCGCTCCACCGGCTCAGCGGCGATGTTCAACGCACTGCCAATCAACTCGCGTTCGTTGAGCTTATCGCCGTCAAGCGTGCGCACAATCGTACCGTCATACATGACAAGCACTCGATCGCAGCAGCCAATCAGCTCGTCGTAGTCCGTGGAATAAAAGATGATTGCTGCGCCGCTGTCGGCAAGCTTTCGCAGCAGCTGGTAGATTTCCTGCTTGGTCCCGACGTCGATGCCGCGTGTCGGGTCGTTCAGCAGGATGATCCGCGGTCGGTTCATAAGCCATTTGGCAATCACGACCTTCTGCTGGTTGCCGCCGGACAGATTGCTCACCGGCATGTCGATATTCGCCGCCTTGATGGCCAGGAGCTCCAGGAGTTCGTTGACACGGGTCGCCTCCACACCGCGATCAATGATGCCTTTGCGCGAGACGCTGCCAAGCGCAGCTATCGAAAGGTTCTCGCGCACCGTCATCGGCAGCATCAACCCTTCGGTCTTTCGATCTTCCGGGATGAGCGCAATGGAGGTTGCTCCAGATTTAGCCTCCTTGGGACTGCTCAAACGCACGCTGCGGCCGTCGATCCGCACGTCGCCCCGGACGTCGCGAAGCACGCCGAAGAGCGCTAGCAAGAGTTCGCGCTGACCCTGCCCATCCAAGCCTCCGAGGCCGACAATCTCCCCTGGACGGGCATCGAATTCGATGTCGGCCAAACGATCCCCCCAGCAAAGGCCAGAGCAAGAAAGGACGGGGGGTCTTGAAATCTCAAGACCCGGTTTGGCCGGAAACACGCTTTTGTATTCCCGACCGATCATCAGCTCTACAACCTGCTGATCGGTCTTTGTACCCGCTGGATAGGATTCTATGCTGCGCCCGTTGCGGAGCACCGTGCAATCGTCGGCAAGTTCTGCAATCTCATGCATGCGATGCGAGATGTAGACCAGCGCCAATCCCTCTGCGCGCAGTCGCTTCAGGACGCTGAAGACCTTCTCGACGTCAGACTTGCTCAAGGCGGATGTCGCCTCGTCCAGGATCATCAGCCGAGGGCTGCGGGCGAGAGCCTTTGCAATCTCGACCATTTGCCGACGGGAAAGCGGAAGGTCTTTGACCAGCGATGATGGATGAATGTCGAAGGCGCCGGCGCGCGCCAGGGCTTCCACGGCGATCAGCCGCTGGGCGCGTCTGTCGATCATGCCAAAACGTTGGGGTGGATTGCTAATGACGATGTTGTCGGCAACGGAGAGGTCGGGAATAAGCGACAGCTCCTGAAAGACTGATACGACCCCGGCCGCATTTGCCGCTGCAGGTGATGAGAAGGATACCGCCTTGCCGTCCAGAAGCATTCGGCCTTCATCGGGTGCGGTCACCCCGGCCATGATTTTGATCAGTGTTGATTTTCCCGCGCCGTTCTCGCCCAGCACGGCATGAATCGCGCCGGGTCGGATTGCAATATCGGCTTCGTTGAGTGCTATGACACCGCCGTAGCGCTTCGATATGCCTTCCATGCGCAACAGCGGTTCTGACAAGATCACGCGCCCCTCCCATCGGGTGCACTTCGCCTCTGACCGCGGGCACGCATGCCCGCAGTCGATCCTATGAGCACGCTGCTATTGGTTTTCCTTGGTCTGCCCCATAATTTCCTGAGCCGTGAAATTGATGCCACAGGTGGGGAAGGCGTTGCCGACAAAGAAGTTGTCGGACTGATTAGGGTAGTAATCTTGATCCTTCTTGAAGTCCGGGTGTGACACCAGTGCCGTCGGCAGTTTGACGGCCTGCGGAACGACCTGGCCTTCAAGCGCGGCGATCGCCGTCTTTATGGCGACTGCCACCTGGGCTGGTCCTGTTCCTGCCGACGAGCAAACCAGCCCCTCGCCTGCATGGGCGGCGCAAAGCTTGCGGAAGCCGTTTTCGGTCTCGCCGCCGAAAGGTACGAACGGATGCTTCGCGTCGATCATCGCCTGAACAACGCCGGTGTCGCCACCTTGTGCGGTGATGCCGTCAAACGGACCGTTTGTGGCGATGGCATCCGCTGTCGCCTTCTGGGCAACGCCATCATCCCACTTGCCGACGACTTCCGTCACGTCGAACTTTTTGCCTGAGGCTGCGAGCGTTTCCTTGATGCCGTTGTGACGGTCGGTGTCGACGGATGTGCCGGCGACCCCCCTTACTTCCAGAACCTTGCCGCCGTTCGGCAGATGCTTGATGAGCCACTCGGCCCAAGTAACCCCCAGGCCCTTCTGGTCGACGTTGACGTTAATTGCATCCTTTGTATCCAGCGTGTTGTCGAATGCGACGAGGACGACGCCGGCTTCCTTGGCACGCTTGATCACGGGACCAAAAGCGGTCGGATTTTGAGCATTGACGACGATCGCGTCATAGCCGGCGTCGATGAAGTTGTTGATCGCCGAAATCTGCGCCGGCACGTCCTCGCCCGTGGAGACGACTTTGAACTCTTTCAGCTTTGCCTTAACCTCCGGCTGTGCTGCATAGGCCTTCGCGGTCTGGACCATCTGGATGCGCCAAGTATTGGCAATATAGCCATTGGCCAACGCGATGCGGTACGGGCCTTCCTTTTTCGGATACTGCAAAAACTGCGTATCAGACGCCCACGGCGTCATGCAGCCCGGATCCGCTGCTGGCCCTTTCACGACTTTTGGTTCGGCGTAGGCGGCGCTGCACAACAGCGCAACTATCGGTGCGGAAACTGCCGCAACGCGCGCAGATTTCGCTTTCACGTTTCCAAGCATGGATGTTCTCCTCCGCAGGCGGACCAAGCCGCCCTCCAATATTCTGATTGGCATGATTGGTCCGAAAGGGCTCCGTCCCATCCCTTGCGGAACAAACAAAAAGTTAACACAGATGACAGCGCTGTCAAATTCTCTTTGATAGCGCTGTCAATTGTAGAGTATCACTCGGTTCTGCTTGATCATCCGTTCCGTTGAGCTCTTTGTATTGGATAATGCTTCAATGCGCCGAATAACTCTCGACGATGTTGCGAGCCTGGCGGGTGTCAGCCCGATCACAGTTTCGCGCGTGCTCCGAAAACCGGCTACCGTCTCGGAAACCTTGCGCCTGCGCGTTAACAACGCGGTTGAAAAATTGGGCTACGTGCCGAATGTTGCGGCAAGCAGACTGGCCTCCTCCCGCACCCACACGATCGGCGTGATCGTGCCGACGCTTTATAACGTCATCTTTGCCGAATACTTGTTTGCCCTGCATGAGGTTCTGATCGCGGCAGGTTTCCAAGTTATCGTTGTGAACAGCCGTTATTCGGAGGTAGAGGAGGAGAATGCGATCAAGGCACTCCTCGGCCAGCGGGTGGAAGCGATCATCATTGCGGGCATCCACCACACCTCGCTGTCGCGTCAGCTTTTGGTGCAGGCGCGCCTACCGGTTGTCCAGACCTTCGAGTTGTCCGACGATCCGATCGACCTCAACATCGGCATGTCGCAGGAGCATGCCGGCCATACTGCTACCCGCCATCTCATTGACTGCGGGTTCCGACGGATTGCGTTCCTGACCGGCAATCTCGACCATCGCGCCCAGTCACGGTTTGACGGATATCATGCTGCGATGCAGGAGGTTGGTTTGAAAAGTCTGGAAATGATTGCCGATAGGCCGCGCCACAGTTCGGTGGCGCTTGGATCTGAACTCTTTGGCGAAATGCATGACCGCGGCGATCTGCCGGAGGCGATCTTTTGCACGGACGATAACTTGGCGCTTGGCGCCATGCAGGAGTGCAGGAAGCGTCGCATTCGCGTGCCGGACGACATTTCGATTATCGGTTTCCACGACCTCGAATTCGCGGCCTGTGCTGCCCCTTCCCTTTCCTCGATCGCCACCCGCCGCTACGAAACCGGCAGGCTTGCCGCCGAGAAGGTTCTCTTGGCGCTCGATGCTTCCACAAGGTCCAGCGCCGAGCAAATCGATATGGGATTTGCCCTTATCGCGCGCGAAAGCACTTCTGGCAACACGGCTCCTTAACTGACGATGCAGCTTTGGCTGCACAAGCCACATCTGACGACCCGTTGCGATCAAACACTCAGAAACCGCGGCAGCTTCACCAGGTCTGCTTTTGGCAGGGCTTGCTGTGCAGGAATCCCTGTGCCGCATCACAGCCATTGGCCATTAAAAAATCCGCCTGCTCGACCGTCTCAACGCCTTCTGCGATCCATTGTCCGAAGGACACAAAGAACCGCCAGTGTTTCGTATTTCTGATCAAGCAGAAGGCTTTCCGTGATTTCAATCTCGATCCGGTCCTGCGCGAGCCTTGTTTTGAGTGCACGCCACTCGCCGTTTTTCAGTTGGATTTCTTCGTCCTTGTTGTTGGGCAAAGTCGCGGCGGCGTCTCCGACGGCGCGGCAGTCGAAAAATGTGCCAGTGTGATGGAATCGAAGCCAACCAGACAAGGAATTGGTGTCAGGGCTGCTCGTTGATCGGAAGCGGCCCTCGATGCATCGAACGATGCCCGCCCGCTTGAACTGGCCGTGAGGCACTTGGCCTTGCTGGGGAGGCTTTGATGCCTGCCATTTTGATCACGTTGGACCACCGCTGGCGGCCTCCGACGATCAATGCCGGTCTCGTGGGGCGAACCACGGATGTAGCGATCGCAGTTCCGCCAAAGATAACAGTTCTTCTCCTCATTCGGTCTTTTCCAATCTTGGCGGAAAATCCTGTATGGCCGGGTACGACAAATCCAGTTAAATCTTGTCCATGGTAACCTGAAGGACGGAAATGGCGCGCTGGAGCGCCGTCCCGTGCGGCGATTGCGAGAACGGGCATGGCCATGCGGTTAACCGCCTCCGAAGCAGGAGTTTCGTATGGTTTTCGCCGTTCGGCCAATATTCCTGCTTTTGCAACCCTATCATTGCCACATCTTCGTCGTCATACCGGAGTGATGTTCACGAACAGAGAAGACTGTCCTTTCGTGACATCGCCAACAAAATCGCATCGGAGCAGAACCTGACCCTCGGCATCGGCCAAGGCGATTGTCGAAAGCGTCCTCAGCCAGATGCCGCAAGGGGCGGGTTAGCGACAACAAGGCCGGTCGCGGCTGCAGTTCATCAAGCGCAAAAATGTGCCAATCAGCGCCCCCAAGCCAGTATCTCAACTGGATCGAGGAGATTCATCCGCTTGCTAGATCATCCTGAAAAATTTGAAGTTCATTGGCGATGTACTGCCACAGTGCTCCGATTGGCTGGGAAGACAGGTCCTTCCCTTCGACTATAAAGAGCCCGAACTCCACGAGCGGAGCAGGTGGCATTCCATCGGCAGGCCCCAGAACCGTCATTGTCGCCGGGCGGATGTTAACATCCAAGAGAACGGCAACCCCTAGGCCAGCTTCAATCGCCGACTGTATGGACGAAAGGTTGGTGCTGCTTAGGGCAGTGCGCCAGGATTTGGCGACGCTGTTCAGCGCTCCCGTCATCTTCTGGTTCCAACTGCAAGTGCCGTCGAATGTAATCAAGGGCAAAGGGGCGTGTTGCGGAGCGACAAACCCTCGCGCGACCACCCACCTCAAGGGCAGCCGCCAGGTCAATATCGGCTGAATGCGAATCCGTGCTGGGTCTCCAACGACAATGTCCAGCAAACCCAAGGACAGTTTTTCTGAAAGCACATCGCTATCTGCGACTATCAGATCCAAAGCGACACCAGGATAAGAGACGGCGAAACTCTGCAGTGCCTTGGGCAGCGAACCGACGGCAATGTCTTCGATCATTCCCAGCCGGATCCGGCCCTCCACGGTTTGACCGGAAAGCGCCCGCCGCGCGCTTGCTCCCAGTCCCAATATCTTGTGGGCGTATGGAAGGAGAATGTGCCCGGCTTCTGTCAGATCCATCCCTCTTGGACCTCGCTTCAGCAGTTGCACGCCAACATCGCCCTCCAGGCGGCGCAATTGCATGCTGACCGCAGCTTGGGTTTTTGCGAGACGGTGTGCCGCCTTGCTGACGCTTCCACATTCTGCGGTGACAACGAAGGCTCGTAAGAGGCTGGTTTCCAAATCGCGCATATAAGGTTCTCTAATATCACTATTAGAACTATCAGAGTTCCTTAATTCTATCGCCTTGCTATCTCTGCGCAAGAAGCGATGAGGAAGATCCAGAGATGGCGGAAACAGCGACGACAGTTGAGGGCAACAAGCGGCCTCAGGCGGCGAGAACGCAGAATTTTGGTGGGAAGACCTATCTCGCTGTCGTCTTTTGCGTTCTATCCATGTGCAGCGTGCAGTTTGGCGCAGCACTGTCCAAGCCGATTATGCAAATTATGGGGTCTTTCGGAACGACATGGCTCCGGCTCTCATGGGCTGCATTCGTGCTGTTTCTCTTCATCCGTCCGCCTTTTTTACGCTATTCACGGTCGCAATGGCTCGCCGCCGTGGCACTGGGCGCCGCCATGGCCATGATGACGCTCTGCTTTTTCGCTGCAATCGAGCGCATCCCGCTTGGGCTTGCCGTAGCGATTGATTTCTTAGGGCCGTTGACCGTAGCGACCCTATTTGGCGGCCGCGGGTGGCGGCTCGTCTGCCCCTTGATCGCCGCGGCAGGCGTCCTTTGCCTGTCGTGGGACGGCAGCGCCTTGGCCGGTGATTTGATCGGCGTGCTGTTCGCGTTCGGTGCAGCGGTCGGCTGGGGCAGCTACATTTTGCTCATGAAAAATGTGGGGCAGCAATTCAAGGGACTTGAGGGTTTGTCGGTGTCGCTCGTGTTTGCGGCGCTCGCCGCAACGCCTTTCGGAATTCATCAGTGGCGGTCGGGATTTTCTTATGAAACCATCCTTGCTACGGGGTGGCTTGCTGTACTCGTGCCACTACTTCCCTATGCGCTCGAATTCATCGCGCTTCGCTGGATGAAGGCATCGGCCTTCGGCATCCTGATGAGCTTGGAGCCGGCGATTGGCGCGGCTGCCGGCTTCGTCGTTCTTGGGCAAGCGTTAACCGGGATCCAAATGCTTGGCGTCGCGCTGGCCGTTGCCGCAAGCGCAAGCAGCACCGAGTCGAGCTAAGCCGAGAGTTCTTCGACACCGGCGTTCAAAACAGTGTCCCACCATCTCTATGCCCTGCCGGCTAACAGCAGTCTTATGTGACAACTCCTCTCGCCTTTGTCATCTCGTCGCGCTTCAGATCTCTAGCGCAGTTCTCCTGGCGGCTCGGCGAGAGTAGAAACCAAGGTGCACAACCCAGTTGAACCTCGAGCGTTGCGATTAATCACCGCGTTTCCAATATCCGCATCAATCGCCCGCGATAGCTATCCAGGATAACCGCCAACACGATAACGGCGCCGATGACGATCGGCTTGATGTTGTCGTCGGCGCCCAAAAGCTGCAATCCAGTCGATAGAACCTGAAGAATGCAGGCCCCCACCAGCGTACCTATGATCGAGCCCTTTCCGCCCGAGAGACTAGTCCCACCGATAATGACTGCGGCTATGGCATTCAGTTCATAGCCAATGCCCGCAACCGGACTGCCGACATTGAGGCGGAGCAGGTAGACCATAGCCGCAATGCCCGCAGTCAATCCGGAAATCGTGAATACGGCGATCTTGTATCTTTTGGGCTCGTGGCCCGACAAGCGAACCGCCTCCTCATTGGTGCCGATCGCAAAGACGAAGCGCCCGAAAACGGTATAGCGCAGCACAAACCAGCCGATGAGGACGACGACGATCGCAATCAGAAAGATCGAGGGAAATATGCCCCAGAAGATCAGGTTCCCAAAATCAACGAAAGGCTGAGGCAAGCCGGTAATCGTGGAATTGTCACTGACCACGCGCGCCAGGCCGCTGGCGACGTTCAGCATGCCGAGGGTGACGATGAAGGAAGGAAGCTTCCACTTCTCGCAGATCCATCCGTTGACGGCGCCAAGGACCGCGCCCGTGCCCATCGACGCAAGAGATGCCAGAACAATCGCCTGCCATGGAGAAAACTGCGGATTGATCATGATCGTTGCGCCGATAACCGTGCAAAGGGCAAGCAGCGACCCGACCGAAAGATCAATGCCGCCGACGAGGATGACGAAGGTCATACCCGAAGCAAGTACAGTGTTGATGGCAATCTGCACGAAGATCTTCAGGAAGTTCTCTGGCGTTGCGAAGTACGGCGCCGTCGCCGAGAAAAACACCAGAATCAGAACGAGAGCAATTGCGACGCCCGCTTCCTTCATCGAGATCCGAATAAGCTTGTCCCAGAAGCTGGCCTCTTTCGCCTCGGTCTGTTTTTCAATGTTGGCGGACACGGCTGTACTCCTTGTAGGCGAGCGAAAGAATCCTGCTCTCGTCAAATTGCTCTCGAGGTATTTCGCCGGCTATCTTGCCATCGGAGAAAACGATGATGCGATGGCAAATACCGATGAGCTCCGGCAAATCCGAAGACACGACCAGAACACCTTTTCCTTCGGCCGCAAACTTCCACAAAAGCTCATAAATCTCGGCTTTAGCACCCACGTCGATTCCACGGGTCGGCTCATCGAAGATCAAGACTTTAGGACCGCGGAACAGCCATTTTGCAATAACGACCTTTTGCTGATTGCCGCCGGAAAACGTTCTGACGACCTGATGGATGGAGGGAGTCTTTATACGCAGCTCACGCACGAGGCGCTGCGATTGATCATCCTCCACCCTTCGGATGATCAAGCCGTTGCGGGAGACCTTGCCGAGATCCGTTATGGTGGCGTTTTCAGCGCAGCTCATGTCGAGCATCAAGCCCTGCATCTTGCGGTCTTCGGTTGCCAGACACAGCCCCGCAGCAACGGCATCCCTCGGCGAATTGATCTCGACCGGCTCGCCATTCAAGCGAATTTCGCCGGCAGCTTTTGCGTCGGCACCGAATATGGCGCGGACCGCCTCCGTCCGACCGCTGCCCACAAGGCCAGCAATGCCGACGATTTCTCCGTTTGCCACGGAAAATGACAGTTCCGGGCTATTTCGCGTCACCTTCAGGCCGGAAATACCGAGCGCCTCCCCTGACACTGCGCTGTCGCTGCGAAAGACGCCATGATCCGAAAGCTTGCGCCCGACCATGAGTTCGACGATATCAGGAATAGCCAGTCCCGACAGCGGGCGCGTGATCACATGCTGGCCGTCGCGCAGCACCGTCACATCGTCACCGACTTCGAATATCTCCTCCAGTCGGTGAGATATATAGAGCGTCGTAACGCCACGCCTCTTCAGTCGCTTCAAAATTTCGAAGAGGCGATCGACCTCCTTGGAGGTCAGGGTTGCCGTCGGTTCGTCAAGGACGAGAAGCTTGCTTTCATAGCAGAGCGCCTTGGCTATCTCGACTAACTGAAGCTGCGCGACGCTGAGGCGATTGGCCGGCGTCGTCGGCGACACGTCAAGGCCAACCTCTTCCAGGAGCTCGGCCGCTCTCTTATTCATCTGCTTATAGTTCACCAGCCCGTATCGGCGCGGCAGATGCTCAAAAAGCAGGTTTTCTGCGACCGTCAGGTTGGAAAGAGGGTGCAATTCCTGGTGAATGACACGGATGCCCGCCTTGAACGCCTCCAACGGCGAGGCCGGATCATAATGCTTGCCGTCAAACAGGATGCGACCGTCATCGGGCCTGAAGACGCCGCCCAGCAGATTGATCAGGGTCGACTTTCCGGCGCCGTTCTCACCAAGAAGAATGTGCCCCTTGCCGCGGCCGATCCGCATGGAAACATCTTTGAGCGCCACGACACCAGGGAAGCGCTTGCCGATCCCTTCCAGCTTCAGGATGTCGTCATCTGATGCGTCTGACACGTCCACCTCATGCGTGGTCAATTTCAATGGGAGATGGCCAGCCTCCACGCAGCACGTTACTCCCGAGGCCCGAAAGCGACCTCACCGGCGTGATCAACACGGAAAGCGGTTTGTAGCGGTGAGCGCCGGCCATGAGCCGGCGCCTCTCTTCAACTTCGCAGTCGGCAATTTCGACTATTTGAGATCCTTGGCGGTGACGAGCTTGACATCCGTCTTGACCCAGCCAGTGAATTTTTCACCGGCAAGTTCACGCAGACCATAGTCGATCCCCATGACCGCCATCTGCGCACCATATTGCTCGACCGTAGCAAGCATCTTGCCGTCCTTGATCAGCGGCTGAACCGGCGGGATGTTGTCGAAGCCGACAACCTTGATCTTGCCGCTCTGGCCGGTCGCATCGAGAGCCTTGACGACGCCGAGGGCCATGGAGTCATTGGCTGCCATGACACCCTGAATATCCTTATACTTCGTCAGGAAATTCGTCATGACGGTGTTGGCTTCTTCCGTTTCCCAATGAGCGGTCTTGCTGTCGAGAAGCTGCAGCTTGCCGCCATTGACGGAGTCCATGAAGCCTTCCTTGCGCTCCTTGGCGTTGTCAGCCTCGGGGTTACCCTCCAGGATGACAACCTTCGCGCCGGACCCCAAATCCTTGGCAAGCGCGTCGCCTGCAAGCTTTGCCCCTTCCCGATTGTCAGGACCGAAGAAAGCGAGATCGATACCGGCCGCCTTCTTCGCATCCGCATCCAGCGGCACGTCGATGTTGATGACCTTGACGCCGGCCTTCACAGCTTTCGCAAGGGGAGTGGCCATTGCCTTTGAATCGGCCGGCGCAACGACGATGATATCGTATTTCTGAGTGACGAAGTTTTCGACGGCATCGACCTGTGCAGCGAAATCACGCTCGTCCTTCATGCCGACAGCCTTGAAGTCAAACTTGTCCTTGTTTTCAGCCGCATACTTATCGGCGCCGGCCTTCATCTGCTTGAAGAACTCATTGGACAAGGATTTCATAATCAAGCCGACTTTAGGCTTGCTCGCCGCAAAGGCAGGCGACACGCCGCAAGACAGCGCGAGCATCAACGTACCGGCAATTCCAAGCTTCAACGCCGCGCGACGCGGCGCGCTGATCAAGACGGAATCACGCTTTATAGAATTGAACATTTCCTTCCTCCCGAACGGTCCTGGGCTCAGCTCCACCTGAGTTGTCAGCAACAATGAACCGTTTCCAACGCCTACTGAGTAACAACGCCACAGAAGATTGTCAAGTCGCCAAAACGAGCCAAAAAACCAGCGCAAACTGCCCAGACCATCACCTTGTGAAGCGCAGCAGATGAACCGTTTCCATTGAATATCTGCAGTGGCGATGCTATGGCAGATCAGCGGTCAGAATTAAGATGCAGTCCTTTGACTAAGGCGATAGACAGACCATTAGCTGAAAGCACGGATCAGCCGCCTTTGGATGTCCCCGAAGGCGAAGATGAAGGGACATATGTTGCTGCTATGCCAAAAGTTGGAATTCGAGACGTTGCCAGGCTCGCGGGCGTTTCCACCGGGACCGTCTCAAGGGTTTTGAATGATCATCCCTCTGTTACGGATGAATTGAGGACACGTGTCAGAGGCATTATCGAAGACCTGGGCTACCTGCCCGACCCGTCCGCCAGAAGCATGCGCAGCAAGGTCAGCCGCCTCATCGGCATTGTCATTCCTGACCTGACCAATCCCTTCTTCTCGGAGCTCGTCCAGTCCGCCGAACAAGCGGCGGCAAACCATGGCTATAACATCATCGTCATGACGTCCTTTGACGATGCGTCCAAGGAGGCTGATCGCATCGGACAGCTGACAAGTCGGAAGGTGGACGGCATCATTCTCGTTCCCAGCAACGATTTCCATACGATCAAGCTGCCGAAGGGATTGCCAATCATTGTTGTGGACCGTCTCATGCCAGGATATTTTGGCATCGCCGCCGACCATCGCAACGGCGTCCGCCTAGGTGTTGAACATCTTTTGAAGCTAGGCCATCGCCGCATCGGCTTCATTTCGGGCCCCAAAGATTCTGTCCCGGCCAATGACCGCCTCATGGGCTATCTAGGCGCAATGGAGCAAATACAGGACGACGGGCAAACGGCCAGTCCATCGCTAATAGCCGAGGCCGCATTTGACTATGAAAGCGGCCGCCTCGCAGGAAACTATCTTCTTGCACGCGCACGCAGTGAGCGCCCGACTGCGATCTTCGCAAGCTCGGACCAGCAGGCGATCGGCTGCATGCGCGCGGCACATGATCTTGGTATTCCGGTACCGGCAGCACTTTCGATCATGGGATTCGACGGCATTCCCCTCTCAAGTATGACGACGCCGCGCCTAACGACAGTGAAACAACCGATTGAAAGGATTGCAGCGGTAGCCGTGGCAATTCTACTAAACAAGCAACCGGTGCCTGATCTCGACAACCCAATCCTGCTTGCTTGCGAGATTTCGGACGGAGAAACGACCTCGGCGCCCCAACCCGACTGAACGCAACGGTGGCCGAGCCGCTATCTAACGCTTACGCTTGACCAGATCATTGCCCGAACCGGTGCCGGGGCGGTCATCCCCGGCAACCATTCGCGCAAGATCCCATCCTCCCGATGTGAGCATCTACGAGATGCGCAACTGCCGAAGATAAATCAAGTGACGGGAAGATATCGGTTCTGCCTGGCGCTTATGCTGGTAGTTGGAAAATCCAATTGGCGATCAACACAATGGCGAGGCCGCCGGCAAGCGTCAGATATGGCAGAATACCTGCCTTCTTCACACCTAGATCCAGTCCGACCAGGCCGAGATCCTCCATCGCCCCGGCTGGGAACTTGCCGCCGTCGCGCACATAGTGCCTGTAGGCGAAGACCGGTAGGATCAACGCGGCGAAAGCGAAGCCGATCCAGAGCGCGTTCGCGTAACCCCAGACCTTGGCGCCGGCGCCGAGGAAGAGCGCATTGACGAAAGCGAGAACGGTGTTGAGACCGATGAGCCAGGTCGGCGCCTTCCACGGACGCTCGATATGACCGGAGTCGATGCGGTGGATCCAGCCGGAATTGAGATTGAGGAAGTTGAAGATGATGTAACCGACATTGGAGACGGCTAGCACGAAGAAATAGCCGCTGGTGTCAGATGCAATGGCGAGAAGGGCGAGGTTAAAGGCGAAGTCCGTCCACATTGCCCTGGTCGGTGCGCCATTCTCGTTCACATGGTCGAGATATTTCGGCAACCAGCCGTCCTTCGAGCCCTGATAGAGCGTGCGTGAGGAACCGGCCATCGCGGTCATGATCGCGAGGAACAGCGCCAGGATCATCAGGATGACGAGCAGCTGCGTGACGATCCTGCCGGCGCCGATCAGGCCACCAAGCGCTTCGCCTACACCGGTGCCATCTACGATGCCCGGCGCCAACATGCCGGCATGGCCGAGCACGCCCTGGAAGGCGAAGGGCACAAGAAAGAAGAACAGGCAGCAGGCAAGACCGGAATAGAAAATCGCCTTGAACGTGTCGGTCTTCGGATTCTTGAGCTCGCGCGTATAGCACACGGCGGTCTCAAAGCCGTAGGTCGACCAGGCAGCAATATAGAGGCCGCCGAGGAAGAGCGTCCAGCCACCATTGCTCCAGGTACCGTCGGTGCCGGCATAGGCGGCTGTCGGCGGCATGAGGCCGGTGACGTTGGAGGCGATGATCTGGCCGCTGACGATCGGATAGACACCGATGATCAACAACGGCACAAGAACGATGATCGCGAGCCACTTCTGCACGCTTGCCGTCTCAGAAATGCCGCGATGCTGGATCGCGAAGATAATCAGCATCAGGATACCACCGATGAAGAAGGTGGCGTTGACGTTGGCGGTCGCGAGGAATGGAATGTTGAAGCTGACGAGAGACCAGTTGCGGATGGCTGGCGTCAGCGCGGCAACGGCATCGGCGCTGAGCAGCGCGCTTAGAGCATCCTGTGGCGACGTGCCGGCGTGAGCCGCAATATATTCAGCAATGCGCGGGCTATCGGCCGCTATGGACGTGGCATGCGCGCTGATCCAGGTGATGACGGCCTGCGAATCCGCCGCCGGGATCGGGAAAAAGGCATTGAGAATATAGCCGGCTGCGATGGCACAACCCAGCGACAGCACCGGCGACCAGGCAAACCAATTGCACCAAACCGAGAGTGGCGCGATGAACTTCGAATAGCGCAACCAGGCAGTCGCACCATAGACGGAGGCGCCGCCAGACTTGTTGGCGAACATGCCAGCGATTTCGGCGTAGGTGAAAGATTGCAAAAATCCCATGATCATCGAGATGATCCACACGGCGAAGGCGAGCTTACCGGTTGTGCCGGCGATGCCGCCGATGGAGAAAAGAACGAGCGGCGGCACGCCCGCAGCAACCCAGAATGCGCCCTTCCAGTCGAGCGCGCGTATAAGCTTACCTTCGGTGCCAGCGGAAACGCTGGCGTCCACAATATCAGTCATCGATGAAGTTCCCCGTTTTTGTTCCGAACGTAACTTTCGTACGTCTCCTTGAACGTGCCTCCCATGGCATTTCGGGCTTGCTGGAGATTTTCGCGAGCCGCGTCTGCGCGCGGATTTCCGAGTCTAGGCCCTTTATAGAAAGTAAATATTTTTTCTTTCTAGTCAATATCCCTTTACTTTCGGCAGGTGTTTTGTCAGCATAATTCGAGTGCTGGGAGGCACATCGCTACGCCGAGAGGATTGCATGCGAGATCTCCATCCGACGATCGCCGGAGTGCGGCCCCCTTCGGCGAGCATAATCCGCTATCCCGGCATCACGGCATTGCCGCCAAATACAGAACGCTACCGCTGCAAGGGTGGCGGATCGCTCGTTATGCGCGTCGAGCCGGGTGATCATATCACGGTGACCGACAGCGAGGGCGGACAGGCCTGCGAACTGTCCTTCCTCGACACGACGGGCAAGTTCCAGGCCGCCGGCTTGGGAACGGCCTTCACCCATGCCGCGGAAGGGCTGAAATCCATCCTATCTTCCAGCGACGAGAGCGCGGCAAGAACCCGCGGGGCATTGCAACGCCGTGGCGCCGATCTCTCGAAGGCCGGGGCTCTTCGCATCCTTGGAACGGCATCGCCTGCCGGCAGCACGGCCGAGTTCACGACTACCCTGACAGGCCTGTTGATCGTCACGGCACCGGGCGACGCCATGTCACCGGAGGCACAGGACACCACGACGCCGATCGAGATTAGAATCCGGCGCAGCCAACTCATCCGCGACTATGCCTCCGCCCTGCCGGAACCGCTGGCAGACCCAATCGAGGATATCCGTATCAGGGCGGCCACGGCGTCCGCCTATTTCGTGCGCGCCGGCGAATTCATCCAGATCATCGACGTCTACGGCCGGCAGTGCACGGACTTCCAGGCCTTTGCTGCCCGCAAGGTGGACAAGGGGTTCGATCTCGCGCTCGATTCCACCGTCACCCGCACACTGCTCGGCCGCAGCTATCCCGCGCCCGGCCTGCCCTCGAAAGCCTTCGATCGCGACTTCGAGCCGCTGGTGGAGATCGTGCAGGATATGGTCGGGCGTCACGACGCCTTCGCGACCGCCTGCAATTCCCGTTATTATGACGACATGGGCTATCCTGGCCACGTCAATTGCACCGACAACTTCAACGCGGCGCTGGCACCCTATGGCATTGCCGGCCGCAAGGGCTGGGAAGCGCTCAACTACTTCTACAACACCAATATCGACCACCATAATCAGCTCTATCTCGACGAACCTTGGTCGCGGCCGGGCGATTATGTACTGATGCGGGCGCTGACCGATCTCATCTGCGTCTCCTCCTCCTGCCCCGACGATATCGACGCTGCGAACGGCTGGGATCCGACGGATATTCACGTCCGCACCTTTTCCGGAAAAGAGAAATTCACACGAGCGGTAGCCTATCGCATGACCCCTGACGCCGACGCCGAACTGACGCGCGAAACCGCGTTCCACCCTCGCCTCTCCGCACTGACGCGGGATTACACCGAATATCGCGGCTACTGGCTGCCGAACCGCTTTGCCGCCGAAGGCCCGGTCGAGGAATATTGGGCCTGCCGTGAACATGCTGCCGTCATCGATCTCTCGCCACTTCGCAAGTTCGAGGTGACGGGGCCGGATGCCGAAGAGCTGCTGCAATATTGCCTGACACGCGATGTCCGCAAGCTATCGACCGGCCAGGTCGTCTATTCAGCCATGTGCTATGAAAACGGCGGCATGATCGACGACGGCACGCTGTTCCGGCTCGGCGACAAGAATTTCCGCTGGATCGGCGGCGACGACTACAGCGGCATCTGGCTGCGCGAACAGGCTGAGAAGAAGGGCTTCAAGGCCTGGGTGCGTTCCTCGACCGACCAGATGCACAATATCGCCGTCCAGGGACCGAAGAGCCGCGACATCCTGAAGGAGATCATCTGGACGGCGCCGCGCCAGCCGGCGATCGGCGAACTCGAATGGTTCCGCTTCGCCGTTGGCCGCATCGGCGACTTCGAGGGTGCTCCCGTCGTCGTCTCGCGCACGGGTTACACCGGTGAGCTCGGCTACGAGATCTTCTGCCATCCCAAGGATGCTTTGACCGTCTTCGACGCCGTCTGGCAGGCGGGGCAACCGCACGGTCTGAAGCCCATGGGTCTCGAAGCCCTCGACATGGTTCGCATCGAGGCGGGACTGATCTTCGCCCATCACGAATTCACCGACCAGACGGATCCCTTCGAGGCCGGCATCGGCTTCACCGTGCCGCTGAAATCCAAGCAGGATGATTTCATCGGCCGCGACGCACTTATCCGCCGCAAAGAGAACCCACGCCACCTTCTGGTCGGGCTGGATGTCCAGTCCAATGAGGCGGTCGGCCATGGCGATTGTGTTCATATTGGCCGAGCACAGGTCGGCGTCGTGACCAGCGCCACACGCTCGCCGATCCTCGGCAAGACGATCGCGCTTGCCCGCATCGACGTGACTCATGCAGGCGTCGGCACCGCGGTTGAGATTGGCAAGCTCGACGGCCAGCAGAAACGCTTGCCGGCCGTCATCGTGCCGCTCTCACACTACGATCCGCAAAAGACGCGGCCGCGGTCCTAATCGCCTACTTCGTTTTGCGCTGCGCATTCGAGATCGCCCGTGCGGCCTCCTCCGAAGAGTTGGCCAGAGAACGCATCTCCGCCGCCAGCACGGCAAAGCCGGATCCAGCGGTTCCCGCTCTTGCGGCCTCAATGCCGGCATTGACCGCAAGCAGCTTCAGGTAGCGCAGCGACTGCAGGATCTCGTTGGTCTTGGACGCCGTCACCCGCATGCCGGAGGTCTGTTCGTCGATGCGTTGATAGAGCGACTCGATATTGATGATGCTGCCTTCGAGATAGAGCAGTTCCCCGGTCTCGTCCCATACGCCGCCGCCGGTCTCCGTCACCCAGATCAAGTGGCCGTCGAGATGGCGTATCCGGTACTCCATCGTCCAGTCGGCTCGGCTTTCCAACGCCTTGCCGACAACTTCGTCCATGAGCGGAACATCCTCCTCGAACATGATGGAGGTGAAGGTCCGCGCCCGGTTGCCGACGATCTCGTCGGCGGGGTAACCGAAGATGCGTTCGATGCCGTTGGTCATCTCCAGCATCGTATAGTTCTCATCGGCGCGGCAACGATAGAGAAAGCCGCTCATGCGGCCGAGAACGCTCGTTTGGAAATCCATGAAGACCATGCCCGAGGAAAAAGAGTTGCAGATCAAGGTGCTTCGTCTTGTTTCAAACACACCAGAAAGGGCCGCGACGAACGGCCCCTTCGGGTTACGCAGTCTTACGAGATCCTCAGTTACGCAGATATTCCTCCATCGAGTCGTCGAGCGCCTCGACCCAGGGCGTGTGATGCTTCGGCGACATATTGCCGGTCATCAGTGAGCGATAGGCATGGTCGCGGAAACCCATGATGTTTTCCGCCTTGTGGTGCTCCCACTCCATGAAGGTCTTGTTCGTGCCTTCGATGTCGAAGCTCGGATAGTCGGTGTCGGCAAGCAGCTCCTTCACATAGTCGCCCTGATACCAGATCATCTGCTCGGCATCTTCCAGCGTCTCCTCGCGGGCACGCCACATATCGAAATTCGCCTTCAGCTCCTCTTCCTTTGGCAGCTCGATGCGGCCCATCATCACGTCGCGCGCCCACCAGGCCTGCACGTCGAACATGTTGAAGGTGTAGAACTGGTCCTGCATGCCGATATAGAAGAGCTGCGGATTCTTGTCGAAGATCACGCCCTTATAGAGGTGATCGGCCCAGAGCCGGTTGGCTGTCTTCAGGCGCAATTCATCGGGCAGGAAGGGAAAATGATGCTGATAACCGGTGCAAAGGATCAGCGCATCGACATCCTTGGATGAGCCGTCGAGGAAATAGGCCGTCTTGTTCTCAAGCCGTGTCAGCAACGGCCGTTCCTCGAAATTCTCCGGCCATTTGAAGCCCATCGGCTTCGAGCGATAGCTCGTCGTCACCGATTTGGCGCCGTATTTCCAGCATTGCGAGCCAATGTCTTCGGCCGAGTAGCTGCGGCCGACGATAAGGATGTCCTTGCCCTTGAACTCCAGCGCATCGCGGAAGTCATGGGCATGCAGCACACGGCCGTTGAAGGTCTTCACGCCCTCGAAATAGGGAACGTTCGGCGTCGAAAAATGGCCGCTCGCGACCACGACATAGTCGAACTCCTCGTCATACATCCGGTCTTGGGCGCGGTCATGCGCCGTCACGGTGAACTTCTTCGTCTCCTCATCGAAGCGCACCATGCGCACCGGTGTGCTGAAGCGCACCCACTTGCGCACATCCGCCTTCTCGACGCGGCCCTTGATATAGTCCCAAAGCACGGCGCGCGGCGGATAGGAGGCAATCGGCTTGCCGAAATGTTCCTCGAACGAATAATCGGCGAATTCCAGGCATTCCTTCGGGCCGTTCGACCAGAGATATCGATACATGCTGCCATGGACCGGTTCGCCATATTCGTCCAGGCCGGTGCGCCAGGTGTAATTCCAAAGTCCGCCCCAATCGGACTGCTTTTCGTAGCACACGACTTCCGGAATCGCTGCGCCCTTTTTCGCCGCCGATTGGAAGGCTCGCAACTGGGCCAGTCCCGAAGGACCGGCGCCGATAACGGCAACTCTTGTCATGAAGCATTCCCCTCTCGATTATATCGAAATTCTTGTCGCATGCGGTCCGTCTGGCGCGTCGTTCCAGCGTCAATCCGGGAAGAAGCCGGGGCTGGTCGAGGCCCCGTCGTCGTATTTTGAAAGCCAGTCGATTGTGGTTTCGCGGAACCGCGTCAGGCCTTTGTAGTCCACGA
This sequence comes from Rhizobium sp. 3T7, assembly GCF_020166565.1. Lineage (NCBI taxonomy): Bacteria > Pseudomonadati > Pseudomonadota > Alphaproteobacteria > Hyphomicrobiales > Rhizobiaceae > Rhizobium > Rhizobium sp. 3T7. The sequence goes on from NZ_JAIQXS010000004.1 coordinate 165,485, forward strand.
GTTCCGGCGGCAGGGTCCGTAGCACGCGCGGAAAGCGGCGCGCCCACTTCGGCACGGTCACGAGCTCGTTCATGTTCATCAGATAGCAGCGGATGACGAAGAGAATGGCGTTCGAACGCGGCAGACGCCAAAGGCTCTGCAGTTCGACGCGCAGATGCACCTTCTCGCCGACATTTTCCGGCGTCACGGTCGTGCGGTCAGGACCCCATTTGGGATAGTTCTCAGGACTGGTATCGAGGCGGGGATTGATCGTCATCGTCCAGTTGAAGCGTCGCGTCGGCTTGCCCTGCTGTAGGTTCAGGAGGAACTTCAGCGCGCGGTCGAAGACGCCGATCTGATGGGCGAGTGGCACCGGCCCGTGCCATTCCATGAAATTCATGCCGATGTCGAAATCGAGCGACCAGTCGGCCTGCGTCGTCACCATGCCGGCATCCATCCAGAGGTTGCCGTCGCGCTGGTCGACGATGCAGAAGTCGCCCTGGGCCTGGCGGGTGATGTATTCGAAGGGCTCGTAGGGCAGCGTTGAAGCATCGCCGAAGGTGAAGCTATCGTCGATGCCGAGCGGCCGGTTGATCCAGCGCCACTGGTCGCCGTTCTTGATCAGCGTGAAATGCTCGGGGTAACCGGCGGCCTGCTCCTCCATCAAAAGCTCCAGCGTATCCCATTGCGCCGTCATCATATGGGCCAGCGCCTGATAGCGCAGCGGATCTTCCTTCAACACCAGCGCCCGGTCGTGCATCTCGGCGACATAATGCTCATCGACATCGATCAGGCTTTCGTAGACGGTGCCCGCCTGCCCCTTCACATGCGGTTCCATGTTGACGGAATACATGTACTCGTCGCGATCGAAGGGGAACGGAAAGCGCCGGATGTTTTCCGGACTGTTCCGGTAGCTGAAATCGTCCCGGAAGGTTTCCTTTTTGAAGGCGATTGCCATGTCCGTTCTCCTGGTTCGGCCCGATGCCTAGAGGTCGAGATGCAGCGTGTTTCCCTCGAAGCGGGAGACACAGATCATCACCTTGCGGCCGGAAGTCTTTTCTTCATCGGTCAGATAGACGTCATTGTGCAAAAGCTTGCCGTCGCAGGCGGCAACACCCGTCTCGCATTGCCCACAGGCCCCGCCGCGACAGAGGAAGGGCGCGTCGACACCGGCGGCCTCGATCGCCTCCAGCATGCTCTCGTGATGGCCAACATGAACCGTTTTGCCCGAGCGTGTCAGCTCGATCGAGAAAGGCTTGCCGGGCTGCGAGGACAGGAAGCGCTCGGAGTGCAGGTTCTGTTGCGGCCAACCGGCCTCGATACCCGTTTTCAGCACGCCGTCGATCATGCCCGACGGACCGCAGACATAGAGATGCGTGCCGAGCGGCTGGCTTTCGAGAAGACGGGCGACGGGGATGAAATTGCCGTCAGCGTCGCAATAGATCTTCACCCGCTGCGGGCCATATTGTTCGACAAGTTCGCGACAATAGGCCCCGCGATCCAGCGAGCGCACAGCATAATGCAGCTCGAAATTGGCGCCTTGGCGGGAAAACTGCTGCATCATCGCAATGAAGGGCGTGATGCCGATGCCGCCGGCGATCAGGAGGTGTTTGCGGCCGCGCCAATCCGGCTGGAAGAGGTTGACGGGATAGCTGACCTTGAGTTGATCACCTTCTCGCACCTTCTCATGCATGAAAGCCGAGCCGCCACGCGAATCCTCGACGCGCAACACGCTGATCTCATAGGCCGAACAATCATGCGGCGGCGACATCAGCGAATAGGCGTTGCGGCGCATATGCCCTTCATCGTTCATCGAAACGATCACATGCGCGCCGCCGGAGAAGTAAGGCATCGGCTTGCCGTCGAGGCGCTCGAAGCGAAAGCGCTTGATGCGGTCGGCAATCGGAGTGACCCTCGCAACGCGCACCGGAATTTCCGTACCACCGCTCATAGGAACAGCTCCTCTGGATCGGGCGCGCTGCCGGGCTCTTCCGCATCGATATTGACCCCCTGGAAGGCGCCGAGGCGGCGCGAATAGTGATCACGCACCAGAAGCGGAAGGCTGCAATGGCTGCACGTGAACGGACTGTGGGTGACATCCTCGGTGATGCCCTTGCAGTGGACGCATTGCACGCGGCGGGCGAGCGAACCGCGATGTTCCGTGATGATCGAGGCATGGTCCATGTCGTAGTCGAGCGCCGCCATCATCGCCTGGCCGATGAAGCCTTCCGTGCCGGCGATGTAAAGCCGCGTCCCCATATGGGCTGTCGAAAGCGACCCCTTCAGACGAAAGAGCAGCGTTGCGATGGTCGGCGCCGTGAAGAACATGTCGGCGCCGAGATTGCGCAGGGTCTCGTCATGGCCCTTACCTTGAGAGCCGCGCGCAACGTAGAGAATTTCGCTTCGCGACAGCGTCGTCTCGTCAAGCACGGAGCTTTGATCGAGAAGAGCACGAGCGCCCTCCCCTTCGAGAGCGAAGAGGTGCCGACGGGCATGCGGCTGAATTGCTAGACCACGGTAAACCGGTCGGCTCTTGATGCCTTCGACAAGCATGAGCGCCTCCCTAGCCGATGGCCGTCCTCTTCTTCTTTTCGGGATCGTCGAAGGGCAGAGTATGAGCAATCGCACTTGCCCTCAGGCTCTTGCCACGCACTTCGAGCTTTGTGCCTTGAACGGCCTTGTCGACGTCCAGACGGGCGATCGCCATCGATTTCTTCGTCAGCGCAGAGTAGCAGGGGCAGGTGATGACACCGACCTTTTTGCCATCGGCATAGACCTCGTCGCCAAGATCGGCCGGGCCATCGGCATCGATCAGCATGCCGAAAATCTTGAAACGTTCCTTGCCCTTGAGACGGGCGTGCTCCTCGGCGCCTCTGAAGCCGGCCTTGCCGGGGCTGACGGTGAAGTCGAGACCGAGTTCCCACAGGCTGTCGCCGGGTGGCTGGTCGGCAAAGGGGTACATCTGCGAGTTATCGTAGGGGTAGAAGAGCAGATAGCTTTCGACGCGCAGCATATCGAGAACGCTGAAACAGCAGGGGATGATCCCCATCTCCTTGCCTTCCGCGACGATGCGATCCCAGACCATCGGGGCATCCTGGCCGCGCACGAAGATTTCGTAACCGCGCTCGCCGGTATAGCCGGTGCGCGAGATCATCACAGGAGCGCCGAACAGAGTCGTCTGCATGTGATGGAAATATTTGAGGTCGCGGATGCCGGGCACATATCTGGCGAGATAATCGACGGCTACGGGACCTTGAAGCGACAGATCGTGAAGATCGTCGTCGAAGAGGACCGCGCAGTTGCGGCCGGCTGCCTGCTTGACGAGCTCCTCGTGGCCGGAGCCCGAGCCATGCACCAGCATCCAGGAATTCGGTCCGGTGCGATAGACGATGCAGTCATCGGTGAAATAGCCGCGATCATTCAACATCGCAGCATAGACCGAGCGGCCGGGATAGATCTTCGACATGTCGCGGGTGGTGATGTAGTCGAGCACGGCGATGGCGTGCGGGCCGACCAGATGCACCTTCTTGAGGCCGGAAACGTCCATAATGCCGGCCTTGGTGCGGATCGCGACATGTTCGTCCGACATGTCCTTCTCGTAGGTCCAGGCGGTACCCATGCCGCTCCAGTCTTCGAGTTTCGATCCGAGAGCACGGTGCCGGTCCGCCAAGGCGGAGAAACGCCATGATAATGCCATTTCGTTCCCTCATTTTCTTCTATGGAATATTTATTTCCTGACTATAGTCGTCTTTCATGCCTTGGCAAGCCGATCCGAGTGGTTTTTTGTTATCTCCCGGCTGGCTTTTCCTCAAAATTTCGGCGGCTTTCTGCCCGCGGCGCGATGGGCTGCGATGACGGTATTGGCCATCAGCATGGCAATGGTCATCGGCCCGACGCCACCCGGTACCGGCGTGATGGCCCTGGCGACTTTGGACGCCTGCGCATAAGCGACATCGCCGACCAGACGGCTCTTGCCCTCGCCCCGTTCCGGCGCATCGATGCGGTTGATGCCGACGTCGATCACAGTCGCACCCGGCCTGATCCAGTCAGCCTTGACCATCTCGGGCCGGCCAACCGCAGCCACCAGAATGTCTGCGCCGCGTGCCACGGATGCCAGATCCTTGGTGCGCGAATGCGCCGTCGTCACTGTGGCATTGGCGTTGAGCAGCAGTTGCGCCATCGGCTTGCCGAACAGGTTGGAGCGGCCGATGACGACGGCATTGAGACCCGACAGGTCCTCGCCATGGATCGAACGCACCAGCAGCATGGCGCCGGCCGGCGTGCAGGAGATCAGCCCGGTTGCGAGATCGCCGGTCGCGAGCTTGCCGGCATTGACCACATGCAGGCCGTCGACATCCTTTTCCGGCAGGATCGACTGGATGATCGCGTCCGAACTCAGGTGCTTCGGCAATGGCAGCTGCACCAGGATGCCGTGGATGGACGGATCCTCGTTTAGCGACGCCACCAGGCCTGCAAGCGCTTCCTGCGTCGTCTCTGCCTCAAGCGTGTGCTGGATGGAGTTGAAGCCGCATTCCTTGGCCATGCGCCCCTTGGCGCCGACATAAGTGTGGCTCGCCAGATCGTCGCCGACGATGACGACCGCAAGTCCGGTCTTCACACCGGTCTCCTTCTCCAGTCCCGCCGCTGCATTCTTCACCGCCTCGATTATCGAAGCCGCGGCAACCTTGCCATCGATCACTGTTGCAAGCGTCATGTCTCAGCCCATGCGCTCGGAGGCGTATGATCCCGGGCTTGCCGGGAAGACAACGGTGCGATTGCCGTTGAGGAAGGTGCGGAAATGGATATGCGCATGGACCGCGCGGGCCAGCACCTGGCTCTCCACGTCGCGGCCGATCGACACATAGTCCTCCGCCGACTGCGCATGCGTGATGCGCGCCGTGTCCTGCTCGATGATCGGACCCTCATCCAGATCCGCCGTCACATAATGCGCCGTGGCGCCAATCAGCTTCACGCCACGCTCATAGGCCTGCTTGTAGGGATTGGCCCCCTTGAAGCTCGGCAGGAAGGAATGGTGGATGTTGATGATCCGGCCCGACATCTTCTTGCAGAGCGCGTCCGACAGCACCTGCATATAGCGGGCGAGCACGATCAATTCGGTGCCGGTCTGCTCGACCAGATCCAGAAGCTGGGCTTCCGCCTGCGGCTTGTTCTCCTTGGTCACCTTGATGTGATGGAAGGGGATGTCGTGGTTGACCACCACCTTCTGGTAATCGAAGTGGTTGGAGACGACGCCGACGATGTCGATCGGCAGCGCGCCGATCTTCCAGCGGTACAGCAGGTCGTTGAGGCAATGGCCAAAGCGCGACACCATCAAAAGCACCTTCATGCGCTTGTGGGCATCGTGGATCTCAGCCTCCATCTCGAACTTGCCGGCGATCGACTTGAAGCCGTCGATCAGTGTCTCCTGACCCACACCTTCCTCGGAGATGAAGCTCACCCGCATGAAGAACTTGCCGGTATCGAGATCGTCGAACTGCGAACTGTCGACGATGTTGCAGCCCTGATTGGCCAGATAGTTCGATATCGCCGCAACGATCCCACGCGTCGAGTGGCACGATACCGTCAATACGAATTTCATCATGCTGTCTCTTCCCTTGCCATTCGAAGCGCGCAGACTGTCATTGGCCGGGTTCCCGGTTCCGGCCCTTTGCGTCGCGATTTTCAAGCGTCGTGCCACTGGCTCAGACGTCAAGCGTAGTCTCGCGTTCCCACTGCGTGAAATGCGAGCAGTAGGAATTCCATTCCTGCTGCTTGAGCTTGAGATAGGCGGCGGAGAATTCGGCTCCGATCGCAGCCTTCAGGCCCTCGTCGGCATCATAGGCACGCAATGCATCAAGCAGGTTGAGCGGCAGGCGCGGCGCATCCTTCACCAGATGGCCCTCGGCATACATGTCGATATCGTGATGCGGGCCGGGATCGGCCTTGTTGCGAGTGCCGTCGAGGCCGGCGGCAATGATGATCGCCTGGAGCAGGTACGGGTTGACCGCACCGTCCGGCAGGCGCAGCTCGAAGCGGCCGGGGCCCGGTACGCGCACCATATGGGTGCGGTTATTGCCGGTCCAGGTCACCGTGTTCGGTGACCAGGTGGCGCCCGACGTCGTACGCGGCGCGTTGATGCGCTTATAGGAGTTGACTGTTGGATTGGTGATTGCGGCGAGCGACGAAGCATGTTTCATGATGCCGCCAAGGAAGTGCCTTCCCTCCGCCGAGAGGCCGAATTCCGCTTCCCTGTCGGCGAAGATGTTGGTCCTGCCGTCATTGCTCCACACCGAGATATGGCAATGGCAGCCATTGCCGGTCAGGCCCTTGAAAGGCTTCGGCATGAAGGTGGCGCGCAGCCCATGCTTCTCGGCGATCGACTTGACCATGAACTTGAAGAAGGAATGCTTGTCAGCCGTCTTCAGCACATCGTCGAACTCCCAGTTCATCTCGAACTGGCCGTTGGCGTCTTCATGATCGTTCTGATAAGCGCCCCAGCCGAGTTCCAGCATGTAGTCGCAGATCTCGGCAATCACATCATAGCGGCGCATGATGGCCTGCTGGTCATAGCAGGGCTTTTCGGCGGTATCGTATTCATCCGAGATTTTCCCGCCGTCAGCTGTGATCAAGAAGAATTCGGCCTCGACGCCGGTCTTCACCCGCTTGCCCTCGGCCTCGGCTTCCTTGACCAGCTTCTTCAGTACATTGCGCGGCGCCTGGGCGACCAGCTCGCCATCCATCAGCAAATCGGCGGCGACCCAGGCAACATCCTTCTTCCATGGGAGCTGGATGACGGAGGATGGGTCCGGCACGGCGAAGAGGTCTGGATGGGCGGGCGTCATGTCGAGCCAGGTGGCGAAACCGGCAAAGCCCGCGCCCTCTTCCTGCATGCCCGCGATCGCCTGCGCCGGCACAAGCTTGGCGCGCTGGCCGGAAAACAAATCAGTATAGCTGATCATGAAATATTTGATGCCTTTGTCTTTCGCAAAAGCAGCAAGGTCCAGTGTCATTCTTGTTCCCCTTTGGATTTCTTAGAGACACCTCGATTTTGATGCGATGCCGCCGGGCGCTTCGGCCCGACGGTGAAATTCAGTAGCCTCCCTTGCCCGGATACCAGTTGGTGCCCGCAAGCGGGATTTGCGCCATGGCGGCAGCTTCCATCGTCAGCGCGCAGAGGTCTTCCGGTTCGAGATTATGCAGATGATTCTTGCCGCAGGCGCGTGCAATCGTTTGCGCTTCCAGCGTCATCACCTTGAGATAGTTGGCAAGGCGCCGACCGGCCACGATCGGGTCGAGCCGCTTTGAAAGCTCCGGATCCTGCGTGGTAATACCGGCTGGGTCTTTGCCTTCATGCCAGTCGTCATAGGCACCCGCCGTGGTGCCGAGTTTCTGATATTCCTCCTCCCAGCGCGGATCATTATCGCCGATCGCGACCAGCGCTGCCGTGCCGATGGCAACCGCGTCCGCGCCAAGCGCTAGCGCCTTTGCAACGTCGGCGCCGGAACGAATACCGCCGGAGATGATCAGTTGCACCTTTCGGTGCATGCCCAGATCCTGTAGCGCCTGAACCGCGGGACGAATGCAGGCAAGCGTCGGCATGCCGACATTTTCGATGAAGACGTCCTGGGTCGCGGCCGTGCCGCCCTGCATGCCGTCAAGCACGACGACATCGGCACCGGCCTTCACGGCCAAAGCCGTATCGTAATAGGGACGCGCGCCACCGACCTTCACATAAATGGGCTTTTCCCAGTCGGTGATTTCGCGCAGTTCCATGATCTTGATTTCAAGATCATCTGGGCCGGTCCAGTCCGGGTGTCGGCAAGCCGAGCGCTGGTCGATGCCTTTCGGCAGGTTGCGCATGTGGGCGACGCGGTCAGAGATCTTCTGGCCGAGCAGCATACCGCCGCCGCCGGGCTTTGCACCTTGCCCGACGACCACCTCAATTGCATCTGCGCGGCGCAAGTCCTTCGGGTTCATACCATAGCGCGAGGGAAGATACTGATAGACCAGCGTCTGCGAATGGCCGCGCTCCTCGTCTGTCATGCCGCCGTCGCCCGTCGTGGTGGACGTGCCCGCAAGCGTAGCGCCGCGGCCGAGCGCTTCCTTGGCGTTGCCCGATAGCGCCCCGAAGCTCATGCCAGCGATGGTGATCGGCGTCTTGAGCGTGATCGGCTTCTTGGCAAAGCGGCTGCCGAGAACGACCGTCGTGTCGCATTTCTCGCGATAACCCTCAAGCGGATAGCGCGAAATCGATGCGCCCAAAAACAGCAGGTCGTCGAAATGAGGGACCTTGCGCTTGGTGCCGGCACCGCGAATATCGTAGATACCGGTTGCTGCGGCGCGGCGGATTTCAGCCAGCGTATGATCGTCGAAGGTTGCAGACTTGCGCGGCGGCGTAAGCGGGTTGTGATAGCTCATGGTGTCCCTTTCGCCTTAATACGCGTCTGCATTGTCGATGTTGAAGTTGTAAAGCTTGCGCGCCGATCCATAGCGCTTGAATTCGTCCGGTCTGACACCCCTGACCCCCGCCTTTTCAAGAAGCTCGGCGAGCTTCTCGATATGCTCGGGACGCATCTCCTTCTCGATACAATCGGAGCCCAGGCTTTTCACCGAGCCGCGTACGAAAAGCTTGGCTTCGTAAAGACTGTCACCCAGCGCATCGCCAGCGTCACCGAGCACGACCATGTGTCCCGACTGCCCCATGAAGGCCGACATGTGGCCGATATTGCCATGCACAACGATATCGATGCCCTTCATCGAGATGCCGCAGCGCGAAGCCGCATTGCCCTTGATGACCAGAAGGCCTCCCTGACCGGTTGCCCCTGCATACTGGCTGGCGTCACCCTCGATGACAACGGTGCCCGACATCATGTTTTCTGCGACGCCCGGTCCGGCCGAACCATGCACGATGACCGTGCCGCCGTCGTTCATGCCGGCACAATAATAGCCGACGGATCCTCTGATATCGACGGTGACGGGCGTGTCGATGCCGACGGCGACGGCATGATGGCCGCGAGGGTTGACGACTTCGAAGGCGGTATCATTGGCGCCGACCGCAAGGCTGTGAAGCATGCTGTTAAATTCGCGCAGCGAAGTAACGGATAGATCGAAAACTGGCATGAAAGAACTCTCTCGATTGCGCCAAGGCTGGATTAGGCGGCCTTTTCGTGATCCCAGAAATAGACGGTGGCCGGCTCCGGTTCCCAGATGCTGGCATTCTCGATGCCCGGCAGGTTTACGAGCGCACGATATTCGGAGCCGAAAGCGACATACTGATCGGTTTCGGCCATGACGGCCGGCTTGCAGGCGATGGGATCACGAACGACGCCAAAGCCGGACTTCGTGCCGACGACGAAGGTGAAGAAACCGTCGAGATCGCTGAGCGCACCGGTCAACGCCTCGCCGAGGTCCTTGCCCTTGGCCATCTCGGCCGTCAGATAGGCGGCGGCGACTTCGGAATCGTTCTGTGTTTCGAAGGTCATGCCCTCGCGCACGAGTTCGCGGCGAAGATTATTGTGATTGGAAAGCGAACCGTTATGGACCAGGCATTGGTCTGATCCAGTTGAAAACGGATGGGCGCCAAGCGTGGTCACGGCCGATTCCGTTGCCATGCGGGTATGGCCGATGCCATGCGTTCCGGACATGGAGGTTACACCGAAACGCGAGATGACGTCCTTCGGCAGGCCCGTCTCCTTGTAGATCTCGATGGCATCGCCGCTGCTCATCACCCGGACATCGGGCCGTAGCGTCGCGATCGCCGCCCGGCCCTCGTCGAGTTTCTCCTTCGCAAGCGCAATAACGGCATGCGTGCTCTTTACCTCGACCGACACCGGCGTATCCAGCGCGCGCCTCAGCTCGTGCTCGAGGCCGTCGAAGTCCTTTGCCGGGCTGGCCGACTGGATCGTGATCTTCGCCTTGTTGCCATTGGCGCCGCCGTAAATCGCAATGCCCGCGCTATCAGGCCCGCGATCAGTCATCGTGACAAGCATTGACGAAAGAAGCGAGCCGAGCTCCGGCTCGAGGCTTTTGTCTTTCAGGAAGAGACCTACAATTCCGCACATGATCAGACCCTCCATTTCGCGTCTGCAAAATGGCTAGCAGGTCTATTTTTGGATTTCAACCCAAAAGAATATTTTTTTCTTTTGAGGCAAATTATTCATTCTTGCCGCGCTGTGGATAGCTGATGATCGACAGGTATTTGCTCGGCAATTTCACCAGCACTTCCGGGCCATGCGGTGCGTCCGCATCGAAGAACAGGCTATCGCCGGGCTGCATGGGGTAAAGCTGATCGCCATGGCGATAGACCACCTCGCCTTCGAGCATGTAGAGGAACTCCATGCCCTCGTGCTGGAAGGTCGGGAACACATCGGAATCGGCCGTCAGCGTGATGAGGTAGGGCTCGACGATGACGCCGCTCGAATTATTGTCGATGTGGCCGAGCAGATTATATTGATGGCCAGCGCGCGTGCCGCGCCGCTCCAGCTCCACGCCCTGCCCCGCCTTGACGAAGACGGCATTGCGCTGCTCTTCGTAGCGACGAAAGAACGCCGTCAGCGGCACGCCGAGGGCGCGGGAGAGCGATTGCAGTGTTGTCAGCGACGGCGAGATATTGCCGTTTTCGATTTTCGAAAGCATGCCGAGCGAAATTCCGGTTGCCGCGGCCAGATCCGTCACCGTGATGCCGAGCTTCTTGCGATAGGCGCGCACCTCGTGGCCGATCGCCATTTCAAGATTGTTTACCTTCGGTTCGCGAACCGCATGCGGATCCTGCAAGAATGCTGGCCGTGCGGTATGCGAATGGTCCTCGCTCGACGTCTTGTGCGGCTTGGTCTTCATTCACGATCCTTTTCCGATATTGCCTATTGCAACTCTATCTTCCCAGTGAAATTTTCTCAACTATGACGAAAGTCACGCCTGGCGGGTTTCACTTGGAGCGATGCCATAGAGATTGCGATAGGCTCGCGAGAAATGGGCGCCGCTTGAAAAGCCTGTCGCGATGGCGATTTCGGAAATCGAAAGCGGGCTTTGTTCGAGCAGCCGCCGCGCATGCTGCAGCCTGATGCGGCGATATTGATCGAGGAACGTCGAGCCCAGATGCGCAGCAAACAGCCGGTCTAGATGGCGCGGCGTGACGCCTGCAATTCGCGCCATGGCGGTGCGGTTAAGCGGCAGTTCGATCGTCTCCTCCATTTTCTCCAGCACACTTAAAAGACCGGGATGGTGGACGCCGTAGCGCTCGGCCAGAGACCCTCGCTGCGGCGCCGTCGGCTCCCCCACCTGTGTGTGCAGATACCAATCGCTGACGCGGCGGGCGAAATCCGGCCCCATACGTTCGGAGATCAGCACATGCATCATGTCGAGCGGGGCGATCCCGCCGCCGCAGGTGATGCGGTTGCCGTCGACGACGAAGCGGGCCTGACGCGGCGACAGGGCCGGAAAAGCCTCGAGCAGCGCCGGAGCGTGCTCCCAATGGATGGTGAAATCGCGCTCTGTCAAAAGACCGGCCGCGGCCAGCAGATAGGGACCTCCGGAAATGCCGCCGATACGCACCCCCTCACGCGCCAACTGCCTCAGACAGGCCAGTACAGCCGGATAATGCCAGTCGCGTGGAGTGCCGCCGGCACATACGAAGACCGTTGCGAGCCCGGAGCCACGGCCGGGAAGCGGTGCCGCCGGCACGGGCACGCCACCGGACGACAATGCCGGCGCACCATCCGGCGAGAAGGTCGACAATCGATAGATCTCGCGTCCGGCCAGCAGATTGGCGGCGCGCAGCGGCTCGCTCGCCGAGGCATAGGACATCAGCGCAAACTCCGGGATCAGGATGAAGCCGATATGCTGAACGTTTCTCGCATCGATCGAAGACATGTCCCTTTTCTATCGAAATATGTCCTGAATAGGCAAGTCGGCAAATGCCGTTCTGCCATCATGAGCGCAACTCCACTTGGATGAATCGATGCGCTATTCCGCTCTCTCCATTTTCCTCAACGGTCTTCGCGGCAATGCCGGCTGGGCTCCGGCCTGGCGTCAGCCGGCGCCGAAGCCGCACTATGACGTCGTCATCGTCGGTGGCGGCGGTCATGGGTTGGCGACGGCTTATTATCTCGCCAAGATCTTCGGCATCACCAATGTCGCCGTGCTGGAAAAGGGCTATCTCGGTTCCGGCAATATCGGCCGCAACACGACGATCATCCGCTCGAACTACCTGCTGCCCGGCAACAATCCCTTCTACGAGCTATCGATGAAGCTTTGGGAAGGGCTCGAGCAGGATTTCAACTACAACGCCATGGTCTCGCAGCGCGGCGTGCTCAACCTCTTCCACTCCGACGCCCAGCGCGACGCCTATACACGGCGCGGCAACGCCATGCGGCTGCACGGCGTCGATGCCGAATTGCTCGACCGGGCGGCAGTACGCCTGAAACTCCCCTTCCTCGATTTCGACAATGCCCGCTTCCCCATCATGGGCGGCCTGTTCCAGCCGCGCGGCGGCACGGTGCGCCACGATGCGGTCGCCTGGGGCTATGCCCGCGGCGCCGACAGCCGCGGCGTCGACATCATCACCGGCTGTGAGGTAACCGGCATCCGCAGCGAGAACGGCCGCGTAACCGGTGTCGAGACCAGCAAGGGCTTTATCGGCTGCGGCAAGCTGGCGCTGGCGGCCGCCGGAAATTCCACTGTCGTCGCCGACATGGTGGGGCTGCGCCTGCCGATCGAAAGCCATGTGCTGCAAGCCTTCGTCTCCGAAGGGCTGAAGCCGTTCATCGATACCGTGGTCACCTTCGGCGCCGGGCACTTCTATGTCTCGCAATCGGACAAGGGCGGCCTCGTCTTCGGCGGCGATATCGACGGCTATAATTCCTATGCCCAGCGCGGCAATCTTTCGACTGTCGAGCATGTCGCCGAGGCCGGCGTCGCCCTGATCCCTTCCTTGACCCGCGTGCGCTACCTGCGCGCATGGGGCGGCGTCATGGATATGAGCATGGACGGCTCGCCGATCATCGACCGCACCCATATCGACAATCTCTATCTGAACGCCGGCTGGTGTTACGGCGGCTTCAAGGCGACACCCGCCTCCGGCTACTGCTACGCCCATCTGATCGCCCGCAACGAACCGCACGAGACGGCGCGGGAACTGCGCCTCGACCGGTTCCAGCGCGGTTACCAGATCGATGAAAAGGGCGTCGGCGCCCAGCCGAACCTGCATTGAGGACATGACGACATGGCAAGCCTGATTTCCTGCCCTCACTGCGGCATTCGTCCCAAGGAGGAATTTACCATCAAGGGCGACGCAAGCCTTGCTCGCCCGGCTCCCACTGCCGGTCCCGACGCCTGGTACGACTACGTCTACCTGCGTGACAATCCGAAGGGGCGGCACAAGGAATATTGGCACCATTCCTCCGGTTGCCGCCGCTGGCTGGTCGTCGAGCGCGATACGGTTACCCACCTGGTCTACGGCGTCAGCGACGCAGCCCTTGCCAAGCTCGGAGATCAGGCATGACCAGTTTCCGCCTTTCTTTCGGCGGCCGGATCGACCGCTTCAAGAGCATCCGTTTCAGCTTCGACGGCGCCGATCTCACGGGCCACCCCGGCGATACGCTCGCCTCCGCCCTGCTTGCCAACGGGATCCAGCTCGTCGGGCGCAGCTTCAAATATCACCGGCCGCGCGGCATTCTGACGGCGGGTGCGGCCGAACCCAACGCGCTGGTGACCACCGGAGCCGGAGGCAGGACGGAGGCCAACAGCCGCGCCACGATGATCGAACTGCACGAGGGGCTGGTTGCGCGCAGCCAGAACCGCTGGCCCTCGCTCGGCTTCGATGTCGGCGCCGTCAACGGACTGCTCTCGCCCTTCCTCAGCGCCGGTTTCTACTACAAGACGTTCATGTGGCCGGCCGCCTTCTGGGAGAAGGTTTACGAACCGGTCATCCGCAAGGCCGCCGGCCTCGGTAAGGCATCCTATGAGACGGACCCCGATTCCTACGAGAAATGCTGGGCGCATTGCGACCTGCTCGTCATCGGCGCGGGGCCTGCGGGGCTCGCCGCCGCGCTGACGGCAGGACGCGCCGGAGCGCGCGTGTTGCTTGCGGACGAAGGATTTGCCCTTGGCGGCAGCTTCCTTACTGATCGCGAATCACCACTTGGCGACATTCTGAACGAACTCGAAAGCCTGCCGAACATCCAGTGCCTGCCGCGTACGACCGTCATCGGCTGGTATGACGACAACGTCTTCGGCGCCGTCGAGCGTGTGCAGAAACATGTCGCAACGCCCGATGCGCACCGGCCGGTCGAGCGCCTTTGGCGCATCATCGCCAGGCAGGCTATTCTTGCCACCGGCGCCGAAGAGCGGCCGCTCGTCTTCGGTGGCAACGACATTCCAGGCGTCATGATGGCGGGCGCCATGCGCAGCTATCTGAACCGCCATGCGGTCGCACCGGGCAAGCGGACCGTTGTCTTCACCACGAACCGGTCCGGCTACCAAACGGCAGCCGATCTCGAAGCGGCAGGTATCGAAGTCGCCGCCATCGTCGACAGCCGCGCTGGGGCAAGCGACGCTTGGAACGGCAAAGCGCCCTTATTGTCAGGTGCCCGCATCATCGATGCGCATGGCGGCAAGCAGCTGCGTCGGGTTAGCATTGCGACGGCCTCAGGAATACAACAGGTCGAAGCCGATGCGCTTGCCATGTCCGGCGGCTGGAGCCCGATCATTCACCTTGCCTGCCATCGCGGTGGAAGGCCGGCCTGGTCCGACAAGCATGCAGCCTTCCTCGCGCCGGAGCGGCAGGAGGGATTGCTAATCGCGGGTTCGGCTGCCGGTCTTGCCTCAACGGATGCGTGCCTAGGTGACGGCGCGCGCAAGGCAGTAGAGGCGCTGGAGGCGATCGGTCTCGCCAAGATCGAGCCTGCCTTCCTGCCGGTGGAAGACATACAGGCTTCCGCCTCACCGCTCTGGTCCGTCAAGGGTGGCAAGGGCAAGGCCTTCGTCGATTTCCAGAACGATGTCCACCTCAAGGACCTCGGCCTTGCCGTGCGTGAGGGTTATGGGCATGTCGAGCTTGCCAAGCGTTATACGACGAACGGCATGGCGACCGATCAGGGCAAGCTCTCCAATATCAACGCGATCGGCATTCTCGCCGAGGCCCGTGGGGTGTCGCCCGCCGAAGTCGGCACCACGACATTCCGGCCCTTCTATACGCCGGTCTCCTTCGGCGCCCTTGCCGGTTCATCGCGCGGCAAGCACTTTCAACCCGCGCGCAAATCACCTTTGCACGACTGGGCGAAGAAGAACGGCGCGGTCTTCGTCGAGACCGGGCTCTGGTATCGTTCCTCCTGGTTCCCGCGCGAGAGCGAAAAGAGTTGGCGCGAGAGTGTCGACCGCGAGGTGCTGAACATCCGCAAGAATGCCGGCATCTGCGATGTCTCGACACTCGGCAAGATCGAGATTTTCGGCAAGGACGCGGCGACCTTCCTCGACCGCATCTATTGCAACGGCTTCGCCAAGCTTTCCGTCGGCAAGGCGCGCTATGGCATCATGCTGCGTGAAGACGGCATGATCTATGATGACGGAACCACCAGCCGTCTCGGTGAGGAGCATTTCTTCATGACGACGACGACAGCCCTTGCCGCCGGCGTGCTGACCCACCTCGAATTCTGCGCTCAGACGCTTTGGCCTGAGCTTGAGGTCTACTTTGCCTCCTCCACCGACCAATGGGCGCAGATGGCGGTCGCGGGGCCGAAATCCCGGGCGATCCTCTCCGAGATCGTCGATGAGGACATATCCGATGCCGCCTTCCCATTCATGAGCGCACGCGCGGTCACGCTGTTCGGCGGCAAGCTCGAGGGCCGGCTCTTTCGCATCTCGTTTTCCGGCGAACTCGCCTATGAGCTCGGCGTGCCCGCTGCCTATGGCGAGTCCGTCGCCGATGCCATCATGCGGGCGGGGCAGAAGTACGAGATCTGCCCCTATGGTGCCGAGGCGCTCGGCGTCATGCGTATCGAGAAGGGCCATGTCACCCATGCCGAAATCAATGGCACCGTTACGCCGGGTGATCTCGGCTTCGCCCGTTTGGTCTCCGCGACGAAGGCCGATTTCATCGGCAAGGCGATGCTTGCCCGCGAGGGTCTTCAGGCCACCGACCGCCCACAGCTCGTCGGCGTCAAGCCACTGGATCCGGCGACAAGCTTCCGCACAGGCGCCCATATCCTTGCGGACGGCGCAGCAGCAACGCTGGAAAACGATCAGGGCTATGTGACGTCGAGTGCCTTTTCGCCGAGCCTCGGTCACACGATCGGTCTGGCACTGGTCAAGAACGGGCCGAAGCGGATCGGCGAAAAAGTCTTGATCTGGAACGGCCTTCGAAATGAATTCACCGAAGGGCAGCTCTGCAGCCCGGTCTTCATCGATCCTGAAAATGAGAAGCTCCATGCCTGATCTTCCAGAAAAAAGCTCGGTCCTTGCCGGCAAAGCCATTTCGCAAGGTCCGGGCCTCCGGCTCGAGGCCCGGCCCGAGGGCCATCTGCTGCAGGTGATGGGAGCGACAACGACCGAAGGCCTCGAGGCACATCTTTCAGCGGCTGGTATCAAGGACAGCGCCGTGCGCCCGGCCGGATACCGGCAATGGTTCATCGCCGGCAACGATATCCTCTCCACGGCCCTTATTCAGGATTTTTCCAACGCTCTTGCCGGTAGCGCCTTCGTCTCTGACCAGAGCCATGGCCGCGTCCGCATCGGCGTCTGCGGCCTGCTTGCCGCCGAATTACTGCGCAAGGGCACGGCGATCGACCTTCATCCGTCAGCCTTCCCTGAGGGACGCGCCGTGGTGACGCTCTTCGGCCACATATCGGTGCAGGTCGCACGCACCGGTGCTGACGACTTCGAGCTGACGGTGCTGCGCAGCTTTGCGGAATCTCTGTACGATGAGCTCGAGGTACTGGCGCTATCGCTGGGTGGCGCGCGCGTTGCATCTTGAATGCTGATTTCCACTGAGAACCGACCCGGCGTTTCCGCCGAGAATTGACCCGCTTCTTAGACCGTATGTTTCGGGTTAGTGGTCGTGGCCAAGTTCTTGGAGTGCCCCACTTGGGGTGGACAGAGAGATCAGGCTGCGGTTTGCCCGTCAGCCGGATATGTTGATCCTCGAACTGCCTGGGGCTGAGATACCCCAGCGCCGGCTGCAGCCTTCGTTTGTTGCAAGTCTCCTCAATGAAGCAGGGAAGATGCTCGATGACATCGTCGTAGGTTTCGGACGCCATCGGGTAAACTGCTTCTACCTTGAGCGTCTTCACGAAGCTTTCGGCTTTGGCATTATCATACCGATTGCCTTTGCGTCCCATGGACCCCACCAGTCTATGATCGCTGAGGTGGCGACGACTGCGGGCGACAGCTTCAAATACCCGGATGGGAAGGAATTCTGCGGCACGATTGAGGTGCGCTAGGTGCCCGCGACGGGGAACGGTGCCAGACGATGTCCGTGGCCATGTTGGGTGTTCGGTCGTGCCTTGGAAACGGCGGAGACGCTATGCCACGGCGGCGCTAAAGCTCTTGCTCAAACTCGCCGCGGGTTTCCGGACTTTCAAGAAAAAGATTGGATGCCGCTTGCTTGGAAACGATGCTCAGATAATCGTGACTCCCGCGCGCTTGCCATAGCCTCTCAACTCCAGAAGAAGATTGGGGTTTGTGGCAACATCAGGAGGTTCTCGAACGCTACTTTGCGCGACTGATAAGATGCGCGGCGCTTCTGTGCGCAGCGCCGGCCAGTTCGTGCTCAAACATTAGGCAATTGCTGTTGAGTGTACACAGTCATGAATCGCTCCGGACACAGAAATGATGAAAATCAATAGTTTATAATTTGGCACACCTCTTGCTTCGAAAATACTGAGTTGGTGGCTAGGGTTCCGGCGCTTCAAGAGCGTGCTGGTCCGAGAGCTGCCGTCGGCGGGGGAGAAATCCCGTCGGGTGCACGGCGGGACAAAAGCCCGGGAGACCTCGTAAGCCAAGGGATTGGCGGCACGATGGTCATTGCCGATCCCTTTTTGAAGAAAAGCAAAAGGGGAATTTCAATGCAGACTTTTTCGAAGATCCTTTCCATCACCGCCCTCTCCGCCTCGTTGGCGCTGGGATTTGGCTCCACCGCCAGGGCCGAGCAGAAGACCGAATTCAAGGTCGCGTGGTCCATCTATGTCGGCTGGATGCCCTGGGGCTATGCCGCCGATCACGGCATCGTCAAGAAATGGGCCGACAAGTACGGCATCAAGATCGATGTCACGCAGTTCAACGACTACGTGGAGTCGATGAACCAGTACACGGCGGGCGCCTTTGATGCCGTGACACTGACCAATATGGACGGCCTGTCGATCCCGGCCGCCGGCGGCGTCGATACGACCGCCGTCATCGTCGGCGACTTCTCGAACGGCAATGACGCGGTCATCCTGAAGGACAAGGCAAGCCTTGCCGATATCAAGGGCCAGAACGTCAACCTCGTTGAATTCTCCGTCTCGCACTACCTCCTCGCCCGCGCGCTCGAAGGCATCAAGCTGACAGAGCGCGACGTGAAGGTGGTCAACACGTCCGACGCCGACATGGTCGCCGCCTACAAGACGCCCGATGTCACCGCCGTCGTCACCTGGAACCCGCTGGTGTCGACCATCCTGGAAGACCCGACCGCCAAGAAGGTCTTCGACAGCTCACAGGTGCCGGGCGAAATCATCGACCTGATGGTCGCCAATAGCGGCGTGCTGAAGGACAATCCGAATTTCGGCAAGGCGCTTGCCGGCATCTGGTATGAGACGGCCGCCCTACTGCGGGCCGATACCGTGGAAGGCAAGGCAGCCCGCGAGGCCATGGGCTCGGCGTCCGGCACAGACCTCGCCGGTTTCGAAACCCAGCTTGCCGCTACCAAGCTCTTCGACAAACCGGCTGACGCCGTTGCCTTCACCGCCTCGCCCAACCTGCCGAAGACCATGGATCTGGTCCGCAACTTCCTCTTCGAGAAGGGCCTCCTGGGCAATGGCGCTCCGTCTGCCGACGTCATCGGCATTGAAATGCCCGACGGCAAGGTTCTGGGCGACAGCGGCAATGTGAAGCTGCGCTTCACGGAGACCTACATGAAGGCAGCCGCCGACGGTTCGCTCTGACCGCAACAGGAGGCGCGGTTTGCCGGCGCCTCCTCCCCTTTAGCAGCGGAGCAGTTCCCATGCGTTGGATCAACACGAGGCCGAGCCGGGGCGCGCAGCTTGCCTTGATGCTGCTGCCCTTCGTACTGCTGGCCCTTGCCTATGCCTTCGGCTCGGCCGCGCGACTGGCGGAAAACGCCAATGACAAGCTTTTGCCGAGCCTTGCCGGCTTTGCCGATGCGATCAACCGTCTGGCCTTCGTCGCCGACCAGCGCACCGGCGAATTTCTGCTATGGTCGGACACCGGAGCGAGCCTGATCCGGCTGCTCTCAGGCCTCGGCATCTCGACGGCGATCGCGCTCCTGATCGGCATGCTGATCGGCATGCTGCCCTATCTCAGAGCACTGCTCGCGCCATTCATCGCCGTCATTTCCATGGTGCCGCCGCTCGCGCTCCTGCCGATCCTGTTCATCATCCTGGGGCTCGGCGAAACGTCGAAGATCGCCCTCATCGTCATCGGTGTCGCGCCAACGATGATCCGCGATCTGGCGCTGAAGGCGCTGGAATTGCCTCGCGAGCAGATCGTCAAAGCCGAGACGCTCGGCGCCTCCTCGTGGCAGATCGGCCTGCGTGTCGTGCTGCCGCAGGTCCTGCCGCGGCTGATCACCTGCCTCAGACTGCAGCTTGGTCCGGCCTGGCTCTTCCTGATTGCAGCCGAAGCGATCTCCTCGGATTCCGGCCTCGGTTACCGCATCTTCCTCGTCCGCCGCTATCTCTCGATGGATATCATCTTCCCGTATGTCGTCTGGATCACCCTGCTTGCCGTTGTCATGAACGCGCTGCTCGATCGCCTGCGCATCGCCGTCTTCCCTTGGTCGGAACTGGAGAAGCAGGCATGAGCGAACTGAAGGTCGAAAGAGTCTGGAAGGAATACGGCGACCAGATCGTGCTCGAGGACGTGTCCCTGACCGTCGCCTCGCGCGCCTTCGTCGCCCTTGTCGGCCCCTCCGGCTGCGGCAAGAGCACCTTCCTGCGCATGCTGCTTGGCCAGGAGCAGCCGACGAAGGGGAAAATCCTGCTCGACGGCGAGCCTCTACCACCGGAACCGGGACCGGATCGTGGCGTCGTCTTCCAGCGCTATTCCGTATTTCCGCATCTGACCGTGCTCGGCAATGTGCTGCTCGGCAAGGAATTTTCCGCCGCGCGATACAAGGCCAAGCTCTTCGGCACCACACGCCGCAACGCCATCGAGGAAGCACGCCAGCTGATCGCCGATGTCGGCCTCGCCGGCTCCGAAGGCAAATATCCAGCCCAGCTTTCCGGCGGCATGCAGCAGCGCCTTGCGCTTGCCCAGGCGCTCATCATGAAGCCGAAAGTGCTGCTGCTCGACGAGCCCTTTGGCGCACTCGATCCCGGCATCCGTGCTGAAATCCACACGCTGATGAAGCGACTCTGGCACGAGACGCAGATGACCGTGGTCATGGTTACCCACGATATGCGCGAAGCCTTCACGCTTGCGAGCCGTGTCGTCGCCTTCGAGCGGCGCCGCGACCGGCCGGAGGAGAAGGAGCGCTACGGCGCGACCATCACCAAGGATATCTCCATCTGGCCGCCGCGCCTTGCCGGCCAGTCGCCAGTCTTCAGCCCCGACCGGGACGGCCCGGTCGCTTCCCTGGGGCACCGCCGGGACGACCTGGCACCGTCAGGAGAGATGCAATGATGCATGTGAGACGCTCGCCCATGGAAATCGCCGCAAATCGCGCGCGCTATGAGGAGCATCAGAAGAAGGGGCTGGAATTCGCCCCCAAGGCCCTGCCCGACCCGAGCCCGCTGCCGGCGCCGGCCATCGATGCTGCCGCCGTTATCCACCAGGAGACCGTCCCGGGCGGCTGGTACTGGTCGACGAAGCTGCTGCGTGGGGAGGCGATCCGCATCGATCAGGCTGAAGGCAATTCCACAGTGGCGCTCGTCGCCTGGAATGCCGCCGACACCAGCGAGCGGATCAATCTCGTCGATACCGCCAAAGTCCAGTGGACGACGGCGCTCGGCAAGGGGCGCGTGATCTTCTCCGACATGGGCCGCGTCATGTTTTCGATGATCGAGGACAGTTCTGGCGCCCACGACTGCCTGATGGGCGGCTCGAGCGCTGCCTCGAACACGGCGAAATATCCGGGCGAAAAGACACGCAACACCCGCGACAACCTGATCCTCGCCGCTGTCAAGCTTGGCCTCGAGCGCCGCGACATACCCGGCATCCTCAATCTCTTCGCCCCCGTGCGCCTCGCCGAAGCGGGCGGCTTCGGCTGGCAAGGCAAGCGCTCCAACAGCGGCGATTATGTCGAGCTGCGCGCGGAAATGGACATGCTGGTCGGCTTTTCCAATTGCCCGCATCCGCTTGATCCCGACCCGACCTACCAGCCCAAGCCGGTCGTCATCACCCGCTACAAGGCCGCGATCCCGGCTGCGGATGATCTTTGCCGCACGGCAACTGCCGAAGCCGTTCGCGGTTTCGAAAACAACGTCCTGATGCAGGCCTGAGGAGAAGACGATGTCAGATTTCATCCAGACCTCGGCTGCCCGCAGCGTGGAAAGTGCCGCGCAGGATCACTTCATTGCGGCGGAAGCCCCATGGTCCGGCATCGTGCGTAAGGGGCAGACCATCCGTATCGAGGATAGCTACGGCCAGCAGGCGATCGACACGCTCTTTTACCGTGCCGATGATTTTTCCGAGCGCTATTCCAACCAGGATACGATGCGCATGCAGGGCGCCGCTTATATCGGCATCGGCACCAAGATCATGTCGAATGAAGGCAATGTCATGCTGACCATGACGGCAGACAGCTGCGGGCGTCACGACACTTCGGCCGGCGCCTGCTCCTGCGAGAGCAACACAGTGCGCTTCGGCCATGGCACGAAATATCTGCATGCCTGCCGCGACAACTTCGTCCTCGAAGTCAGCAAGCATGGCATGGGCAAGCGCGATATCGTGCCGAACATCAATTTCTTCATGAACGTGCCGATCAGGCCGAATGGTGAGATGACGATCGTCGACGGTATTTCCGCGCCGGGCGACTATGTCGAACTCGTCGCCGAGATGGACGTGCTCTGCGTCATCTCCAACTGCCCGCAGATCAACAACCCCTGTAACGGCTTCGACCCGACGCCGATCCGAGTGCTGATCTGGAATGGCGAGGACTGATCATGTTCAAAAAAGTCCTGATCGCCAACCGGGGCGAAATCGCCATCCGGGTCATCAAGACCCTGAGGCGGATGGGCATTGCCTCGGTCGCCGTCTATTCCGATGCCGACCGTTTCGCCAAGCCCGCGATGATGGCCGATGAAGCCGTCCGCCTCGGGCCGGCACCGGCCAGCGAAAGCTATCTCAATGTCGATGCCGTCATCGCTGCCTGCAAGGCGACGGGGGCGGAGGCGGTGCATCCCGGCTATGGCTTCCTGTCGGAAAATATCGGCTTTGCCGAGCGCCTTGCCGCCGAAGGCATCGCCTTCATCGGTCCCCGACCCGAGCACCTCTTTGCCTTCGGCCTCAAGCATACGGCCCGCGAGCTCGCCAAGGCGAGCGGCGTGCCGCTCCTGCCTGGCACCGGCCTGCTTACAAGCGCCGATGAAGCGCTCTCGGCGGCAAAGATGATCCGATATCCCGTCATGCTGAAAAGCACAGCCGGCGGCGGCGGCATCGGCATGCGGCTCTGCGCCGATCCTGAGAGCCTGAAGGCCTCCTTCGAAAGCGTGCAGCGCACCGCGCGGGCAAGCTTTGGCGATGCGCGCGTCTATATCGAGCGTTTCGTGGCAGAGGCACGGCATGTCGAAGTACAGATCTTCGGCAATGGCAAAGGCAAGGTGATCGCACTCGGCGAGCGCGACTGCTCGCTGCAGCGACGAAACCAGAAGGTAGTCGAGGAGACCCCTGCCCCCGGCCTTTCGGCCGTAACCCGCGCCCGTCTGCACAAGGCAGCCATCGACCTCGGCGCTGCGGTTTCCTACGAGTCCGCAGGCACGGTTGAATTCATCTATGATCCACTGCGTGAGGACTTCTATTTCCTTGAAGTCAATACCCGCCTGCAGGTCGAGCATCCCGTAACGGAGACCGTCTTCGGCATCGACCTTGTCGAATGGATGATCCGCCAGGCTGCAGGCGAGGACGTGCTCTCGGGCGCCGAGGCTCTGCAGCCGAAAGGGGCAGCGATCGAAGTGCGCGTCTATGCCGAGATGCCGCATGCCGATTTCCGCCCGAGTGCCGGCCTGCTAACGCAGGTCGCCTTTCCTGAAGATGCGCGCATCGACGGCTGGATCGAGACTGGGACGGAAGTGACGCCCTTCTACGATCCGATGCTCGCCAAGGTGATCGTCTCCGCCGAGGATCGTCCGGCGGCAATCGAAAAGCTGAAGACGGCACTTGCCAGCACGGCGATATCGGGCATCGAGACCAATCTGGACTATCTTCGCGCCATTGCCGGCTCCGAGCTTCTCGCGAGCGGCAGGGTGGCGACGACGGCGCTGCGCGACTTTTCCTTCGTACCTGACGTCGTCGAGGTGATCGCGCCGGGCGCACAGTCGAGCATTCAGGAATTGCCGGGCCGGCTTGGCCTCTGGCATGTCGGCGTGCCGCCGAGCGGCCCGATGGACGAGCGCTCGTTCCGCCATGCCAATCGCCTCGTCGGCAACGGTGACACGGTCACGGCGCTGGAACTGACGGTCTCAGGTCCCGTACTGAAATTCCATGCAGATACGCTGGTCGCGCTTGCCGGCGCCAAGATGGCGATGAGCGTCGACGGCGTAAAGGTGTCCCATGACGAAGCCGTGACCATCCGCGCCGGTCAGATCCTCTCGATCGGTAGCATCGATGGGCCGGGGCAGCGGGCCTACCTCGCCGTGGCTGGTGGTTTTGCCGCCCCCGTCGTGCTCGGCTCGCGCGCCACCTTCGGCCTTGGCCAGTTCGGCGGCAACGCGACCGGCACGCTGAAAACCGGCCATGTGCTGCATCTTGCCCGTCAGGCCTCCGTCGAACCGCCGAAGTCGGCAACCGAGCCGGCGGAATTGACGCGCGAATGGGATGTCGGCGTTCTCTACGGTCCGCACGGCGCTCCTGATTTCTTTCAGCACGGCGATATCGAGACCTTGTTCTCGACGAGCTATGAGGTGCATTTCAACAGCGCCCGCACCGGCGTGCGCCTGATCGGTCCCGCGCCGAAATGGGCGCGCAGCGATGGCGGCGAGGCCGGTCTTCACCCCTCCAACCTGCACGACAATGCCTATGCGATCGGCGCGATCGATTTCACCGGTGACATGCCGATTATCCTCGGGCCTGACGGGCCGAGCCTTGGCGGCTTCGTCTGCCCAGCGGTGATCGCCCGTGACGAACAATGGAAGATGGGTCAGTTTAAGCCGGGCGATCGCATCCGCTTCCATCCCGTCGCGCGACCTGAAGATCCGATTGCCGGTCCAGCGGTGCATCGCGCGAAGGAAGAAGCAGGCTCGCCGATCGTCGGCCACCGCGACGACGGGCCTGTCTCGGTCGTTTACCGCCGCCAGGGCGATGACAATCTGCTGGTCGAATACGGGCCGATGACGCTCGATATCGCCCTGCGGCTCAGGGTGCATCTCTTAATGCAGGCCGTATCGCAGGCGCGTGTGCCGGGGATCATTGATCTCACGCCCGGCATCCGTTCGCTACAGATCCACTATGACGGTACGGCGCTGACCCGCAAACGCCTCCTCGGCCTGCTGGCCGAGATCGAGGCGAGCCTGCCGGCAGCGCAGGACGTCAAAGTGCCGAGCCGCATCGTGCATCTGCCACTCTCCTGGAATGATCCGGATGCCGAACTTGCCATGCGCAAGTATCAGGAGCTCGTCCGGCCGAATGCGCCCTGGTGCCCCTCCAACATCGAGTTTATCCGCCGCATCAACGGACTGGCGGACGAACAGGCGGTGCGCGACGTCGTCTTCGATGCCAGCTATCTCGTGCTCGGCCTCGGCGACGTCTATCTCGGCGCGCCGGTCGCCACACCGGTCGATCCACGCCACAGGCTGGTAACGACGAAGTACAATCCAGCCCGCACCTGGACGCCGGAAAATGCCGTCGGTATCGGCGGGGCCTATATGTGCATCTATGGCATGGAAGGCCCCGGCGGCTACCAGCTCTTCGGCCGCACTATCCAGGTGTGGAACACCTGGCGGCAGACGCCGGTTTTCGCGAAGGACAAGCCGTGGTTGCTCGATTTCTTCGATCAGATCCGCTTCTTCCCGGTCAGCCACCAGGAATTGGCGGAAGCCCGCAGCGCCTTCCCGCATGGCGGTTATCCCGTCAGGATCGAGGAGGCGGAGTTCTCCTATGCCGCCTATGAGAGGCAATTGCAGGCGAATGCCGTCTCGATCGGGACCTTCAAGGCAAGCCAGCAGGCGGCTTTCGATGCGGAGCGCCAGAGCTGGAAGGAGGCGGGCCTCGACAGCTTCGTCATGGACGAAGGAACCGGCGAAAGCCTGGATGGGGATATTCCCGAAGGCTGCTTTGGCGTTGCCAGCGCGGTGCCTGGCAATATCTGGAAACTGCTGGTCGAGCCGGGCGCACCGGTCGCGGCCGGCGACACGCTTGCCATCCTCGAATCCATGAAGATGGAAATTAACGTTACCGCACATGCGCCGGGCCGCGTCCGCGACCTGCGCGCCGGGCCCGGACGAAACGTCAAAGCGGGCGATGTCATTGTTGTTTTGGAGGAGTGCTGACCCATGCTGCCGACCATTCTTGATCTGACAAGCCTTCGCGCAGCCTATGAGGCAGGTCAAAGCCCGCTCGACGTTATCGATACCGTCATTGCCCGTCGGGCAGCCTCGAAGGATCCGGCAATCTTCATCACGCCGACGCCTGATGACACATTGCGGGCCGAGGCACGCGCTCTGATGGAACGTGTGCCTGAGCCGAACAGCCTGCCGCTCTGGGGCATTCCCTTCGCTGTGAAGGACAATATCGACGTGGCGGGTCTGCCGACCACGGCCGCCTGCCCTGCCTTCGCCTATCAGCCTGAAAACGACGCAACAGTCGTTGCAAGGCTGCGGGCGGCAGGCGCGATCGTGATCGGCAAGACCAATCTTGACCAGTTCGCGACCGGCCTGAACGGTACACGCTCGCCGCATGGCGCACCGCGCTCGGTCTTCGACAAGGATTATGTGTCGGGGGGCTCGAGCTCCGGCTCGGCGGTTGCCGTCGCTTCGGGCCTGGCGAGCTTCGCACTCGGCACTGACACGGCTGGCTCCGGCCGCGTGCCGGCAGCCTTCAACAATCTCATCGGAATCAAGCCGACACCGGGACTGGTGCCGAATGTCGGCGTGGTGCCTGCCTGCCGCAGCGTCGATGTCGTCACCGTCTTTGCCGCAACCGTCGGCGACGGCGTCGCGATCCGCAAGGTGATGGAGGGTTATGACGCCGCCGATCCGTTCTCGCGCAAGGCGGTTCCCACCAACCTGCCCACCTCCGGTTTGCGCATCGGCGTGCTCGACGGAGCCGAACGGGAATTCTTCGGCAACAGGCACGTCGAGGCTCTCTATGATGCGGCAATCGAAAGGGCGCGCGCCCTCGGCGCCACCATCGTTCCCTTCGACTACGCGCCGTTCCGGGAGGCCGCCGAACTGCTCTACAACGGTCCTTGGGTCGCCGAACGGCTGGCTGCGGTGAAGGATTTTCTTGTCACCAACGCTGGTGACTTCGACCCGACGGTTCGCACAATCATCGAGGGCGCGAAAGCCTATGACGCGGTCGCTGCTTTCGGTGGCAGATACAAGCTCGAAGCACTGCGCCAAAAGACCGGAAAGGAGTGGGAGAAGGCTGATATCCTGATGTTGCCGACCTCGCCGACCACCTATACGGTTGAAGAAATGATGGCGGATCCGATCGTCAAGAACGGTCATTTCGGTCGGTACACCAACTTCGTCAATCTGCTCGACTGTGCGGCGATCGCCGTTCCGGCCGGCTTCGACGCCGACGGCCATCTGCCGGCCGGCGTGACACTGGTCGGGCCCGCCTTTACCGACGACGCCCTCGCACCCTTCGCCGACGCTATGCATCGCATCTTGAACGCGGGGATGGGCAAGGATCGCCTGGCGCTAATCCCCGAGGCAAGCCGCGTGCCGCAGGCCGATGACGGCTTGGTGCCGATCGTCGTCGTCGGGGCGCATCTCACCGGTATGCCCCTCAACCACGAACTGACCCGGCCAGGCGGCAAGCGCGTCAAATCCTGTCGTACTGCGCCGGACTACCGCCTGTTCGTTCTGCCCGATACCGCACCGCCGAAGCCGGGCCTAATCCGCGAACCGGGCTTTGCCGGCAAAGGGCTCGAAGTTGAGGTTTGGAAAGTCACGCCGGAGGCTTTCGGGCGTTTTGTGCAGAACATCCCGGCCCCGCTCGGCATCGGCAAGGTAACTCTCGATGACGGTTCCCAAACTTCCGGTTTTCTCTGCGAAGCTCATGCCCTCGAAGCTGCGCGCGAGATAACCGAATTCGGAGGCTGGCGCGCCTACATCGCAAATCAAAGGATGGGGAAATGAAAAACAGCGTGAAGCATCGTCTCAAAAAGCTCCTGTTAGCCCTGCTGGCGGCGCTTGAGGCCCGAAGTGCCTTTCGACGGTTCGGTCGCGGAATATGGTAATCGATTGCCGGTGCGGCCTTGATCGCCAGCTTGCTTTTCCTCGAGAAGCCTCGCAGGCATTCACCGCCCTGCCCTCTTCGCCGCCGCCCTGCCGGTCGGAATGACTATTTTCCATCCGTGCTTCCCGATTGTTTTGTGGCTGCCTTTAGCACTCCTTCGTGCAAATCCGCCTCATCGGCAAGAATGGCGCCGGCCTCATCCAGCAAAACGTCTTTTGCCTTCTTGCGGGCATTTTCAATGGCTATATCAGCACTTAGGCTGCGCTCGTTTGCCTGCAGACCATCATCACCGGTATCTTCGCCATCGCTTGCTTGCGCTCGAGACTTGAGACGATTTTCTCGAGCAGTCAATTCGCTACGACGTTCGGCTTCATTGAGAGAGACAATCCCTTTCTCACGCTGCGCCTTCAGATCAGCAATGTCTTGTAACAGGCGTTGGAAGTCCGGATCGCTCTCAACCCGGGCATCATGGCGACTTTGCAGTGTCGGCAGCAAGGTCGTTACAGTGTCGTCGGGCGCATAGGTCGCAGGCTTGATCTGCGCCCACGGCAAGGCATTGTCATAGCTGGTCTCGCCAAAACGTGTCGGATCCGAAAGTCCGGGCAAGCTAATATCAGGCGTCACACCGCGCAGCTGCGTCGTACCGCCATTGATCCGGAAAAACTGGGCAATCGTCACTTTCAGTTCACCGAATTCGGGCTTGTTGTTATGAACCATCTGGTCAAGATTAACGACAGTTTGAACTGTCCCCTTGCCGAAACTGGGTTCGCCGACAATCACGCCTCGACCGTAATCCTGGATTGCCGCAGCAAAAATCTCTGAAGCTGAGGCCGACCCGCGATTGATCAGGACACCAACGGGACCAGTCCAGACAGGGGCTGGAAGATCAGCGCTTCTTACCGTGACCTTACCGTCGCTGCCGCGTTGCTGGACGACCGGGCCATGGCCGATGAACAGGCCGGTCAAATCGATCGCCTCGTCCAATGAACCGCCGCCATTGTTGCGCAGGTCAATGAGAACACTGTCGACCTTTTCTTGTTTCAGCTCGCCGAGAAGCTTGGCGACATCGCGGCTTGCGCTTCTGTAGTCCTTGTCTCCTTTGTGCCGGGCTTCGAAATCCTCATAGAACGCTGGCAGAGTAATCACCCCGATTTTACGTGTCGCATCGCCCACTTTCACCGGCAGCACGGCCTTGCTGGCCGCCTGTTTTTCGAGGCTGATTTTATCGCGCACCAGGCTGACAACACGATGGGTGCCATCGGCTCCGGCATCGGCCGGCAGGATGTCCAAGCGCACGACAGAGCCTTTTTTCCCTCGTATCAATTGCACGACTTCATCAAGGCGCGTGCCCACCACTTCTTTGATCGCCCCATCCTTGCCCTGCCCAACGCCGGTAATGCGGTCTCCGACCGAGAGCTTCCCGGACAACTGCGCCGGCCCGCCAGGCACGAGCTCACGGATCGTCGTGTAGTCGTCGCGTTCCTGCAGAACCGCACCGATACCAAAGAGCGAAAGTTTCATCGCGATATTGAAATCGGCCGAAGCGTTCGCGCCAAAATAGTCCGTGTGCGGGTCGATCGAGTTTGAATAGGCATCCATGAACGACTGGAAAACGTCGTCGCTTTTGTACTTGTAAACGCGCTCGAGGGCGTTCGCGTAGCGTTTGTCGAGCGTTTCGCGAATAGCCGTGTCGGTTTTGCCACCCAGTTTCAACCGCAACCAATCGCTTTTGACGCGCTTGCGCCACAGTTCATTGCTCGCCGCTTCCGACTGCGGCCAAGGAGCCTTGTCGCGCAGCACGGAATAAGTTTCCTGCGCCGCGAAATCGAAGTCCTCCTTAAGCAAGTTGCGCGCGTAGTTCATGCGGTCGACAACGCGCTGTTCATACACGTTGAAGATCGCAAACGGGATCTTCAAGTCCTCCCTATCAATGCCATCGTCGATCTCGCTGCGCTCCGCCATGAACCTGTCAATGTCCGCCTGCAGGAAGAGCACGCGGTCGGGATCGAGTGATTTAATGAACCGATCCATGATCCTCGCCGACAAAGCGTCGTCGAGTGGAACAGGCTTGTAGCCGAAACGCGTGAGAAATTGTGCACTCAATTGAGCGGCTTGTGCCTGTTGCTTTAGCGGCGCCAAAACAGGCGGTGATGCGACTTCGGCATTTGCGGACTGTACGAGTGCAACAAATGCACCAAGGAAGACGTATGATATGCGCATTCAGCGTTGATCCAATTCTTAATGCCGAGTGTCGATGTGCTTTTAGGTGAAGCAATTGTGGTTTTTTGGCAACCGGGTGGATCATACGCGCCAATTCGTATGGCCGAAAAATCCGTTCAAACGACAGACAGGGGGCACCCAAAGAAGCTGCCACCCCAGCTGATCGACCGCCTGCGACGCCCGTCGGCGCCGGCATAAAGCGAGGTCTTTTCAGCGACCGAGCGGCAAGCTCTCGTTCACAAGTGCGGTGCGGGTTATCCACTCGGCGGTAAGTCGAAGGAGTGTAACCGGCCCCATTTAAGGCACGCAATGGAAACGACCCAAGAGAATAGCTATCTTGTCGCGGGCTGAACCAGACTTGACCGCGTACCATGCCTGACGCCTTACTGAACGATACCTCAGCTGATCTGCTGGCTTGGGAGGGCACCCATTGACCTTGAGACACCAAATCATTGCGCTGGCGATCATTCCGCTCGTGATTGCCATCCTGGCAATCACGGCATTCATCACCTGGCAATCGGCGCACCTTACCCGGGACAATATTGCGACATTCGAGCAGAATATGCTGAAGGCCAAGGAGACGGAGATTCTCAATCTCACCAACCTCGCGCTATCTGCAATCCAGGCGACCTATGGTGGTGCCGGTGCGGACGACCAGGGCGCCAAAGACAAGGTGGCGGCGATCCTGAACTCGCTCGACTACGGCAAGGACGGATATTTCTTCGTCTACGACTATGACGGAAACAACATCGTTCATCCGCGCCAAGGCTTCCGGCATGGGCAAAACTGGCTCAACCTGACCGATCCGGATGGCGACAAGGTGATCGCGGAACTGATCGCCACGGCCAAATCGGGCGGCGGCCTGCACCAATACAAATGGCAGAAACCGTCGAGCGGCCAGATGGCAGACAAGCTGTCCTTCGTCGTCAGCCTCGACAAGTGGCACTGGGTCGTGGGAACCGGCGTTTATCTCGATGACGTCTATGCCCAAACGGCTGCCGCGAATGCAAGCATGCGCGCCAACATCAAGCGGACCTTCGTGATTGTGGCGCTGATCGCCGTCCCCGCTGTGCTGGTCGTCTTCACCACCTGCATGCTGGTGACCTTCCACGAGCGACGCATGGCGGACGGCAAACTCAAGGAACTAACGCAGCGGGTGATTAACACACAGGAGGAAGAGCGCGCCCGACTTGCCCGCGAGTTGCATGACGGCATTTCGCAAAATCTCGTCGGCGTGCGCTATACGATGGATCTCGCGGGACGTAAGGTCAGGACAGATGTCGATGGCGCCGCACAGATTATCAATCGTGGCATCGAGGCCTTGAATGGCGCGATCAAGGAAATCAGGCGGCTGTCGCACGATCTCCGGCCACGCGTGCTCGATGATCTCGGCCTGACGGCCGCGATCGAGGCACTGTGCTGCAATTTCGTCGAGCGGACCGGTATTCAAACCGATATCGAAGCTTCGGGCTTCATCGACATGCTAAAGCCGGAAGCCAGCACCGCACTTTATCGCGTCGCACAAGAGGCCTTCAACAATGTCGAACGGCATTCCGCCGCAACACGGCTTTCCGTCAAGCTCTGGAGCGAGAAAGGCCGCGCCCGCATGATGATTTCCGACAACGGTTCGGGCTTCGGCAGCGGCGGAGACGGGGCCCCCAACCGATCCGGTCTCGGCCTGCGCAATATGCAGGAAAGGATGGCGCATTTCCGCGGCCTGTTGCTGATCAATAGTGATGCAAGCGGCACAGTGTTGACCGCGATGCTGCCAAAATCGGCCAATCGTCCCGCCAACCAGCAGGCCGAAGCCGCATGACCAAAGGCGACAAAATCAAGGTCCTGTTGATCGACAACCATCCGCTCGTGCTGGATGGGCTGAAGGCCGTCCTTGAGACATTCGACCACATCGAAGTCGTAGGAACAGCCGGCCTCGCCGAGACCGGCCTCGAACTCGCCTGCCAGGTCCGGCCGCATGTTTTGCTGATGGACATCAACATGCCGAAGCTCAGCGGCATCGACGCGATCGAGCTTTTCAAGAAACAGATCCCGGAAACGCGGATCGTGATGCTCTCCATGCATGACAGCCGCGAATACATATCCTCCTCGGTGATACGCGGCGCCGCAGGCTATATTCTCAAGGACGTATCGACCGACGAGATCATTTCGGCCGTCGAGACCGTTGCGGATGGCGGAAAATATTTCTCGTCCGGCGTCTTTGACGTACTGATGGAAGGGGAGGCCAGTAATGGCGCCGATCCCCTCACGCCGCGCGAGCGTGATATCCTCAGCCTGCTCCTTGCCGGAAAGGCCAACAAGGAGATCGCCGAGGCACTCGGGATAACGCAGGCCACCGCCGAAACGCATCGCAAGAATCTCAAGAAGAAGCTCGGTATCGCGACAACGGCCGGCTTGATCCGTTATGCGCTCGATCACGGGATCCAGACCAAAACGACCTGAACTCAGTCTACCCACTTATGGGTAGTCCCGGGCATTTCACCCCTTCCCTCCTCTTGTCGCATGCAAAGCTTCGCCATAGGACTTGGGCACGGCTCGCCAAGCGCAGCCGTTGGGAGGACTTTCAAATGCACAACGCTCTCTTCCGCCTTCGCGGAAAACCCGTCGCGAGAAGGCGGTTCGGGCTCACTCTGTCCAGCGACTGACAAACCACATTAACCACCGACACCTGCAACTTGGCGCCGATCGCACGGCGCCCGAGAGGTATCCGTCATGGAAAAACCAAAGAACAGGGCAGCCTGCTGGCTGCTCGTCATTCCGTATATCGGGCTGCTCTGGCCACCTTTCTACAATATCCGCGAACCGGCTCTCTTCGGTTTCCCCTTTTTCTACTGGTATCAGCTTGCCTGGGTGCCGGTTACCGCTTTCCTGACCTGGATCGCTTACCGGAGCATGCGCGATGACGACTGAAATCAACACCACCGCACTTGCCGTCTTCATCTTCTTCTTCGTGCTCGTCACGGTCATGGGTTTCGTTGCATCCCGCTGGCGTAAACCCAAAACGCTTGCCCATATCGAGGAGTGGGGTCTCGGCGGCCGCAGCTTCGGCACCTGGATCACCTGGTTTCTGGTCGGCGGCGACTTCTATACCGCCTACACAGTCATTGCCGTCCCGGCGCTGGTCTACACCGTCGGCGCTTACGGCTTCTTTGCGCTGCCCTACACCATCGTCGTCTATCCCTTTGTCTTCATGGTCATGCCTGTGCTGTGGAAACGGGCGAGGGATTTCGGCTACGTCACCGCAGGTGATGTGGTTCACGGCCAATATGGTTCGCGCGGCCTGGAGCTTGCGGTTGCCGCAACCGGCGTGATTGCGACAATGCCCTACATTGCGTTGCAGCTCGTTGGCATGACCGCTGCGCTCAAGGCGCTCGGTCTCCACGGTGAAGTACCGCTGGCGATCGCCTTCATCGTACTGGCACTCTATACCTATTCGGCGGGCCTGCGGGCGCCGGCGCTGATCGCCTTCGTCAAGGACATCATGATCTACATCGTGGTGATCGCCGCCGTGGCGCTTATCCCCTCGAAGCTCGGCGGCTATGCCAATGTCTTTGCGGCCGCCGATGCGGCGTTCCAGGCAAAGGGCTCCGGCAGCCTGCTCCTGCAACCCAACCAGTATGTCGCCTACGCGACGTTGGCGCTCGGTTCGGCGCTTGCGGCCTTCATGTACCCGCATACGTTGACCGGCATCTTTGCCTCCAACAGCGGCAACACGATCCGCAAGAACGCTGTGCTATTGCCGGCCTATACATTGCTGCTCGGCCTTCTGGCCCTGCTCGGCTACATGGGTCACGCCGCGGGCTTGAAGCTCGAAAGCGCCAACGATGTCGTTCCGGCGCTCTTCCAGACGCTGTTCCCGAGCTGGTTTGCGGGCTTTGCCTTTGCGGCGATTGCCATCGGCGCGCTGGTGCCGGCGGCAGTGATGAGCATTGGCGCGTCCAACCTCTTCACCCGCAATTTCTGGAAGGCCTACGTCAACCCGGCGGTGACGGATGCTGGTGAGGCCAAGGTCGCGAAGGTGACGTCGCTCGTCGTCAAGGTCGGCGCGCTTCTCGTCATCGTCTTCCTGCCGACGCAGTTTGCACTCGACCTTCAGCTTCTTGGCGGTATCTGGATCCTCCAGACGTTTCCGGCGCTGGTTTTCGGTCTCTACACCAACTGGTTCCGCGCGCCGGCACTGCTCGCCGGCTGGTTCGTCGGCTTCATCGGCGGCACCTACCTCGTCTGGGATGCAGGCTGGAAACCGCTGCACATGATCAGCCTCGGTGGCGAACCGTTCACCATCTACACCGGACTGCTTGCCCTTGCCGCAAACATTCTCGTCGCGGTGGCGGCCAATGCCATCGTTCCAGCAAGAACTCCGGCACGTGCATAAGCTGTCAAGAGCGAGGGGCCTCGACCCCTCGCTCTTGACGCTGCTGATGACAATAGTATCAGCGCCCGGCGTCGCCATTTATGGTCGTTTCGAAATCTAACCCCTCACGGCATCTGAAGTCGTCGTTGCGGGCCGATATCGGCACCGTGACACTCTGGCGGGCCGATCAGCCCTGATGAAAGAACGCACGAGCCGTGCAGACGGTGGCAGAATCGACCTGAAACAGGCTCCTATCCGGCAAATTTGCGCGCCGCAGCCACGCAGGCAATGACAGCGGCGGTTGCAGCAAGCATCGTCCAGGTCACCGTTTCATGCAGCAGCGTGGCTGCCAGGGTCAGACCGAGGAAGGGCTGCAGCAACTGTAGCTGTCCGACGCTGGCAATCCCGCCCTGGGCAAGGCCGCGATACCAGAAGACAAAACCGATCAACATGCTAAAGAGCGAGACGTAGGCCAGGCCTGCGAGCGCTGGCGCATCGATGTTCGAGAAGCTTGCCGGCATGAACCAGATCGACGAAAGGATCATCAGCGGGAGCGACAAGACGAGCGCCCAGGATATGACCTGCCATCCCCCCAGCGTTCGCGAAAGTTTGGCGCCTTCGGCATAGCCGAGCCCACAGACGATGATCGCCGCCATCATCAGCGCGTCTCCGACAGGCGCGGCCGTCAGCCCCTGCGACAAGGCAAAACCGCAGACCAATGCACTTCCCGTCACGGCAAAGAGCCAGAAGACCGGCTTCGGGCGTTCTCCGCCACGGATGACGCCAAAGACAGCCGTCGCAAGGGGCAACAGCCCGACGAAGACCACCGAGTGCGCCGACGTAACGTGCTGCAGCGCAAGCGCGGTCAAGAGCGGGAAGCCCACCACCACGCCCGCGGCGACCACCATCAGCGACAAGATATCGCGTCTTGCCGGTCGCTTTTCTTTGAAAAACAGCAGAAGAAGAAGCGCCAGCGCGCCAGCGATCCCCGCCCGCGCGACGGTCAAAAACACCGGATCAAACTGCATCACCGCCAAACGCGTGGCGGGCAGCGAGCCGCTGAAGATCACGACGCCGATCATGCCATTAAGCCATCCAGATGCTGTGCGGTCCATTTTCACTGCCTTTCTCTGCTGCCGTCCTTATCGGACAGAAGTCATGGTCATACCAGCAACGGTCTGGTACAGTTTGAGAAAACTGTTATGCTTGAGGTAGCAGTACGGATGGACACAAACACCGAACACAACATCACCAGAGTGGCGATGGTCATGGCGGCAATCCGGCAGCGGATTGCCAGCCGCAATTTGACGCCAGGCGCGAAACTGCCATCGGTTCGGGCAATGGCCGCAGCAGCAGGCGTGTCCACGTCGACGGTCGTCGATGCCTATGAGCGCCTGGTCGCCGAAGGTGTGATCCTGTCTCGACCGGGCTCCGGTTTTTACGTCGCAAACCAGGTCGCTCCATTTTCGCTTGCCGACGTTGGCCCGAAACTGGATCGCGCAGTCGATCCCTTCTGGGTATCCCGTCAGTCGCTCGAGGCTGAGGAAAGTGATTTAAAGCCAGGCTGCGGCTGGCTGCCGCCATCCTGGCTTGCGGAAGACGGCATTCGACGGGCGTTGCGAACACTTTCGCGCGCCGACAATTCCGCGCTTGCCGACTACGGCTCGCCGCTTGGATTGCCGCCGCTGCGCCAGCATATC
This sequence comes from Rhizobium sp. 3T7, assembly GCF_020166565.1. Classification (NCBI taxonomy): domain Bacteria; kingdom Pseudomonadati; phylum Pseudomonadota; class Alphaproteobacteria; order Hyphomicrobiales; family Rhizobiaceae; genus Rhizobium; species Rhizobium sp. 3T7. Next base: position 201,518 of record NZ_JAIQXS010000004.1, read on the forward strand.
GCGCGGCGCATGGCGGAGCGAGGCGTGGAGGCCTCGCCGGATCAGATCATGCTGACGGAATCCGGCACGCAGGCGATCGATCTCCTCTGCCGCTTCCTCCTCGAACCGGACTCTGTCGTGCTGGTCGACGATCCCTGCTATTTCAATTTCCAGGCACTGCTGCGGGCGCATCGTGCCAGGATCGTCAGTGTTCCCTATACACCGTCAGGCCCTGACATAGACCTGTTCACCCGGGTCGTTGCAGAGCACCGGCCGCGCCTCTACATCACCAACTCGGCCATCCACAATCCGACCGGTGCCACGCTTTCTCCTGTCGTCGCCCACCGGGTCTTGAAGATCGCCGACCAGTTCGACGTTACGATCGTCGAAGACGATATCTTTGCCGATTTCGAGCACACGCTGGCGCCGCGTCTTGCAGCCTTTGACGGCCTGGACAGGGTCATCCATATCGGAAGCTTTTCAAAAACCCTGTCGGCCGCCGCCCGCTGCGGCTTTATCGCCGCCAAGCGGGACTGGGTCGATGGGCTGATCGACCTCAAGATCGCGACCTCGTTCGGCGGCGGGCGGCTTTCGGCTGAGCTTGTCTACAAGGTGCTCAGCGATGGCGGCCACCGCAAACATATCGAGGCGCTGCGCAGCCGGCTTTCGAAGGCGATGTTCGAGACGTCTGCCAGGCTAAAGAACCTTGGAATAAGGCCCTGGCTGGAACCGTCGGCAGGCATGTTCCTTTGGTGCCGATTGCCGGGAGACACCAGCGCCACCGATATCGCGCGCGCAGCACTGGAAAGGAAAATTGTGCTCGCGCCCGGGAATGCGTTCAGCCTTTCCCAGACGGCCGCGAATTTCATGCGCTTCAATGTGTCCCAGATGCTGGATCCGCGGGTCTTCGATGTGCTGCGCGAGATCCTGAAGCACTAAATGGTTGGGAATTGGGGCGCTGTTCTCTTGGCCTCAGCGATCGAACATGTCCTGCCATTGCCGCTCGCCGATCATGCAGTCGGTTGCCGGTTGATCCGTAATTTTGCCAACCGTGGGCCGAGGGGAAAGCCCGCTGACCTCAAGGACCAGCTTTCGGCGCACTGCCACAGCGAAGTCCTCGATCTTGTAGACCGGCAGGACAAATGATCCTGGGCCGCCGATTACGCAATCGGCATAATACTTGTCGAGCCCACCCGGTGCGCCAGAGGGGCGCAACATCAGCGTCAGCCCATTGATGATGATGCCGGCCTCCACCGCCTTGTCACGCGTTGGTGCGACCGGATTGCCGGAATTGTTTGTACCGTCGCCCGAGACATCGATCACCTGGCGAATGCCTGAATAGGGACTGGAGACGATCATTGCAGCGCCCTGGGCAATCGCGGTGGAGATTGACGTGCGGCGCTGGGTGATGATCGGTCGCTGTTCAAGCTTGTTGGCAAAGGCAATCGCATCCTGCTCCGTCTCAATCAGATGCCAGTCGATGACGGAATCCGGCACGACATAGCCGGCCCATTCAAAGTAGCTGATCGCAATGCGCCCAGTGAGCCCGCCGGTCACCGCCTCAATGAATTCCCTGTGCTTGAGCGCCTCGACGTAGCCCTCGCGCTGAATGCGGACCTCTTCCTGATCCATGGACCGGGAGGTGTCGACAGCGAGGACCAATTTCACATCCACGTCGCTCGCCCCAAGTTGCGCAGCAACCGGGGTTGCTCCGGAGAGGGTCAAGAGCATCGCAATCGTTGCCAACATCGGCGTTCCAGTCCCGCCTCATTCAAGGAGTGAAAAATGTAGCACAGCTTGGTAGGCAGGCGACGTCGCCTTGCACGCTACAGGTCAACTTTCAGTGATGGACATGGCGCGATATCGGCGTGGCGGAGCCAAGCCAATGCGACAGCCGCGAGCTGGACTTGATTTGAGTTGCGCGCAATCTCATCTGAATAGGACTGTTTCAATCTGTCGAACCGACAGCCTCTCGCCTCTGCAGCCGCTGCCGTTTCCCAACACGACGCTTGCGCGTCGGAAGGGTCTTTTCATGGGATTCCTAGATCGTGACATCCAGTCGTCCGAGGACGCCGGCCTGCTGGATGCCTATTCTCATTCCGTCTCGAACGCCGTCGACCTCGTTGGACCCGCCGTCAGCCGCATCGAACGCGTCGGTGGTCGCGCCGGGCATGGTTCCGGATTTGCGATTTCGCCGGATGGTCTTGTTGTTACGAACAACCACGTCGTCGACGATGCCAGGACCGTTCGTATCAAAACGCCTGATGGCACGGTGATCCAAGGCAAGGTGCTGGGCCGCGACCCGGACAGCGACCTCGCGCTTATTCGTGCGAATGACTGGTCGGGCGCCTGGGCCAAGCTTGGAGACTCCAAGACCCTGAAGCGCGGCCATATCGCAATCGCAATCGGTAATCCTCTCGGCTTCGAGTGGACGGTGACGGCCGGCATCGTATCGGCACTCGGCCGATCGATGCGCGCGGCCAGCGGACGCCTGATGGATGATATCATCCAGACCGACGCTGCGCTCAATCCCGGGAATTCCGGTGGTCCGCTCGTCTCGTCGGCAGGTGAAGTCATCGGCGTCAACACGGCCGTGATTCAGGGCGCCCAAAGCATCGCTTTCTCTGTCGCATCCAACACAGCCAAACATGTTGTGTCAGAACTTCTGCGCTTCGGTCATGTGAGGCGCGCCTATATCGGCATTGCAGCCGATACAGTGGAACTGCATCGTCGTGTGGCCCTGGAAGCCGGGCTTGCTCAGACAACAGCTGTGCGCCTGCGCCGGGTGGAAGCCGAAAGCCCGGCAGCGCGAGCTGGACTTCGGGAAGGAGACTATCTGCTGGCGATCGACGGCCATCCCACTTCCGGCATTGATGACGTGGTCAGGCTTATGGACGGGGACAAGATCGATGTGGATGTCGAGGTCTTGATCTTTTCGATTGCCGGTCGGATCGAACGCCACACGGTTCGCCCGACACATCGACCGAAACTGGCGTAGCCGACAACCCATGACCTCGGCGGAGAGAGGTCTCTGAGCCGCGGATCGTTTTCGCGAGACAGGTCGAGTTGGTGACACCGCGGATGTTGCCGATTTCCTGCGCTATGCAGACGGCGCATGTCCAAGACCGCGGTCACCGCTGAGATCGTTGCCATCAATGCCAGATCGCGGGTCGAAACCGAACGGCGTTCCCAATGACGAGCAAGCGTTGGGCGTAAGGACTATCACCTTTCAGCCTTAAGCTTCTGCTTTCCTGTATTGGCCGCCATGCCGAAGGAGAGCGCCGCTACCACGATCTCGGCAACCGCCAATGTCGCAATGACGGCAGGACGTTTGTCCTTGATTGCGGTGCCACCGATCGGGCAGACGAGGCGATCGAAAAGCTCTGGCCTTCCGACTTCGCGCGAGAGCCAATTCTTGAAGGTCGCACGCTTGGTCTTCGAGCCGATCATCCCGACATAGGCAGCATCCTCCCGGCACAGTGCTTCGGTGGCAATCAAAAAGTCGAGCGCGTGGTCGTGGGTGAGGATGACGAACGCGCTTCCTGCCGGTGCATTGCGCACGATCATCTCGGGCATTGCGGTCAGGCACGTTTCGATGCCCGAAGCGCGCGACGCGGCAAGCTCGTCTTCGCGGGTATCGACCAGCACCGTGCGCAACGGCGCCAGCGACAGGGCCTCGGCCAGTGCGTCACCGACATGACCCGCGCCAAAGACGTAGACATGCGGACGCCGGGCAATTTCGGCGTCTGCCCGCGCAACCAGTTCAGCGGCCAGGTCGCGCGTTACCGCGGTGAAGGAAAGTCCGACCCGACCGCCGCAGCACTGACCGATCTCCGGTCCGAGGGCAATGCTCATCGCTGCGGCCGGTTGGGACTGGCGCAGCGCCCGTCGCGCCTGGTCGATCGCCATATACTCCAGTTGCCCGCCGCCGATGGTTGAATAGGAGCGGCTTATGGAAACCAGCATCCAGGCGTCGGTATCGCGCGGCGTCGAGCCGACTGCTCCCGTCACTTCGACGAGGATGCAATCGCGCTCTTCGCGCAGAAAGTCCCGCAGATCGTCGCGAGCGGCAGGCATTCCGGTCAACCTTTCCTTTCAACAGCACGCATGCGTTCGATGGCCATCAACACACGCTCCGGCGTGGCGGGCGCATTGACGCAGGGAGGAACATGATAGTCCGCAACACTCGCCGCCGCCATCGAGATTGCAGAGCAATGCGCCCGAGACGGCTCGGCTTGCCGCATCAGCCAGCTGCGGATTTCCCGTGACGGCAAGGAAGACGAAGATCGGGCCAACCAAGCGCCTGTTGCCAGGTGAAGCCGAGAGAGCTGCAACGCCAGTGAAAGCAAAGAAAGCGTTGAGACCCATTCCGGCACCATGTCGATCGGCCAGTTCGCGACAAAGGCCATGATACCGGAGCCGAGCGCTGCCGCAATACAGGTCACGACGAAGATGGCGCGCGGTGGTCGACAGGATGTCGGGGTTCACGAAATTGATGTACGACATCGTGAGGCCGGTAAGGTTCGTGCGAAACGCAATTTGCTGACCGCCTGGTCGACATCCGAACAACGACGCAACGGCGGCTGGCGGCTTGCCAAGATCTTGGATCGCGCTTCCGCCGCTCATCTCTGCTTATCAAACGCTGCTCAGCAGAAGGCTCGTCTCGCTGTTGGCGACGCCATCGATCATGCGCACCTCGCGCAGTACGCGGTCGAAATCCGCAAGGCTCGCCGCCCGGATATTGGCGACGAGATCCCAATTGCCATTGGTCGTGTGCAACGCGGAAATCTCGGTGAGACCGCGCAGCTTGCGAATGACCTGCGTCGTCGACTTGCCGACGACCTCGATCATCATCACCGCATGCACCGCGCTCAGATCATAGTCTTCTCTCACCCGCACGGTAAATCCGAGCAGTGTCCCCGTTTCGATCAGGCGGTCCAGCCTGTTCTGCACGGTACCGCGGGCAACGCCGAGCGCATCCGCAAGCTTGGTCAACGAGGCGCGTCCGTCGCCACGAAGGTGGGCGATGATACGCCGATCCAGATCATCGGGCGAATATTTCGCGACATCCATGTTTCCCACTCCAGGCTGACAAATTTATGCAAACTGACTGATCAGTTTGTACAATCGACTGCCGGAACTAGCACAGTTTTGCGCTTTCGGCCAACACTTGGGAACGCTAACCTCTCTCTATCAGCTCAGCGCCAGAGGAATTCGTGATGATGTCACCCCTTCCATCGGAAAAAGCCTTCGTACCCTTCGTCAGCGTCGAGAACATGATGCGGCTCGTCCACCATATCGGGCTGGAAGCCTTGCTGTCCGAGCTCACCGACGTCATCGAGGCGGATTTCCGCCGCTGGGAGCTCTTCGACAAGACACCGCGGGTCGCCTCCCATTCCCGCGAGGGCGTGATCGAGCTGATGCCGACCTCGGATGGCGAGATCTATAGCTTCAAATATGTGAACGGCCATCCGAAAAACATGGCGCAGGGCCTGCAGACCGTCACCGCCTTTGGCCTCCTGGCGGAAGTCTCGACCGGCTATCCGGTGCTGCTGACTGAAATGACGCTGCTGACAGCGCTTCGCACCGCCGCCACCTCGGCCATGGCGGCACGGCATCTGGCACCAAAGGGTGCGCGCACCATGGCGATGATCGGCAACGGCGCGCAGGCAGAATTTCAAGCGCTTGCCATGAAGGCCGTCTGCGGCATCGATCACATCAGGCTCTACGATATCGATCCGCAGGCGACGGCAAAGATGGTGCGCAACCTTTCGGGCGCCGGATTGACGGTCACCGCCTGCACCTCGTCGCAAGCCGCAATCGAAGGCGCCGACATCATCACCACCTGCACCGCCGACAAGCAATATGCGACGATCCTCACCGACAACATGATCGGCGCCGGCGTCCACATCAACGCTATCGGCGGCGACTGCCCCGGCAAGACCGAGTTGCATCGCGATATCCTGCTGCGCGCCGACACTTTCGTCGAATACCCGCCGCAGTCGCGCGTCGAAGGCGAGATCCAGCAGATGGAAGCGGACTACCCCGTTACGGAATTGTGGAAGGTCATCACCGGCCAGGCGCAAGGGCGACGCGATATCAGCCAGATCACCCTGTTCGACAGCGTGGGTTTCGCGATCGAGGATTTTTCCGCGCTCCGCTACGTCCGCGAGAGGCTCAGGGGCACAGGGCTCTACCAGAACCTCGACATCATCGCCGACCCCGATGATCCGCGTGATCTCTTCGGCATGCTGCAGCGGGCAAGGCAGGCATAGGAGCAAAACGATGCCGCGACATTCAGCCTATTCCATCCAGGCGCCCTCCGCCGTCGTCATGGTGCGTCCGCACTATTTTACCGTGAACACGGAAACGGCGGCCGACAACCATTTCCAGACCAGCCAGGACACGAGGGAGGATCTGTCGTCCGTCGCGCATAGTGAAATAACCGAGGCAGCCGACACGCTCGGACGTCACGGCCTCGACGTGCATCTCTTCGAGGATACCGGTCGGCAGACGCCGGATTCGGTCTTTCCCAACAACTGGTTCTCCACCCATGCCGGCGGTCACGTCGCGATCTACCCGATGAAGGCCGTCAGCCGCCGCCGCGAACGGCGCAGCGACGTCATCGAAATGCTGAAGACCCGTTATCGGGTGCAGGAGGTCATCGACTATTCGGGCCTTGAACCCGACGGGCTCTTTCTCGAGGGCACCGGTGCCATGGTCCTCGATCACATCGACCGGGTCGCCTATGCGGTGCGCTCCGACCGCACCGATCCGATCACGCTCGAACGCTTCTCGACCCATTTCAATTACGAGCCGATGGTGTTCGACGCCCGCGACGAAAACGGCGTGTGCGTCTATCACACCAATGTCCTGATGTGCATCGCCACCGATTTCGCCATGATCGGGCTGGAGATGATGACCGATCCTGCCAGACGGCAGGAGATCATCACCAGACTGGAGCGTTCCGGCCGGAGCATCGTTGCACTCACCAACGAGCAGATTTCGCGCTTTGCCGGCAACGCCCTTGAGCTTCAAGGAAAGGATGGTCGAATCCTGGCGCTTTCGACCACGGCGCTCGCCTCTCTCGACCGGGATCAGCTTGCCGTGATCGAGGAAAGCGTCAAACCGGTCGCCCTTGATATTCCGACGATCGAAAAAGCGGGCGGATCGGTCCGTTGCACGCTGGCAGGTATCCATCTGGTACAGCGCTCATAAGCGCAGCGCGCTACGGCGTAAGCCGAATACGCAAACCAAACCCGGCTCTGTTTTTGGCGCCGCCCGCGCAATTAGCGCTTGTCATGGGTTGAACCCACGAGCATCCGACCCGTCGATTTGATGGCACTCGACCTGGTCCCGGTGATTCCTCACCAGGAGGCCGTGTTCAGCAGCGACACCGCTCGCCCACCCGCATCCACATCGGCGAGGTCTAATGCATGGCCTGCACGTATCTACGTGCGCTTTGCGCTCGCGGAGCGCTGTTTCAGGCGGCCAGATGACCCTGAGGCAAGTCGCTTACACCGGGAACGAGAACGACGCGTGTTCCAAGGGAAACGCTCGGTGGGGTGCGGACCGTCGTACTGTGCTCACCTAGTTTGAAGAGCCGTTCGTCCCGAAGCCACGGCCGCCTCATACTCGGCAGGACAATAGTGTTGCGGAACGCTATCGCCAGCAGTGTATTTCCATGCCGCAGGCGAAAGACTTTCAAATTTTCAGTGAAGTTCACGAAGCGGGATCCGAGAGAAACTACGCATATTCCGCGGGTTATGTCCACGCTACCCGGAGGCGACACGGCCTTCACGCCGGAACGCGTCGGGGCTTTTCGACATCCATTTGCGAAAGGCGCGAAAGAAGGCGCTGGGCTCCGAATAGCCAAGCTGGGCGGCAATATCGCCTATCGTCTTCGACGTGTTGAGCAGCATATCGACCGCAAGATCACGGCGTAGGTCGTCCTTGATGCCGGCATAGCTTTGCCCCTCGTCGCGCAGCCGGTGACGCAAGGTCGAGGGCGGCATGCGCATCTCTGCGGCGAGATCCGAGAACCTCTTCCATGCGGCCGGAGGCACCCTGTCCAAGCGCCGCCTGACGCTGGAAGCGAGCCCCGCGTCATAACGATAACGCACCAGGATATTGGCCGGCGCTCCCCGTAGGAACTGCTTCAGCGCCTGCTCGGTACGCGTGACCGGCAGATCCAGCATCGCACTGTCGAAGCCAAGACGGCTGATCGGCTGCGCGAATCTGACCGGCGCACCGAAGAAGAGCCGATAGTCGGCCTCCTGCTTTGGTTCGGCGCAGCGGAAATCGACAAGCCGGATCGGAATACGTCTCCCAACCAGCCAGCAGGTTATCCCATGGATGAGGATCCAGTAGGTGCGGTAGGCAAAGGCCGAACGTGGTCCGCCGGCATCCGCCAACTCGATCTGGGCAAGCCCATCCCTGACGACAAGTCTACCGCGCGGATCGTCCAACACGACGTCGAGGAAACGCAGAGCCCGGCGCAGCGCATGACCGAGTGTCGGCGCATGCAACACACAATGGCAAAGCAGGGTGAAGCTGCCGCTGCGCATCGGCCGGCCGCCCATGGCGAAAAACTCGTCATCGAGCTCTTTGGCAATGGCAAGCCAGAGGGCGCCATAAGTCTCAGCCGACACCGGTTGGTCAACGACGGGCGGCAGCCCTAGCGAAGAAAGCAACGGCGCCGTCGGTCGTCCCATGCGACGCAAACTGTCCAGCGCCTCCTCGACGAATGCCGGCGCGATCATGCGCCTCTCGATGTCAGCCACCAGATCCTCCACCTATGGCAAAACTGTCCGAAACAATGCAGCACTTTAGTCATCGCTTGCAATATGGCGACAGAATAGAATCCACCGACTTGGGTCGTGCCGGGAGGACGGCGCGCCTAGCAGACGATCGCAAGGTGATGGGAGCAGACCGATGCTGATCCGTGGAGGAACCTTTATCGTCACCGGCGGCGGGTCAGGCCTCGGTGCAGCAACGGCGCGCATGCTGGTTGAACATGGCGCACGCGTGATCATCGCCGACCTCAATAATGCAGCCGGAGAGGCGATCGCCGCAGAACTCGGCGCGAATGCCCGCTACCTCAAGGCCGATGTAACAAGCGCAGAGGACGGAGCCGCGGTAGTGGCAACCGCGCTGGAGTCCTTTGGCGGCCTGAGCGGGCTCGTGAACTGCGCCGGCGTGGCGCCGGGCGAGAAGATCATCGGCCGCGACGGCCCACACGGCCTTGACAGTTTCGTGCGGACGATCGGCATCAACCTCGTCGGCACCTTCAACATGATCCGCCTTGCGGCAGCGGCCATCCAGCATCAGCAGGCGGATACCGAGGGTGAGCGTGGCGTCATCATCAATACAGCCTCGATCGCCGCCTTCGACGGACAAGTCGGACAGGCGGCATACGCCGCGTCCAAGGGTGGCATCGCCTCGATGACGCTTCCGATCGCACGCGAGCTGGCGCGTCACGGCATTCGCGTCGTGTCGATCGCCCCTGGCATTTTCGAGACGCCGATGATGGCGGGTATGCCACACGAGGTGCAGGAAGCGCTCGGCAAGAGCGTTCCCTTCCCGCCGCGCCTCGGCAGGCCGGCAGAATTTGCAGCACTTGTGCGCCATATATGTGAAAACAACATGCTGAACGGCGAGGTCATCCGCCTCGACGGCGCACTTCGTATGAGCGCGCGCTGAGTGTTCGGTACAGGAGGCTTGAACATGGTTATGCAGGACCCTGTCGTCATTGTCGCAACGGCGCGCACGCCGATCGGCGGTTTCCAAGGTGAGCTCAAGGAGGCAAAGGCGCCCGACCTTGGAGCAGCTGCCATCCGCGCAGCACTCCAACGCGCGAAGGTGGCCCCGGACGCCATCGACGAGGTCGTCTTCGGCTGCGTGCTGCCGGCCGGCCAGGGGCAAGCGCCCGCCCGGCAGGCAGCGATCGGTGCAGGTCTGCCCTTCTCCACTGGTGCAACGACCGTCAACAAGATGTGTGGTTCCGGCATGAAGGCAGTCATGTTGACCCATGATCTCCTGGCGGCTGGCAGCGCCACCGTCGGCGTCGCCGGCGGCATGGAAAGCATGACCAATGCGCCCTATCTTCTTGATCGTGCCCGTGGCGGTTACAGGCTCGGCCACGGCCGCGTCATCGATCATATGTTCCTCGACGGGCTGGAGGATGCTTATGACAAGGGACGTTTGATGGGCACCTTTGCGGAGGACTGTGCCGAAGCTTACCAGTTCACGCGCGAGGCGCAGGATCGTTACGCAGTGGCGTCACTCATGCGCGCTCAAAACGCCATCGATGCCGGCTACTTCGACGCCGAGATCACGCCGGTCGCAGTCGCTTCGGGAAAGGCCGAGCATACGGTCAGCCGGGATGAACAGCCAGGCAAGGCGAAGATCGACAAGATACCCCTCCTCAAGCCAGCCTTTCGTGACGGCGGGACCGTGACGGCCGCCAATTCCAGCTCGATTTCCGACGGTGCCGCCGCTCTCGTGCTGATGCGTCGTTCCGAAGCCGAACGCCGGGGATTGCCACCGCTTGCGACAATCACCGGCCACACCACACATTCGCAGGCGCCCAGTCTTTTTGCCACCGCTCCGATCGGCGCCTTGCAGACACTTTCCGATCGCACAGGCTGGCCGCTTGATACCGTCGATCTCTTCGAGATCAACGAGGCATTTGCCGTCGTCGCCATGGCTGCGATGCGCGACCTCCATCTGCCGGATGAAAAGGTCAATGTGCATGGCGGCGCCTGCGCGCTTGGCCACCCGATCGGCGCATCCGGCGCACGCATTCTCGTCACGCTGCTTGCCGCGCTGGAGCGCTACGACCTGAAACGTGGCATGGCAGCTCTATGCATCGGCGGCGGTGAGGCAACCGCTGTCGCCATAGAGCGCCACTAGGAAAGGCAGGGAGGAGACAAGCATGATCCTTTCCGAACTGCAGCAGCAAATCCGCGATCTCGCCAGAGATTTCGCCCGCGAGCGGCTTGCCCCCGGAGCGGCTGCCCGTGACCGCGAGCACAGGTTTGCGCGCGAGGAACTCGCAGAGATGGGTGAACTCGGCCTGCTCGGCATGCTGGTCCCGGAACAGTATGATGGCTCCGACACCGGCACGCTTGCCTATGCAGCCGCACTGGAAGAGATCGCGGCCGGCGACGGACCGTGCTCCACCATCATGAGCGTCCACAGCTCGGTCGCCTGCGTACCGATCCTGAAGTTCGGTACCGAAGAGCAGAAGCAGCGCTTCCTGCCGAAGCTTGCCAGCGGCGAATGGATCGGCGGCTTTGCGCTGACGGAACCGCAAGCGGGTTCGGACGCGTCCAATCTACGCACTCGCGCCCGCCGCAATGGCGATCACTACGTTCTCGACGGCGCCAAGCAGTTCATCACCTCGGGCAAGAACGGCCAGATGATCATCGTCTTTGCGGTGACAGATCCGGACGCCGGCAAGAAGGGGATCACCGCCTTCATCGTACCAACCGACACACCTGGCTACGAAGTGATCCGCGTCGAGGAAAAACTCGGGCTGCATTCGACCGACACCTGCCAGATCGCCTTCAACGGCATGCGGATCCCCGCTGAGTTGAGGTTGGGCGCGGAGGGCGAGGGATACCGGATAGCACTGGCGAACCTCGAAGGTGGGCGTATCGGCATTGGCGCTCAGGCTGTTGGCATGGCGCGTGCAGCTTTTGAGGCGGCGCGCGACTATGCGCGTGAACGCACGGCCTTCGGCAAGGCGATCATGGAACATCAGGCCGTGGCCTTCCGGCTGGCTGACATGGCGACCCAGATCGAAGCCGCACGTCAGCTCGTCTTTCACGCAGCAGCGTTGCGCGACAATGGTCTGCCGTGCCTTTCGGAGGCATCGATGGCCAAGCTTTTCGCATCCGAGATGGCAGAGCGGGTCTGTTCGGACGCGATCCAGATTCATGGGGGCTACGGCTACATGGCCGATTATCCCGTCGAGCGGATCTATCGGGATGTCCGCATCTGTCAGATTTACGAAGGAACGAGCGATGTGCAGAGAATGGTGATCGCGCGCAATCTATAAGAACAAGAACTGCGGCATTCCGTTTCTGAGGAGAGAAGCGGACATCGCAGCTGGGAGGGAAAAACGATATGACGGACACAGCTCAACTGAGCCTCCACGTTCCGGAACCTGCCGTCCGACCGGGCGGCCAACCCGATTTCTCCAACGTGAAGATTGCCAAGGCGGGCGTGGTGCCGCGCCCCGAAATCAACGTTGCGCCAGAGGAGATCCGCGACCTCGCCTATTCGATCATCCGTGTGCTCAACCGGGAGGGAGAGGCCGTCGGCCCATGGTCGGGTATGCTTTCCGACGAAGAGCTGTTGACCGGCCTGCGCAACATGATGAAGCTTCGCGCCTTCGATGCGCGGATGCTGATGGCACAGCGTCAGGGAAAAACGTCCTTCTACATGCAGCACCTTGGCGAGGAGGCCGTCAGCTGCGCCTTCCGCAAGGCGCTCCGCAAAGGCGACATGAACTTCCCGACCTATCGGCAAGCGGGCCTCCTGATTGCGGACGACTACCCGATGGTCGAGATGATGAACCAGATCTTCTCGAACGAAAGCGATCCGCTGCACGGCCGCCAGCTGCCGATCATGTATTCGTCGAAGGAGCACGGTTTCTTCACGATCTCCGGCAACCTCGCGACGCAATATGTGCAGGCAGTCGGATGGGCAATGGCGTCAGCCATCAAGAACGACAGGAGGATCGCGGCGGGTTGGATCGGAGATGGCTCCACTGCCGAATCCGACTTCCACTCCGCACTGGTCTTTGCCTCCACATACAAGGCACCAGTGATCCTCAATATCGTCAACAATCAGTGGGCGATTTCCACTTTCCAGGGCATTGCGCGTGGCGGCTCCGGCACGTTTGCCGCACGTGGGCTTGGCTTCGGTATTCCGGCGCTGCGGGTCGACGGCAACGATTATCTCGCCGTCCACGCCGTCGCCTGCTGGGCGGCCGAGCGTGCAAGGCGAAATCTCGGCCCGACCCTGATTGAATATGTCACCTATCGCGTCGGCGCTCATTCGACGTCGGACGATCCAAGCGCCTATCGACCGAAGACCGAGTCCGAGGCTTGGCCGCTTGGCGACCCGGTACTGCGCCTGAAGAAGCATCTGATCGTCAGGGGCGTCTGGTCGGAAGAGCGCCACGTGCAGGCCGAAGCGGAAATCGTGGACGAGGTGATCGAAGCCCAGAAGCAGGCGGAGCATCATGGCACGCTGCATGCCGGCGGCAAGCCGTCCGTGCGCGACATCTTCGAAGGCGTCTACGCGGAAATGCCGCCGCACATTCGTCGCCAACGGCAGAAGGCAGGTTTCTGACATGGCCAGAATGACGATGATTGAAGCGGTGCGCAGCGCCATGGACGTGTCGATGGCGCGCGACGACAATGTGGTCGTCTTCGGCGAGGACGTCGGATACTTCGGCGGCGTGTTTCGCTGCACCCAGGGACTGCAGGCGAAGTACGGCAAGACACGATGCTTCGATACGCCGATCAGTGAATCCGGCATTGTCGGTACTGCCATCGGCATGGCCGCCTACGGCCTGAAGCCCTGCGTCGAGATCCAGTTCGCCGATTACATGTATCCGGCCTACGACCAGATCACGCAGGAGGCGGCGCGCATCCGCTATCGCTCGAACGGCGACTTCACATGCCCGATCGTCCTTCGCATGCCGACCGGTGGCGGCATCTTCGGCGGCCAGACCCACAGCCAGAGTCCGGAAGCGCTCTTCACTCACGTCTGCGGCTTGAAGGTTATCGTGCCTTCCAATCCCTATGATGCAAAAGGCCTGCTTATTGCCGCCATCGAGGATCCGGATCCCGTGATGTTCCTGGAGCCGAAGCGGCTCTACAACGGCCCGTTCGACGGGCATCACGAACGACCCGTCACACCCTGGTCGAAGCACGACCTCGGCGAGGTACCGGAGGGGCACTATTCAATTCCGATCGGCAAGGCTGAGGTCCGGCGCTCGGGATCTGCCGTGACGGTAATCGCCTACGGCACGATGGTGCATGTCGCGCTTGCCGCTGCTGAAGACACGGGCATCGATGCCGAAGTGATCGACCTGCGCAGCCTGTTGCCGCTGGATCTTGATACGATCGTGCAATCCGTCAACAAAACCGGACGTTGCGTGGTCGTTCACGAAGCGACGCTGACCTCGGGGTTCGGCGCGGAGATCGTATCCCTCGTGCAGGAACATTGCTTTTACCGTCTGGAAGCCCCCGTGGTGCGCGTCGCCGGTTGGGATACGCCCTATCCGCACGCACAGGAGTGGGACTACTTTCCCGGCCCCGGGCGCGTCGGGCGCGCGCTTGCCGAAGTCATGGAGGCCTGACGCATGGGCGAATTTATTATCAAGATGCCCGATGTCGGCGAAGGCGTGGCCGAGGCCGAACTTGTCGAATGGCACGTCAAGGCGGGCGACCCGGTCAAGGAGGATATGGTCATCGCCGCCGTCATGACCGACAAGGCGACGGTCGAGATCCCCTCGCCAGTCACCGGAACCGTCGTCTGGCTGGGCGCTGAAATCGGCGACAAGATCGCCGTCAAGGCGCCGCTTGTCCGGATTGAGACGAATGGTGGTGATGCGACTGCCCAAGTCGAAGCGCGCCCTGCCGAAGCAGCGGCCAAAACTCCCGACAGTCGGCCCCCTGCCATTGAGCCGGACACCACGCCTGCGCCGAAGGCCACCAGTGCTCCACGCCCCGAGGCTCCGGCAGAAAGGCCGCTGGCGTCACCATCCGTGCGGCTCTTTGCAAGGGAAAGCGGCGTCGACCTGCGTCAACTGAAGGGATCTGGTCCCGCCGGCCGCATTCTTCGCGAAGATGTCGAACAATTCATCGCGCGTGGCGAGCTGCCTTCCCTTCAGCCGGCCATGGCGAAGAAGACCTCGGCCGAAGAGATCAAGCTCACCGGTCTCAGGCGCCGCATCGCTGAAAAAATGTCGCTCTCGACCTCCCGCATTCCTCACATCACCTATGTCGAGGAAGTCGACGTGACCGCGCTTGAGGAGTTGCGGGCTACCATGAATCGCGACCGCAAGCCCGAGCAACCGAAGCTCACGGTCCTGCCGTTCCTGATGCGGGCGATCGTAAAAGCGGTCGCCGAGCAACCGAACGTCAACGCGACCTTTGACGACGAGAAGGGCATCCTCACCCGTCACGGTGCCGTCCATATCGGTATTGCCGCGCAGACGCCTGCCGGGCTTGTCGTCCCGGTCGTGAGGAACGCCGAGGCGCGCGGCATCTGGGATTGCGCCACCGAGATGGGGCGCCTGGCGGAAGCTGCGCGCGCTGGTACCGCGACCCGCGACGAGCTTGGCGGTTCGACCATCACCATCAGTTCGCTTGGTGCGCTCGGCGGCATCGTCTCGACACCTGTCATCAACCATCCGGAAGTCGCAATCGTCGGTGTGAATAAGATTGCCGTGCGACCGGCCTGGGATGGAACCCAGTTCGTACCGCGCAAGATGATGAATCTGTCCTCGAGTTTTGATCATCGCATCATCGACGGATGGGATGCAGCCACCTTCGTCCAACGCGTCCGGGTTCTTCTCGAAACACCCGCCCTCATCTTCATCGAAGGCTAGGATCCATGAAAGAGATCGTCTGCAAGCTTCTCGTCATCGGCGCCGGACCGGGGGGCTACGTCTGCGCTATCAGGGCCGGACAACTCGGCCTCGACACCGTCATCGTTGAAGCCGACAAGCCAGGCGGCACCTGCCTGAACGTCGGCTGCATTCCGTCAAAGGCCCTTATTCACGCAGCCGAGGAGTTTGGCGCCACTAAACAGATGCTCTCCGGAAAGAACACGATGGGCATCCGTGTCGAGGGCGCATCGATCGACCTTGCAAAAACCATCAGCTGGAAGGACGGCATCGTTGGCCGGCTGAATGGAGGCGTCTCCGCCCTGCTGCAGAAAGCTAGGGTCAAGATCGTTCACGGTCGCGCGGCCTTCCGCGATGGCAAAACGGTGGAGGTCGAGACCGAGGTGGGCATACAGGTCATTCGTGCCGAGACAGTGGTGATCGCGACAGGTTCCGAACCTGTGGAACTCGCAGCCCTGCCCTTCCAAGGTCGTGTCATCTCGTCCACGGAGGCGCTTTCCCTGGCCGAATTGCCGAGGCGACTCGTTGTCGTGGGCGGAGGCTATATCGGCCTCGAACTCGGTACGGCGTTCGCCAAGCTGGGCTCGGACGTAACAGTCGTTGAAGCCATGCAGCAGATACTGCCGCAATATGATGCCGATCTCGTGCGGCCGGTTGCACGACGGCTTGGCGAGCTTGGCGTTCGCGTCCTGACAGGTGCAAAGGCGAAGGGCCTGGCCGACGACGGCAATGCGCTGTCCGTCGAGACCTCGGACGGCCAGCAACAGCTGCTTCCGGCCGACCGCATACTGATTACCGTTGGTCGCCGCCCGAAAATTGCAGGATCGGGGATCGAGGAGCTCGATCTCGATCGTGCCGGGCCATACCTGCGCATCGACGATCGCTGCCGCACCTCGATGCGCGGCGTCTACGCGATTGGCGATATCACCGGCGAACCGATGCTGGCCCATCGCGCCATGGCGCAGGGGGAAATGGTCGCAGAGATTGTTGCCGGCAAGAAGCGCGCCTGGGACAAACGCTGCATCCCAGCGATCTGCTTTACCGATCCGGAAATCGTAACGGCGGGGCTTTCACCGGACGAGGCTCGCGCTCAAGGCTACGCGATCCGTGTCGGGCAATTCCCGTTCAGCGCAAATGGCCGCGCAATGACGATGCTGTCCGAGGAAGGCTTCGTGCGCGTCGTCGCGCGCGCCGATACCGGCCTTGTTCTTGGCCTGCAAGCCGTCGGTGCCGGCGTGTCCGAACTCTCGGCTGGCTTTGCGCTGGCAATCGAGATGGGGACGCGGCTGGAAGACCTCGCCGGCACAATCCATGCGCATCCGACGCGCAGCGAGGCTGTCCAGGAAGCAGCGTTGAAGGCCTTGGGGCATGCGTTGCACATCTGAACGCCGTTTTGACGCAAGGTAGGCTCTCTGGCAGAACGATATCTGTTTGGACACGCCGCGTTATCTGTTAGCTAGCGCTCCAATCACGACCGGAGCAATTAAAGAATGGCCGCCGCATTCTACCGAGACTATATCGTCGACTTGAAAGTCAGGATCGACGACCTTCACACCAACGCGGAGCGCTATCAAACCTACGAGTTGACGATGGAATTGCTGGCACAGAAGAACCTCGTCAGCTACACCGAGAAGAAGGCGAAGGGACAGACAGAGGGCCTGTCTTACCGTCGCGACTTCATGACGGGTCAAGCTGTCCATATGCAGCAGCAAAACGCCCACGCCCTGTTTAGCGGATTTTTCAATCTCGGCGAGTTTCTGGCCTTTACCGGAGAGAGACGTGAGCAGGACGCGAAGCAGTTTGCAGAGCTTTTGACCGACCACTGGCAGTATCCGACATGCGCCGTGCATTTCGTTTTCCGTCAGAAGGGACAGCCAAAGACAGCGTCGATGAAGATGCATTTTGTCGGACTGAACGGCGAGGCCGATGCAGCAGCCTACGAAGACGCGGCTGAGCGGGCAAAGCGGCTGGTGCAACACCGCCCCTTCTCGTCAGATCTGTTCTGGGAATGGAAGTAAGGAACGGCCGCGGACCGGCTATCGACAGGACCCGATAGAATTTTGCCGTTGACCACGCATCACGGATTGTCCGTCGAACCATGATCGTGGTGGGCGGTCGTGTCTTCGTGGTCGTGAACATGGGTTGCTTCGGGTTGGGCGCGTAGGTCCGCGATCTCAGCCGATTTCTTTGCCAGATACGATATCAGATCTGCAGTATCGGTCGCCGACATGCCCAGGTTCGGCATACGCACGCCTTTGAACTTTGCATCGAGGTCCGCCAGCGTTTGATCATTCTCGGCCCTGAGCCGGGCGGGATTCATGATCATTTGCCCCAGCCATTGCCGATCGCGCCTGACAGTAACGTCAAGAAGGTCCGGGCCGATGCGGTCGCCAACTCCAACCGTGTGACAGGGCGCACAGATCTTCTTAAACAGGATTTGTCCCGGTTCCCGCTCCAGCTTCAGGCCATGATGGTCGGTGGCCGGAGCCAATGCCATGGCCGGAGCGTAGTGGCCCTCGCGCCAGGCCGGATCCATGTCGCGGATCGCCAGTTCGACATTTTCGATGTCGGCAAACGGCGAGTTCCTGGCCCACTCTCCGGTACTGTCGTTGCCGAGCACGATCTCGTTTCGATGGTCGGTTGCAACCTCGCTTTTGTTTCCAAGCTTCGCGTTGATGGCGCGAATCTCATCGGGCTTGCCGGTGATAAACGTCCACCCAGGCCCCTTGTAGAAGGCGTCGGCGAAAGCTTTCAATTTATCGGGCGTGTCGTTTTCGGGATCGACCGTGATCGATATCACGAAAATCTTCTTGCCGATCTGATCCTGGATCCTATCAACGACCTGGGTTATGCGCGCGGTCGTCAGCGGACAAAGGTCGGTGCAGCTGGTGAAAATGAAGCTGATCAGGACGATCTTGCCCTTGATCAGGTCGTCATAGAAATGCACCGTCTCGCCGTTCTGGGTGAGAACCTCGGTGTTGGGAAAATAGTCTTTGCCCCAACGTGAACTGGCGGCTGCAACATCTCCGCACAACGCGGACAGAACGGCAGCGGCAGCCAGCAGAAACACAGACCCGCGCTTCATGAAAGCCCTCCGGAACGGATCCAGTGATGTGATTGGGCTGCACAGTTTGCGCAGCCCATCATGGCGTGGGGTTGGTATTCAGCTGCGCTTGAACCTGGGATTGGGTATTCGTCCATCCCTTCGGTGCGCCTTCCGGCAGAATTTCAGGCGTGGTGAAGAACACACCATCCGGGGTCGGATTGGGTGTTGGCGTCACTGCGGCCTGCGGCGTTCCGGCAATACCAGTCAGCAACTGAACCCGCGCCAGCATCGCGAAATCCTCATGGACCGTATTGTGGCAATGGTTGACATAGGATCCACCGAACTCGCCGAACTGGATCTGGAAGGTAACGCTGCCACTTTCTCCAAGCCGCCAGACATCCTTTCTCACCAGGTTCTCGGTCGGCGGCGGTGCCGCACCGTTGCGCAGCATCGTTATGCCTTCCTCGAAATGCAGATGAATGGGATGATCCCATCCGCCGCCGCCGTTCTTGTAGGTCCAGTGCTCGACTTCACCAGCTTTGGGAATGAGCAGGGAAATCCTGTTGGCGTTCATCGAGTGCGAGGACTCGCCGTTGATACGAATGGTCCAGGGGAAACTTACATACTCACCGCAATCGGGCGTGCATCCATTCGGCCCGCGCGAATCTCCGCTCCCAGACCTACCGAACTCGACAACGCGTGTGCGCACCGGGGTCACGATCGGGATCTGCTCCGTCAGTACTGCCGGCACCTGGCTCTTGTCGGGGTCGGTGGCGCGGTGAATGACGCCGGGGACATCCACACTTTCGACAGCGCCAACAATACGGAACTCCAGCATCGGCCCGACGACGGGGTCTTCCGACGTGCCCCTAAGCGCTTTGGCGAGGCTGAGTTCCTCCTTGGGCCGCCGCCCATCCTCATGGCGCAAGTGATTGACCACCTTGATCCGGTCGCCGATCTTGAAGCCCGAGAAATCGACAATGAAATCGTAACGTTCTGCCATTCCCTGCACGGGCAGCGCCGTCATCGTTATCGGGGTAACGACAAGGTTGCCATCGTTGGCGATGAACTTGATGGGGACGGGATTGCCCTTCGCATCTGCCAGTCCGAGCTTCAGGAAGCGCGACATGCAGGCATTCAAGACGCGGAATCGATATTTGCGCGGCAGCACCTCGAAGAAGGGCGCGAACGCAAAATTGACGAGCGGAACGTCACCGAGCATCCCGTCGGTGTCGAAGATGTCGAAATAGAGCTGACCGGCCGCATCGCAAGCGCAGTCCGAGAAGATCAGATTGACGTCGAAATCCGTGTTTCCCCAGCCGAGCAGCCTGCCGCTGGGCAGCCGGAGATTGACGCCATCCGACAACTCTTCGTTGCCGCGGTCGGGACCGCTGTAGTAGTTGATGGCGCCAAGGTTGCCCTTGTAGACGTTTTCCGCCGTGAAGAAGAAACGGTGGTCGTGGGCCCACATCGATCCCTGCAACTCGCGGAAATCACCGGCGACGTTGACAAGGCCCGTGTTGTCGTCGGGGCCGGAAGCGCGCCGGTCGCCCGCCTGGGTATTGATCTTGTCGCGCCGCGCCAGTGCCGTGCTCCAGCGATAGTCGTAGAAGGTGCCCGGAAAGTGGTGCACATTCGCGGCGCCGTCGCTCTCCGCACCATTGTGGGCATTGTGGAAATGCAGCTGCGTTTCGTTTCGCCCAAAGCCATTGTTCGCGGCTCGATCGACCGGCAGGTCATTATATATGCGCGTGATGATTGGCTCGCCGTAGCGACCCTTGATCAGAAATGGCGGCAGCTCGCACTCGCCGCCCCGTCCCGACGCATAGGTCCAGCAGCTATTCGGCTGCTGGAGTGGGAAACTGTCATGGAAATAGCCGCCTCTGCCAGTTTGGGAAACCTGACCAAGACGCATGATGTACCCGACCTTCGGGAAGAATTCGTCCCATCGCTGATGGGCAAAGACCTCGCCAGGTGGACGTCCCTCAATCGGTCCTCGATGCGTCAGTGGGTTAATGAATTGCTGATTCGCGGGACCGGCGGAAAAATCCGTATGATAGGAAAGTCGCTTGGCCGGCCGCTCGCCAAGGCTCGTCGGGAAGGCCGCATGCCCCTCGGCTGTCCGTGCAATCGGTAACGGCTTCAAGTGGTTCAGCCGATGCATAGGTTGGGTGAATTTCTGGATGCCAAACAGCGGCGTGCGTGGCGTCCCGGTCGGAACGGCAGCAAAGGCGCTCTTTGCAAACGGACTGAGGCCGTTCTTGCAGGCCAGATAGCCGCTCGCCGTAAAGATGCCCCATCGGAGTAATTCCCGACGGGTGACCTGCCCCTGATTCAATGCCCTTACGATCTCTGCTCGATTTTCTCGAGCGAGTTGTGCTTCTCGTTGACGGATTCGTGACGCATCGCGAGAGATATACATTCGACCAGCCCCCAATCAAATGTAACGGTTCTATCAATATATGATTGCAATGCCACAATACGCCTTAAAACTTCCAACCACAAACGCTTATTGTAATAAGTCTGACAATATTCAGCAGCTTTCAGATTTAGATTCCAAAATTGTATTTTATGAATAGTAAGATCGTTGAGATTTCTCGCGGATTTTTGTATAGTTCACCTAGGCTTATTTAAAACGCAATCAATCAACCCGATTCGATACTGCATATTTTTTCGACACATCAGGGGCGATTACGGCGATGCCGAACTTCAGGTACCGGGCGATCGATCTCTCGGGGCAGATGCTCGAGGGTGTTTTGCAGGCAAACTCCAGCGCGCTGATGGCCGCGGAGCTCGAACGCCGGTCCCTGCTTCCAATCGACATCGAAGAGGTGAAACGAACCGGCGCTGGACTGGGCCTGTCATTCCAATCCACCCCATCCTGCGACGATGTGACGGCGTTCACCGAGGATCTCGCCGCCCTGCTTTCGGCAAGCGTCGCCCTGGATCGGGCCTTGCAGATCATCCATCAATCCACAAAGCGGCATGCTCTCAGCAGCATGACGCGCGCGCTTTGGGAAGTCGTTTCGAAGGGACACAGCTTCGCCGAAACGATCGCGGCCTATCCGGCAGCGTTTCCACCGACCTACATCAAGATGGTCGAGGTCGCAGAGGTTGCCGGCAACCTTGACGTCACGCTGCAAGTGATTGCGCAGGAGCGCCGCCGCGGACGGGAACTGAGGCAGCGTCTGACGTCAGCACTCGCCTATCCCGCATTTCTGGTACTTGCCGCCGCAGGCGTCATGTTTTTCGTCCTCACAGTTGTCATTCCCGAATTCGACAAGGCACTCGTTGGCATGGGCTCGGCGGCAAACGGATCGACATCCGTCGTCTTTGCCCTGTCGCGTGCGACCGCAGCCAACAGCACCTTGATTTCCGCCATGGGCGCGGCGGCGCTCTGCAGTATCCTCTTCATCAGCCGCAGCAAGACGGCAAAGACGATCATCGTTTCGCTCATCGGGCATCTCCCCGGCTTCGACACGCTGCTGATGCAGGAACGAGCCGTCGTCTTCTGTTCGACATTCGCCATGCTGAACAAGAGCGGCGTCGACCTTCCGACATCCCTTCGCCTTATCCGTGGCCTGATGCGCGATGGGCACTCGGCGGAGCTCGTCGCTGACGTTCTCGCCAGGGTCAGAGACGGAAGCCAACTCACGGACGCGCTTTCACGCGTCGCTTTCCTTCCTCCCTACGGGCTGCAGATGCTGCGCGTCGGCGAAACCACAGGAGATACCGGCAAAGCCGCATTAAGGGTCGCAACATATTATGAAACGCGACTCGATCGCTCGATCGCGCGTGCGACGGCGATCATCGGCCCGCTGGTTCTATTGACTGTCAGCGCGCTCATCGCCTGGATCATCGTCTCGGTCATCACGGCGTTGCTCAGCCTGAACGAACTACTGTTGTGATCGCCATGCAAAAGCTATTGCCACGCCCGTTGCCGACCAACCGCAAATCCTCCCGCCACAAGGACAGAGGCGATGGTGGTTTCACGCTTTTGGAGCTGCTGGTCGTGCTGGTGATCCTGAGCCTGGTTGCAAGCATTGCCGCTCCGCGTGTGCTTGGGTACCTCTCTGAGGCGCGTGTGCGGGCAGCACGGCTGCAGATCGAAGCGCTGACCTCAGCATTCGATCTTTTCTATCTCGACACGTCGCGCTACCCGACGGAACGCGAGGGCCTCACGGCCTTGGTTAGCGGCACAGCCATCAAGCGCTGGAAGGGTCCCTACATTCAGCAGGCCTCGGTGCCGTTGGATCCATGGGGCCACGAATATCAATATCGCATTGGCGACAAGGGGCGACCCCAGATCATTTCCTTTGGTGCCGATGGCGTTGAAGGGGGGGTCGACAATGCCGCAGACATCGCGATCCAGTAGTCATTCTTCGAGCGATGGCGGTTTTGCCCTGCTCGAACTCCTGGCAGCACTTGCAATCGTTGCCTTCGTCGGGGCGGTCGCTCTGCCTTACATGATCAACACCGGACAAACGATGCGGCTGAAGGTTCAGGCTGCGGAGATTGCAGCTCTCCTGCGCCAAGACCGGAATATCGCGATTGCCGAAGGCCGGACCGTCGTGTCGACGATCGACGCTCGTCGCGGCACGGTTCTGTCGGGTTCTTCCGCAAGAAGGGTCATCTTGCGTGAGGGGTCTGCGATCCGGGTAGGGCGCGCGTCGCACGCCGGCGTGGTGGCATTTCAGGCCAACGGCCTCTCATCCGGCGCGACATTTGATATCCAGGGACCGCGCGCGACCTTTCGCATATCGGTGAACCCACTGACCTCGGGCATCATGCTATCAACGATCGAATGAGGCCCCGCATGCGCGCGAATCCCACTCACAGTGCTCTAAGGATACGCGATCGGCGCGATCAGGGTTTTACGCTGCTTGAGGTTCTGGTGGCGGTGGCGATCCTTGCCGCCCTGCTCTACGTCGTGCCAAGAAGCCTGGTCTTAGCACGCACCTCGATCGTCCAGTCCCATGCCTGGCTGGAAGCGCGGCTGGTTGCCGAAGAAGTCCTGGCCGAAGAGTTGCACAGCGGAGCCATCCGCCCCGGTACCTTTGGCGGCGTAAGCCATGGACGCAGATGGCGCGCCATTGTCACACCATCTGCAATCGCTGAAGGGCGTGGGCCAGAGGGACAGATACTGCTCGAGGCAAGGCTTTCCGTCGACGTATCGCCTTCCCGCAGGCTGGCTGTCGATCGGCTGCTGATCGGGGTGGCAGAATGAGGAAGAAGCGCGAGAGAGGAGACGGTGGCTTTGCTATGCTGGAGGCGCTGGTTGTCCTCCTGCTTAGTGCGCTCGTATTCCAGGCGCTGCTGCTGTCGGCCTATCTTGTGGCGCGATCTTCTGCCGCGGCCAGCCGGGACGCGGGAAGCGTCGAGCGGCTGGCGACCGGGCTCACCGCCCTGCGACGCGACTTGTCTGAGGTCGCGGCAATCAAGACGAGCGAGAGAGCCGGCGCGCCCTTGCTGTTTTACGGCAGCGAACAGGCCGTTGGGCTCGCGACCGGCTCGGCGTCGGATCAACTGGTGTGGATCTCGGTCAGGTCGGGCGACCTCGTTCGGTCGGCAATTGCGCGGCTTCCCTCGGCAACCAGCTTTGAAAAAGTACGTGTCGCGACCCCGACAGCGGTGCTGCAGGGCGGGTGGGACTATCGCTTCTCCTTTGCCCAGAACACTGAAAAGGGTGTCGTATGGAAAAGCTCCTGGGCCGATCGCCCACGGCTTCCCGATATCATTCGCCTGCAGATATGGAACAGATCCGATGGCAGGCGCCAACCTTTGACGCTCGTGGTTTCGCCACATGTCGATCCGCCGCGGCTATGCCCGGAAGGAGCGAACTGCGAGGGAGGCCCCGATGCGACGTGACAGCGGATATGTCACGCTGGCGACCCTTGTCGTATGCGGCTTGCTGGCGGGAATTGTATCGACACTGGTGTTGTCAGCACAGCCGACCCTGGTCCTTACCCGATTGGGGGTTGACGATCTCGTGACGGAGAACCTGCTCGACAGTGGCGCCACAGCCTCCGCCTATCTCCTGTTTGCCGAAGGCAAGGATGCTTCGGTGGTGGATGGTCGCATCATCACCTTGCCGACAGGCAGCGTTACGCTACACGTTGCGGCCGAGGCAGGCCGGTTCGATCTCAACGCCTCGCCGCCCGAACTGCTCAAGGGCCTCTTCAAAGCAGTGGATGGCCAGTCCCTTTCACCTGACGCATTTGCGGCGCGGATCGTTGACTGGCGCGACGGAAACGACGAGCGGACGCCTGAAGGCGCCGAGCGCTCCGACTATCGCGGGGCCGGAGCAAACGGCCTGCCAATGAACGCCAAATTCCAGTCGGTCGGCGAGTTGCGCTTCCTGAAGGGACTGAGCGAGAATGACTACATGAAACTCGAGTCGTTCCTCACGGTGCACAACCGGGGCGGCATGCTTTATCCGAAAGCCGCATCCCGGAAGGCCCTGCTTGCAATCCCTGACATGAGCGAGGCGGACGCATCTGCCCTTGCCGAACTGCGTGGCGCCGAAGACAACGACGAGCGGCGCGCCCTTTTGCAGAAATACAAAGGCTTCCTGACGGAAGAGACCCCCACGGTTTATCGCATCACGCTTGTCGCACGCAGCAAAAGCGGCCGCACCGGAACTGCCGAGATGATTGCGGGCGATGCCAAAGACAGCCCAAAAGGCTATGTCGTCCACTCGTGGAACCTCGCCGGACCGGCGGCTCATTGATGGCGGGGAGTATCGAATGACCGGCCTCACTACATCGATCAGACGCAGCGGTTCGGCACTGCTGGGCGAGATGGTTTCCTGGCAGGCAGCAGCCAACATCCCCCGCCGAAATAGTGGAACATTCCTCGTCGTCGAAGAGCCGACCAAGCTTGTCTGCTATCGCGCCTCCAGGGCGGGACCGATCCACAAAGCCGAGGGACCGCGTGACGATCTCACCTGGCTCAGCAAGGTCGTCGGAAATCAACCGATCGAAGTGCGCCTTGGCGCCGATCGTGCGGTCGTTCGATCTCTCAAGCTTCCGGCGGCCAGCAGAAATCATATCGATGCAATCATCCGCCACCAGCTCGAACAGCTTGTTCCCTGGCCTGCGGACAGGATGACGTTCGACTACGACCTGCAGGACGAGGAGGCGGCAAGCCCTTCTGATCAGCTCCACCTGCGGGTCGTTGCTGTGTCTCTGTCCGCGATGCGGTCGGCAATCGACCCCTTCAGTGCCGCGGGCGTCAAGCCCGTTGTCGTCGGCCTGGCGGCCGATCCGCTCGGAAAAGCCAGCGCAATCAATTTACTACCGGGCGCGAAAGCGGCGCTCACGGAGCGGCGTTCGCGCATCGCGCTCCTTTCCCTTTGCGTCTTGGCAGCCATCGGGACATTCATGATCACGGTCGGTGGCTGGCGGCTCCACCAAGAGATGCAGGAAGCCAAGCGGATCGAAGCCTCGCTCGTCAGTCTTCGCAGCACGATCGATAAAGCTCGCCAGAAGGCCGAGCAGGCGGACAGCTCCAGCGTGAAGCTCGCGCGCAAATGGGATGCCGCCCCCATGGTCGTCCTGATGGATGAGCTGTCGAAAATCATTCCGGAAACCACCTATCTGACTACACTTGACGTTGCCGATCGGGATGTGCGGATTGCAGGGTTTTCAACCGATGCTGCCAGCCTGATCAGGGTCATCGAGGACTCGGATATGCTGGAAGCGGCAAATTTCTCCGCGCCGGTTGTCCGTAACGGCGACAACGGCAAGGAGCGGTTTGAAATCCTGGCCCGTCTTGTGGGAGCGAAAACACAATGAACCGCAAAAGGGGTACCGCGAAGAACGTTAGGGCGGCCGTTGTTGCGGTCCTTGCAGCTCTGCTTCTGGTTCCAGGCGCTATTGCGGCATGGAGCTTGATGGAAGCACGCCACCTGTCACAAGCAAATGCCGAGCAGCAACTGTCCCTCGACGCGCTGAAAGCCAAGCTGGCAGCGCTCGAAGACAGCAGCGCAAATGATGCAGATGGGGATGGCGCCGCAATCTACCTGGCGGGCGATACCTCCGCTGTCGCTGGTGCCGAGTTGCAACGGCTGATGACTGAAATGATCAGTCAGACCGGAGCAAAGATTGCTCAGTTTGAATTCGTGGAGCCGGCGGAAGATGCGTCCGACGACGGCACCGTCGAAATGCGCGTTCTTTTTGAAACAACGACAGAGCCGTTGCAGCAAATTCTCTTTGCCACCGAAAGCAACCGGACAGCGCTCATCTTCAAATCCATCACTATCGAGAGCGCCGAATCGAGCGTAGACAATAAAGAGCCGCCTTCTCTGCGCGTTTCGGCCTCGGTTGAGGGCTATTGGCGAAGGAGCAAGCTGTGAACGGTCGGGCAAGACTTGGTACCGCGACAGGCGTCATCGTGCTGGCGATTGCGCGAGCCGCCTTGTCGCAATCAGAGCCGGACACAGCAGCACCATGGCTCAGTGGTGTTACACTGGAGAAGCTTGAGGCGACACGGCTTCATCCGCTTTTTTCACCGCTAAGGCAGCCTCCAGTCATCGACGAGCCGGTCGTCGAAGCTGCCCCTGTGGTTGCGAGTATATCGGAGGCATCTGTATCGCCGCCTCAGATGAAGCTCGTTGGAATAATTTCGGCGAGCGGAAAACGCCAGGCGCTCCTCCAGGACCCCGCAAGCGGCCAGATCCATCGCTTGAAGAGCGGCGACAGGCTTCAAAACTGGGTGGTGTCCATCGTCGACAATCGCACCGTCCAGCTCGAGCAGAATGGCCAGCACCAGGACTACCGGATGTTTGCGCCGACCCAGTAGCGTCACTCAAACCGTAACGCGCAGCACCTCCTCGATCGAGGTGATGCCCTTGCGGTATTTCGCAAAGCCATCGTCGAGCATCGTGGTCATGCCAGCGTGCACAGCTGCAGCCTGGATCTTCTGCGGATCGACGTCCTCACGGATCAGCCCGCTCAACTCGGCATCAACAGGCAGAACCTCGAAAATTCCGACGCGTCCGCGATAACCGCTCTCGCCGCAATAAGGACAGCCGACGGCACGAAAACAAGTATCTCCGGGGCGCGATACGAAGCCGCGGCGTGCAAGGGCGGCATGCTCAACGCCCGCGCCATCGGCCACGGGCGACCTGCAGCGTTCGCAGAGCCTCCGGACAAGCCGCTGGGCAATGACGCACCTCAGAGCCGACGCAAGGAGGAAGGTTTCGACGCCAAGATCCATCAGTCGTATGATGGCGTCTGCCGCACTGTTCGTGTGTAGGGTCGTCAGCACCAGGTGGCCCGTGAGGGCCGCCTGGATGCCGATCGACGCCGTCTCGCTGTCGCGCATCTCGCCGACCATCATGATATCGGGGTCCTGGCGCAGGAAAGAGCGCATCGCATTTGCAAACGTCAGGTTGATCGACGGCTTCACCTGAGTCTGGCTGACACCGGCGATCTGATACTCGATCGGGTCTTCGATCGTCATGATCTTGCGCTCGGGACTGTTGAGGCTCGACAGCGCCGCCGTCAGCGTCGTTGTCTTGCCGCAACCGGTCGGGCCGGCAACGACGATCAGGCCATGCGGTTCGGCAACCTGCGTGCTCAAAATCGAAAAATCGCGCGGCGCCATGCCGAGGCGCGAAAGATCGAGAGCCTCGGCACCCTTGACGAGAATTCTCGCCACAAGCGCCTCCCCATGCAGCGTCGGCATCGTCGCCACACGAAAATCGGCGCGCGTGGTGTTAATCGTGATCCGTGCACGCCCATCCTGCGGCAACCGGTGCTCGGCAATGTTAAGACCGGCAAGGATCTTGATGCGCGAGATGACACCTCGTGCAATGTCGTTCGAAAGCGGCTGCATCGTCCTTAGCATACCATCGACGCGCATTCGCAACCGCACGCCATCCGGTTGCGGCTCGATATGGATGTCCGTTGCAGACAGGTTGAGCGCGGTCTCCAGCAACTGGTCGACGGCCCGAACGATCGGCGCGCCGCTGGCGAGATCATGAAGGCGATCAAGATCCTCGTCCGTGCTCTCCGCACGCGCGGCCGTTCGTTCGGTTGCCGCTAAGGCAGGTGTCCGATCCCTGGAAAGCAAGCGTTCGAAGAGCATCGCCATTTCTTCGAATGTCGCGACCCTCATCTCCACGCGTTGCCCGAGGGCTGCCAACGCGGCGTCGATGGCCTCCTGGCGCGTCGGGTCGGCTATGACAAGGATCGGCTCGCCTCTTTCTAGCGCTGGAAGGGCCCAAGCTGCACGAAGAAATCGCGGCGACAGGTCCTCGGTAAATTCGGGACGGAACTCGATCTGGTCAACGGCAGCACGAGCGAGCCCGTGAAATTCAGCAATCGCCTTGGCGAGTTGATCCCCTGAAAGAATACCCGTCTCCCAAAGCCCGCTGTAGCTAGACGGCGGGTCCTTGAGCATTCGCTCAAGCGACAACCGCTCGGATGGCCCGATGAGGTCATCGTTCATTGTGAGGTATCGGATAAAGTCGATCGAAGTCATTGCGGCAGCCATTTTTAAGCTCTCGCCCTGTGTCTCCTGCCCACGTTCCCTGCTGCGAGCGATAAGGACAGATTCCGCGAAGTTCAACGGCAAGTCCATGCCAACCTTTGCGGTAACCAAGAAAGCCCTTGCACGCCGCCTACCGTAAGATGTGAATAGCCGTCATTAGACGATAGTGCCCCCCCTTAAAAGTGCTAGGCTCAACCTCTGAAAGCTGGAGAATCAGTCGAGGGGAGATGAGACCTAGCAATACAATTGGTCGGGCAGGATTGCTTATCGGATGGTGTCTGCTGGCCACTGGGTGCGTGCTACCCGATCACGGCTCGATGGATAGTTCCAAGTCCATCCTCGGATCTGTAACCAATGCTGACCTTTCGGCTCGCTCGCCGCGTCCCGACGGGATGGCAGCCGCGAGCAATGGAGGCAGGCCCAGCCTCGTTCAGGGTGTTACCTATGTAACCCCGGGTGATGGCGTCGTTGATCCCATGCACACGGGCCAGACGCCTGCCACCGGAAACGAAGTCAACCTGAACTTCCAGGGCGCCGACCTCAAGGACGTGGTGCAGGTGATCCTGGGAGACACCCTTGGCCAGACCTATACGATCGATCCGAAGGTGTCGGGCAGCGTGACGCTCTCGACTGCCCGCCCGGTGGAGAAGGGCGAGCTGCTGTCGATCCTGGAAACCCTTCTGAACATGAACGGCGCCGATCTCGTCCGGCGCAACAACACCTACCAGATCGTCGAGGCCGGTTCGGCGGTGGCAGGTCAGGCAAGCATGAAGGGAAGCGGGCCGGGCTTCGGGCTCACGATCATTCCCGTGCGGTATATTGGCGCACAAACCTTGGCGCGCCTGATCGACGGTTTCGGCGCAAGGCCGGGCGCAATTCGCGTGGAAGCAACGCGGAACCTCCTCGTTATCGCCGGAAGCGGCGCTGATCGTCAAGCAGCGCTGGAAACGGCAAGCGCGTTCGACGTTGACTGGATGAAGGACCAGGCCGTCGCCATTCTGCCCCTGCAGAATGCCCGCCCGGAGGCCGTCATTCCCGAGCTCGAACGCATTTTTGCAGCAAAGGGTACGGAAAACGGCGCAATTCAGTTCATGCCGATGCCTCGGCTTCGCGCGATCCTGGCCGTATCGCAAAGCCGCACGCTTGCTGAGCGTGCGCAGACGTGGGTTCGTCGGCTGGACCGGGAGAACCCTGACTTCGGCCAAAGCGTTCACGTCTACCGCGTGAAATACCGGGACGCGACGAAGATTGCCGAACTCCTGCAAAAGCTGTTCTCGAGTGGCGACGACACGGAAAACGGGGAAAAGCCGGCGGGGACAGAAGCTTCGGCTGAGACGGCCGATGCGGCGGCTGCCCCAACAGAGGCGAGCGCAACCACCGGCGCTGGAACTGAGACGGCCGAGATAGATCCTGCGCGCTTCGGTGCGCCGACATCAAATGAACTGGGTGCTGACGCCGTGCGCATTCGCGCCGACCCTTCGAACAATTCGATCGTGATCTACGGCGATCTCGAAATGCGCCAGCGGGTGCTCGGAGCGCTGACCAGGATAGATGTGCCGCAGCTGCAGGTCGCGATCAGCGTGACGATGGCCGAGGTGCGCTTGACCGACGATATGCGTTTCGGCGTCCAGTACTTCGTCAAGAGTCATCACCTCGGAGCCGGAAGCGACAACGGCTCGGTTGGGCTCTTCAACGTCCTGGCCGACAACATCGCGCGCGAAGTGCCCGGTTTCAACTTCGTTTTAGGCAGCGAAAGCAGCCCGGATATCATCATCAGCGCCTTGGATAAGGTCACCGACGTCCAGATTCTCTCGTCGCCATCCCTGGTCGTGCTGGAAAACGAGGTTGCGCGCTTTCAGGTCGGCGACCAGATCCCGATCATCACACGCACCGTCACACCGGTCGATTCGGCTGACGCGCCTGTCAGCAACGAGGTGCAATATCGCGATACCGGCATCATAATGAATGTGCGTCCACGAATTGCCGAGAACGGTGTCGTGGCGATGCGCATTGAACAGGAGATCTCCTCGTCTTCGTCGCCCGACAGCCTGACGCCGACAATTTCCAACCGCAGCATTTCCAGCTCTGTTTCCGTCGTCGACGGCCAGACCGTCCTACTCGGCGGCTTGATCAGCGAACAGGCACAGCGCGCAAAGGACGGTATCCCGGGCCTCAACCGGATGAAGGTCGTCGGCAACCTGTTCGGCAGCAAGAACCGCGCCAATACGCGGACCGAGCTCCTGATCTTGATCAGGCCCATGGTCATTCGCGACGGGCGAGACGCGCAGAGTGTCGCCCAGGAGCTGCAATCAAAGATGTGGGGCATGGGCGGGCGTAAGATCAAATAGTGCTGTGGCGAAGGACCATCATGACCGATCTGGCGGCAGTCGCTTTGGCAACACTGGCGGCACTTGCGATCGGATGGACGACACTGCCACTGCCCCGTGCGCTTCTCGCCGCAACGCTTGCCGCCATGATGGCATCAGTCACGATCGAGGACTGGCGGAATTTCAGGGTCCGTGACTCTATGAACATCGCGTTGGCGGCGGTGGGAATCGCTGTTTTCCTATTCGGTATCGATCCTTTGGGCTCGGATGCCGTACGATCCCTGCTCACCGTCATCATGGATGCGGCGCTGACCGGTGGCGCGCTGCTCTTCGTACGGGAGGCCTATTTCAGGCTTCGTGGCATGGAGGGGCTGGGGCTCGGCGATGTAAAATTGGCAGCCGCGGCGGGGATATGGGTAGGCTGGCAGCAATTTGCCTTGGTCGTCTTCTTCGCAACCCTGGCGGCGCTTCTCTTTGTCCTCGTCAGAACCAGCCGTCAGGGCCACTGGCCGGCAACGGCCCGTATTCCCTACGCGTCATTTCTGGCACCGGCAATCTGGCTTAGCTGGTACTTGGCGCAATGGGACAAGATCACCCTTCCTTGAAGTACACACCCGGCATTCCCTTGTTGGCCCGCTCTAGCCGCCTCTGATCGAGCCGCGCCAAACCAATTCGGCATGAAGCCGGATCGACTGCTCACCATTTTCCGGCTGGGGATGCGAAAGCCACTCGACCGCCCTGGCAGCAATCGCCGAAATCGGCTGGGCGAAGGTTGTCAGGTCATAAGAAGACCATGCAGCCTGTTCGATATCGTCGAAGCCGGCAATGCAAAGCTGGCCCGGCACCGAGATCGAGAATTGATGGCGGGCGGCATCCATGAAGCCACAAGCCAGGAGATCGGTGGCGCAGAAGACGGCATCCGGCCGCTCGGTGCGCGTCAGCATTCGCTGCGCCAGGACTTTTCCCGCCTCGTAGCCCGTCCAGCCGTGGCGTTCGACGGAAACCTCCATCCCGAGCGCGGCGGCCGCTGCAACAAATCCGCGCTCTCTCGCCATCAGACTAGGTGTTCCCACTTCCGAATTGGCAAAGGCCAGCGTCCGGCATCCGGCTCTGACAAAGGCCGTCGCCACGCGTCCGGCCGCCTCGTAATCGTCAAGGTTGATCCGCAAAGGACCGGGCTGCTCGTCGTCGCGATTGATGAGGACAAGCCGCTGTCCGTTGCGCAAGCACAGTTGCACGATGGACTTGTCAGGCATGCCCGAGAGGACGATCGAGGCATCAGCGCGATAGCGGATCGCCTGACGAAGAGCGTGGTCGACACTGCCGTCGGAGCGGTCCGTATTGATCAGCATCGCGACCTTGCCGCTATTTTGGAGCAGCAACGTCACTTCGCGCAGCAGCGCAGAACGGTACGGCGTCGCGAGATCGGAGACGATCAGGCAGACGATGCCGCTCTCATTGCGCATGAGACCGCGCGCAAGCTCATTGACATGGTAGCCAAGCGCTTCGGCAGCTTCGAGAACGCGCCGTCGCGTTTCTGCTGAAACGCTGGCACCCGGCGTGAACGTCCGCGATACGGCGGATCGTGAAACCCCTGCCCTGTCTGCGACTTCCTGCGCGCTTACAAACACCTTTTCAGACACGCGGTTCAATCTCCGTTCGCAACAACTCTGCACATTGCTGCAAAAGTGTGCAAGCGCCTGGCTCAGCAGCGACGTATGAAACTTTTATGAACAAGTGTATTGAGCCTATCTGCGGGGCCAAACCTGCGCCTGCACGCGATTGCAACGCGAGCCACGTGATACCGTCATGGCGGGACCGAAGGAAGCGCTCCGAAAAGCCGAAGGCCAATCGATGATCCGCGTAAAATCGTGAAGCTATTGGGCCAGTTCGCAGATAGTCAAAGGAACGATGAAAGATCGCAACCATAAGCGGTCTATTTCCGACAATTGGCTGCAGACAGTAACTGGTCGGTTTTCCTTACACACGCATGAATAAGCCTATCGGGGTATGTCCCGCCATGCAGCATACCGCAGATTACTGTCGTTCTCTCTCGCCATAAACATGACAGGATAGTGCCTCTGAACACATGTTGCATTGCGATTGGGGGCGTTTTCAAT
The DNA here is from genome assembly GCF_020166565.1 of Rhizobium sp. 3T7. Taxonomy (NCBI): domain Bacteria; kingdom Pseudomonadati; phylum Pseudomonadota; class Alphaproteobacteria; order Hyphomicrobiales; family Rhizobiaceae; genus Rhizobium; species Rhizobium sp. 3T7. Next base: position 235,139 of record NZ_JAIQXS010000004.1, read on the forward strand.
GCTGCGGATTAACATCAAGAACCGCGATTATTTGAGCGCGTACGGTGGCACCTCGAGTGTTTATAGCGCAGCCGCAACGGGCAGCGCTCTTCTCGTGAACGCAACAGTAGGTTCGTCAGTCGGCAGCGACCGGCCAAATGCCGACCTGGGCGCTGTTGGCTCGGTGAACGTCTCGCTCACGGGATCCCAGACGACGACATCTCCTTTGACGAATGATGCAACAGCGCCGCAAGTGTCGCCGGCAGCAGGTGCCGTCTCTCCTCTCGACTCGCCCAGCAGTGCCGAATTCGCTTTGGGCGACGCCGCAACGTCGACAACAAGTTCTTCGACGACGGATCCAGAACCGGCAGCAAAGCCACGCACCGTCCTGCCTCCCGGCCCCTCCACGCTCATTGCCACGACGTCTGTGGAGCCCGATTTGACGGATGCTCCCACTGCCACGCTCACTGTCTCAGACGTGAGTGACACATCGACTATTCCGGACTTGAGCTTTGCGATTACAAATATCGGAACGGCAGAGCAAGATAGTTCTTCCGCATCGGCACCGACGACCATGGCGACAACAGCCCCGGTGGACACCGTGGCTGCAGTTGTTGCTCCAGAGCAGGATAGTTCATCCGCGGGGGCCACAGTGACGGCAGTGGCTGCAGTTGCTGCTCCCGTCACGCTGAACAAGACCGCTCTCGAAAACATGAAGCAGGGCAATCCGATCAGCGAATGGGGGATTGACGGCGACGGTGGCGGCACCATCCAAGGCTTTGCAACCGAAATCAGCACCAATGTCGGCCAGACCGTCGATTTCAAGATTGCCACAGATTCGACTCACTACCGCATCGACATCTATCGCCTCGGCTATTATGGCGGCGACGGCGCGCGCAAGGTTGCCTCGATCGGCAAATCGCTGACGACAGCGCAAATCCAGCCTCACCCGATCGTAGATATGTCCCTCGGTTTGATCGACTGCGGCAACTGGTCGGTTTCGGCAAGCTGGCAGATCCCGGCAGACGCTGTATCAGGTGTCTATATCGCCAAGCTGGTGCGTGAGGACGGCACGGAAGACGCAAGCATCATTCCGTTCGTCGTGCGTGACGACGCCTCAACGAGCGACATCGTCTTCCAGACCTCAGACACCACCTGGCAAGCCTACAATGCCTGGGGTGGAGCAAGCCTCTACTACGGAGAAGTTCCGACTGATCCTGCAAATATGATCGGATACCTGCCTCCGAACTGCAGCTGCGGTTTGACGGCGATCGGGCGTGCATCTGCGATCAGCTACAATCGACCGATTATTACCAACACGAGCCCGACTGGCGGCACACACGACTTCATTTTCGGCGTCGAGCATTCCGCTATCCAGTGGTTGGAGCAGAATGGCTACGACGTATCCTATGTCACGGGCGTCGATGCCGCCCGAAATGGCAATCTGCTGCTCAACCACCAGGCCTATCTGTCGGTCGGGCACGACGAATACTGGTCAGCCGAGCAGCGCGCCAATGTCGAGGCCGCACGCGACAGCGGCGTTAACCTCGCATTCTGGAGCGGCAACGAGTGCTATTGGAAGGTCCGCTGGGAAAGCAGCATTGACGGCAACGGCCAAGCTTATCGCACGATGGTCTGTTACAAGGAAACCTGGGGAACCAGCACCGATCCGAGCAGCACTGGCACTGGCACCTGGCGCGATCCGCGTTACGCCGACCCAGGACAGGAGCCGGAAAACTCCCTCACCGGCACCATGTTTACCGTCGATGGCTACCGTTTGGATACAATCTCCATCCCTTATGACTACTCGAACCTGCGCTTCTGGCGAAACACCGATGTCGCCAACCTCCAGCCCGGAGAAACTTACAATCTCGTGCAGAATTTGCTGGGCTACGAGTGGGATTCCGACGTCCAAAACGGGTTCCGACCGGACGGCCTGATAAACCTTTCGCTCTCCAGCGTGTCGGTCAACAGCTATTTGCGTGACTACGGGACAACAGTTGGCAACGCCGTGGTTGAACACAGCCTGACGATGTACCGGGCCGAAAGCGGCGCATTGGTCTTTGGCGCAGGCACCGTTTTCTGGTCCTGGGGTCTGAACGACCAGCATGAAGGGGCATCAACGCCGACAGATCCGAACGTCCAGCAGGCCATGGTCAACATGTTCGCGGACATGGGTATCCAGCCGACCACCCTGGATGCCAGCCTGATTTTGGCAACGCAGTCGACAGATATTCTAAAGCCAACATCGACGATCACCTCGCCGGTCATTGGCGCAAGCTTTGTCGAAGGACAGCATGTTACGATCACCGGCACGGCCCTGGATTTCGGTGGCGGCATCATTGCCGGCATCGAAGTTTCCACGGACGGCGGGCAAAACTGGTTCAAGGCCACCGGCCGCGAGAACTGGAGCTACAGCTGGAATGTACAGGCAAGCGGCACGTATACCATCATGTCGCGCGCAGTCGATGACAGCGTCAACATGGAAACCCCTTCCGTCGGCAAGCAGGTCACCGTCGTCCTGCCGGCGACATCAAGTCTGTGGACGCTTGCATCAAAGCCGACCGTGGAAACCGCGATCGATCGCGATCCCGTGGAGCTTGGCGTGCGCTTCCAGGCTACAACGGGCGGCTTTGTACAGGGCGTCCGTTTCTACAAGGGCTTTTATAACACTGGCGAACATGTCGTCAGTCTCTGGACGAGCACCGGAACGCTGATTGCGACCGGCGTCTCCGTCAACGAGTCGCTGTCCGGTTGGCAGACCGTCATGTTCTCCAGCCCGATCGCTATTTCGGCGGGAACGACCTATGTCGCATCCTATCATAGCAACGGGTTCTTCTCCGTTACAGAGAATTACTTCGGCGCGACATACAGCAACGGAGCACTGAAGGCAGTCGATGGTGGTGGTGTCTATGCCTATAGCACCAGTACCGGCACGTTCCCGGGCAATAGCCCGGGAGGCTCCAACTATTGGGTTGACGTCATTTTCGACGCCGGTCCGAACAGCGTCCCGGTTGCCACCGATGACAGCGGCCTCTCGATTTCGCGCAACGGCACGCTGACGATTTCTATCGCTTCGCTTGTTGCCAACGACGTCGATCCAAACGGTGACACGCTCACCATCTCGGCGGTCGGGAATGCCACGAACGGCACGGTCTCGCTCGATACACAGACAGGCAATGTCATCTTCACACCGAATGCGAACTACACCGGTCCGGCAAGCTTCAGCTACACACTTTCTGATGGGCGCGGTGGCACCGACGAAGGCAACGTCAGTCTGACCGTCGAAGAAGGACCGGTCGGCCAGACATTGTTCCAGGCCGGCGACGGCCCGAGTGGCGCTGGTATCCATGAAAATGCTCCGCTGGAATTGGGCATGAAGTTTACCGCCTCGACAAGCGGGACCCTCACCGGCATTCGCTTCTACAAGGCTGCAGGCGACACAGGCGCCCACACCGGCTCGATATGGGCTGCGGACGGCACGCTGATCGGCACAGTCACATTCACAAGTGAGTCCCTGAGCGGTTGGCAGACGGCCAAGTTCTCCTCGCCGATCCAGATTACGGCCGGAACCACCTACATTGCTTCCTATCATACGACGGGCAGCTACGTCGCAACCGCCGATTACTTTTCGACTGCCCACACCAGCGGCGCGCTGACGGCCTTGTCAAGCTCTGCCAGTGGCGGCAACGGCGTTTTCTCCTATGGGACGAACACCACGTTCCCCACATCCAGCTACCAGGCAGCGAATTACTGGGTCGACGTCGTATTCAACCAATCAACGGTCAATAATGCGCCGGTTGCGGCCAACGACAATGGGTTTACCACCTATTCGAACACGGCCCTGTCAATCGCGGCGGCAAGTCTGCTTGCCAATGACACGGACCCTGACGGCGATGGGCTGACGATCACGGGGGCGAATGGCGCAACAAATGGCACTGTGGCATTTGATAGCCAAACCAACTCCGTCATCTTCACACCGACGACGAATTACGTCGGCGCTGCAAGCTTCAGCTACTCGATTTCCGACGGTCGCGGCGGAACATCGACAGCCACTGTCTCACTCAACGTCGGAGCCCAAGCCATCGGTGCGGGCCTATTTGCCACCACGGACACACCAAGTACTGCCGCCGGGAACGATTCGTCCTCTGTGGAATTGGGCGTCAAGTTCGTGGCATCTGCGCGCGGCGAAATCACCGGCTTGCGCTACTACAAGAGCGCTCAGGACGTCGGCACCCATATCGGCTCACTCTGGAGCAGCAGCGGCCAACTTCTCGCGACGGCAACCTTCACCAACGAAACGGCAAGCGGCTGGCAGACCGTCACCTTCTCGCAGCCAGTTAGCATTTCTTCTGGCGTGACCTATGTCGCAAGCTATCATTCGAATGGCTTTTATGCAGCGACGCCCAACTACTTCACGACGAGCCATAGCAACGGTGTGTTGACAGCGCCGTCCAGTTCGGAAAGCGGCGGAAATGGCGTTTACGCATATGGGAGCGGCAGCCTGTTTCCAACCGCGACCTACAATTCGGCCAACTACTGGGTCGACGTCCTCTATCAACAGTCGTCACAAAACACTGCGCCGGTTGCCGTCAATGACAATGGAATTTCCACGGGCATCGGAACGCCGGTCGTCATCCAGGCATCAAGCCTGCTTGCCAATGACAGCGATCCTGACGGGGATCAGATCTCGGTTGCCAGCGTTGCCAACGCGATCAATGGTACGGTGGCTTTCGACAGCCAATCCGGCGCCATCACCTTCACCCCCCTGGCCGGGTACTCCGGTGCAGCCAGCTTTGACTACACGATCAGGGATTCTCAAGGCCAGACCTCAACGGCCAATGTCGCGGTTAGCGTGACCAACCAGGGTCCCGAGCAGAATGTCTTTGCCGCCGGCACGACCCCCGCAATCAGCTCCGTCAGTGACAACAGCCCGGTCAATCTCGGCATGAAGTTCCAATCGGATGCGGCCGGCTGGATCACCGGTATTCGCTTTTACAAGAGCGAGGAAAATACCGGACCCCATACGGGCTATCTGTGGACGGCGAGCGGCACATTGCTTGCGAGCGCGACCTTCACCAACGAGAGCGCAAGCGGTTGGCAGTCCGTCAATCTCTCGCAGCAGGTCGCAATCGATGCCGGTACGACATACGTCGTCTCCTACAGCACCAACGGCAACTATTCGGCAACAGGCAACTACTTCGCTGACAGCACGACAAACGGCAACCTGCAGGCCATGTCGTCAGCCCTCAGTGGTGGCAACGGCGTCTATGGTTACGGCTCCAGCGGGCTGTTCCCGACAAGCACATACAACAGCACCAACTACTATGTGGACGTGGCATTCAGGCAGCAGCTCGCAGCGTAACAGCGGGTGGGGGAGTATCAATGACAGGTGGCGACAAGCGCCTCCCAGTAACGGTTTTGGCGGGTTTCCTCGGCGCGGGAAAAACAACCATCCTCAACCATGTATTGCGTAACCGGGAGGGACGCCGGGTCGCTCTCATCGTCAATGACATGAGCGAGATCAACATCGATGCCGAGCTCGTCCGTGATGGCGGCGCCAACCTCTCGCACACCAATGAAACGCTGGTTGAACTCACCAATGGGTGCATCTGTTGCACGCTTCGCGACGATCTCTTGAGCGAGGTGCGTCGGCTTGCTGCCGATGATCGCTTCGACTACCTGCTGATCGAGGGCACCGGGATCGCCGAACCTCTGCCGATCGCCGCCACATTTTCCTTCCGCGACGAAAATGGCAGTGCGCTCTGCGACGTTGCGCGGCTGGATACGATGGTTTCCGTCGTCGACGCGGCAAACCTCCTGGCGGATTACTCGAGCGCAGATTTCCTCAGTGATCGCGGTGAAACTCGTGACACCGATGACGAACGAACACTCGTCGATCTCCTCGTGGAACAGATCGAGTTTGCCGATGTCGTTGTGATCAACAAGGTCTCGCAGGTCAGTTTAGAAACACGCGCGATGGTGCGCCAGATCGTTGCCGCGCTCAATCCCGATGCCCGCGTCATCGAGACGGACTTCGGCGATCTGCCGCTTTCCACCATTCTGGATACCGGTCTTTTCAGCGAAGCGAAGTCTGCTCGTCACCCGTACTGGCACAAGGAGCTCTACGGTTGGGGCGACCATGTTCCAGAAACCGAAGAGTACGGTATTTCGAGCTTCGTCTATCGCGCACGCCGCCCCTTTGACCCGGCAGCGCTCGATCGCTTTCTCGCGCAGCAGTGGCCGGGCCTCATCCGCGCCAAGGGGCACTTCTGGCTGGCAACACGACCGAACGAAATCGGCCTGCTTTCCATCGCCGGCAAACAGCGGCGCACCGACACAAAGGGCTTCTGGTGGGCGAGCGTGTCCAAGGCACATTGGCCACGTTATCCGCAATTCCGCCAGCTGCTCGACCGCCATTGGGACGCGGTCTGGGGCGATCGCCGCCAGGAACTCGTGTTCATCGGCGCGGGCTTCGATCAGCAGGCAATCAGCGCCGCACTCGACGACTGCCTGATCGGAGAAGAGGCAAGCTTTGACCCAGATCTCGGCAGAGGTCTCGCGGATCCGTTCCCGGCCTGGCAACACACGCAGCATCACCATCCATGATCACTCATCAAAACGAGGAGACGACAATGAGCAATGAACTCTATGCAGACGGAATTGGCGAAATCACCGTCACCGGCACCATCGTGCGCATCGATCTGATGTCGCTGTCGGCCACCGAGCGCGATGCGAGCAACAATCCGAAGCCCGTCTTCCGCCAGCGCATCATCATGCCGGTCGACGCCTTTGCGAACGCTGTCGACCTGATGCAGAAGGCACTGGGCGGATTGGTCGAGGCCGGTGCCGTGCGCCGTATCAACGATCTGCCATCAAGCCCGAAGGCTGAAATCATCCAGCCGTCGGGTAGCGCGGCTAACGCCTCACCCAATTTCAACTGACCAGCAATTCCTCTTCAACGCAGACACTCGGGTGGGCCATGAGTACATTTTTGCACACCAATCTTCACTGCCTTGCACTTGTCGCGCGCCACCACGGCGTCGATCTGTCCCCCGAGCGCCTACAGCACGACTATGCTGTCGACGAGCGGCCGGTCGAAGTCCGGCAGTTACTGCGGATGGCCAAGGATGCCGGTCTTCGCGCCAGGCAGATCAGCCTCAACTGGTCGTCGTTGCTCCAGCTGGGCGAAGCCTTTCCGGTTCTGGCGGAACTCGAAAACGGCAACTGGGTGGTCATTGCCGGACCCGCCATGGGTGAGGAAGAGGCAAAGATCAGGGTTCTCGACCCCCTGGCCGAGCGCCCCGACTTCATTCTCCTGAACGAGGAGCAGTTCACCAGATCCTGGCGCGGATCCGTCGTGATGCTGAAGCGAAACTTCAGTCTCAATGATGCCGACCAGCCCTTCGGCTTCCGCTGGTTCATTCCCGAGATCATCAAGCAGCGCAGCTTCTTCCGCGATGTTGCCCTTGCAGCCATCGTCCTTTACGGCCTTGGCCTGATGACCCCGATCTTCTTCCAGCTCGTCATCGACAAGGTGCTGGTTCATCAAAGCTATGCAACGCTGACGGTCCTGACCATTGGCATCGCCATTGCCCTTGTCTTCGATGCTGCCTTCAGCTTCCTGCGGCGCTACCTGTTGCTCTATGCCACGAACAGGATCGATATCCGTATTGCAACTCGCACCTTCGGGCATCTGCTCAATCTTCCAATCGCTTTGTTCGAGCAGGCATCCGCAGGTGTTCTCGTCAAGCACATGCAGCAAACCGGCAGGATTCGCGAGTTTCTGACAGGCCGCCTCTTCCTGACGCTCCTCGACGGCGTTTCCTTGTTGGTCTTCATTCCGATCCTGCTTCTCTATAGCGTGAAGCTGACGCTCGTCGTCATCGGCTTTGCCGCGCTTGTCGGTCTCGTCGTCATGCTTCTTGTCGGCCCATTCCAGCGCCGTCTCCAGGCGCTCTACAAGGCCGAAGGCGACCGGCAGGCCCTGCTCGTTGAAACCGTTCACGGCATGCGGACCGTCAAGTCGCTGGCGCTTGAACCGCGCCAGCGTCGCGCCTGGGATGACTATTCGGCGCAATCGATATCCGTGCGTTTCCGTGTCGATAAGATCTCCACCGTCGCTCAGTCGATGACCGGGCTTCTCGAGAAACTGATGAGCGTCGCCATTATCGGGCTCGGTGCCCTTGACGTCTTCAGCGGCGCCATGACGATCGGCGCGCTGGTTGCATTCAACATGCTGGCTGGGCGGGTCTCTGGCCCGCTTGTCCAGATCGTTACCATGGTGCATGAGTACCAGGAGGTTGCGCTTTCGGTACGCATGCTGGGCGAGATCATGAACCAGCGTCCGGAACAAGCCGGTCGCGGTCGCGGCATCCGCCCGCATCTCAGAGGCAACATCGAATTCGACAAGGTAACGTTCCGCTATGGGCCGGATGGGCCCCCTGCGCTCGACGACGTCTCCTTCAGTATTCCCGCCGGCTCCGTCTTTGGCGTCGTTGGCAAGAGCGGTTCTGGCAAAACCACGATCACTCGCCTCATCCAGGGTCTTTATCAGAACCAGCAGGGCATCGTTCGAATGGATGGTTATGACAGTCGGGAGATCGACCTCGTGCATCTGAGAACGAGTACTGGCGTCGTGCTCCAGGACAACTTCCTGTTTCGTGGCACCGTTCGCGAGAACATCGCGGCAGCAAAGCCCGATGCAAGCATCGAGGAGATCATGGAGGTCGCGCGTATTGCCGGCGCCGAGGAGTTCATCGAACGGCTTCCGCGTGGTTTTGACACAATGCTGGAGGAAAACGCCTCGAACCTGTCCGGCGGGCAGAAGCAACGCCTGGCCATCGCCCGCGCACTCATCACCGATCCGAAACTCCTGATCCTGGATGAGGCCACCAGCGCGCTTGACCCCGACAGCGAGACGATCATCCGCCAGAACCTCAGCCAGATTGCGGCCGGGCGAACGGTGGTCATCGTTTCGCACCGCCTCTCCACGCTTGTCGATGCCGATGCCATCCTCGTCGTCGAACGGGGCAAGATCGCCGATATCGGCAGGCATGATCAACTCGTGACGCGCTGCATGACATACCGTCACCTGTGGTCTCAGCAGATGAGGCAGGTAGCATGAACGCGCGCGCTGAAAAACCAAAGGAGAACCTGCCTGTTTTGACGGCGGCCCAAGTCACGCAACCAGCCCTCAGGCGCTCGTTTCCAGCTGCAATCGCAGAGTTCCAGTCAGATGCTGTGGAACTTGAAGAGCGCGCGCCGCCGAGAGTCGCCCGCATGACGCTCTACGGCATTACTGCGCTGATTACCGCGGCAATCGTCTGGGCGTCGGTATCGTCGATCGATGAGGTCGTCGTCGCACCCGGCAAGCTGGTTACGACCCAGCCGACCATTGTGGTGCAGCCGCTGGAGACATCGATCATCCGGACAATCAATGTCACCGCCGGGGAGATCGTGGAAAAAGGTCAGGTGCTGGCTACGCTCGATGCGACGTTCAGCCAGTCTGACGTCGATCAGCAACGAGCCAAATTCGTAGCCCTCGACGCCCAGGTAAAACGCCTGGAAGCCGAGCTTGACGGCACGGACTACACCAAGACTGCCGGCTTATCGCGCGACGAACTGCTTCAGATGCAGTTGTTTGGGCAGCGCCGCGCCTATCATGCAGCGCAGTTGCAGAACTACGATCAGCAAATTGCGGCCCAGGCGGCGACGATTGCCTCAAGCCGGAACCAGGAGGCAGTCCTTGCCAATCGACGCGAAACGCTGTCGCAGATCGAAGGCGCTAGGGAACGGCTATATGATCGCGAGAGCGGGTCTTTGATAACACTCCTGGGATCGCGTGACGCCCGTCTTGACGTTGAGACCAGCCTTACGGCTGTCCGGGGCAAGGCCGATGAAGCCGAGCATACCTTCGCCAAGCTCAAGGCGGATCGACAGGCATTCATTGAAGACTTCCGACGCGCCGCCATGGAGCAGCTTGTAGACCTGCGTAGCCAGCGCGACACTGCCGCCGAGGAACTGAAGAAGATGGAACTCCGGCGCGACATGGTGGCACTGACGGCACCAGCCAATGCCGTCGTGCTCGACCTAGCGGCGCGCTCGGTCGGCTCGGTGGTTCGAGAGGCCGAGCCCATCGTGACGCTGGTTCCGCTCAATGTGCCGCTGGAGGCCGAGGTCTCGGTCAATACGCGCGACATTGGCCGCATCACCACGGGCAAGGAAGCGCGGATCAAGTTCGATGCCTATCCGTTCCAAAAATTCGGTACCGCGTCGGGAACGGTTCGAACGGTGAGCCGTGACGCGTTCACGCCATCTCAGCAAGAGGCAGCGACTCAAACGGCCGCTCCTTACTTCAAGGCACGTATCCCGTTGGCCGATCCAAGGCTGAAAGGCTCAGACGAGCCCGTGCGACTGCTGCCCGGTATGACCGTTTCAGCCGAGATCATGGTCGGTCATCGCACCGTCATCTCATACTTCCTCTATCCCATCCTGCGAGGACTGGATAGCGCAATTCGGGAGCCGTGATACGAAGGAGGCACCATCGGTGCCTCTTAAACAACGGCTGATCGCGATTTCGCCAAAAGCGCCCCCACGACGCGGTGGGGGTGCGGCGGCGTGCTGAATATGATAGATCGCACCGCCACCATCCAAGGAGGAGCCGGTGACGGCAGCGACCAACCAGGCAGATGTCCAGGCCAGCGAACTGATCCGACGGATTCTTGCCGAGAGCCCGCTTAAGGCAGCGGGCTTTATCGTGACAATCTACGGCGATGTCGTCGAGCCGCGTGGCGGCATCGCATGGATCGGCAACCTGATCGAGACCTGCGCAGAAGTCGGCATCAGCGAAACACTCGTACGCACTGCCGTCTCGCGGCTTGTCGCCGCCGGCCAGCTCTCCGGAGAAAGAGAGGGCCGACGCAGCTATTACCGGCTGTCGCGTTCGGCCGGCAGCGAGTTCGCGGCCGCCGCACGCGTGCTGTTCGCCGTTCCCGAAGAGAGCGGATGGCAGTTCGTTCAGGTGATGGGACCGGCCGTCGAAGAGGCCATGCAGTCGCTCAGGCGTGCCGGCCATGCGCGTCTCAACACCCGTCTTGCAGTTGGTCCTGCACGGCCGATCGCAGCCGCAATTCCTGCCTTGATTTTCCGCGCAGACGTCCCGCAGGACCACGATGCCTTGCAGGCGTTTGCCTCCGAATATTGGGATCTTGCAGGTCATGCGGAGGCATACGAAACATTCCTGACGCAGTTCCGCACCCTATCCGATTCGCCCAGCGCCCCCGGTTTTTCGCCCGCGATGGCACTGACGATCCGGCTCCTCCTCGTGCATCGCTTTCGCACAGTTCATCTGCACGATCCAAGGCTGCCAGCCGCTGCACTTCCCGACAACTGGCCAGGCAAAGCGGCGCGGCAGCTGTTTGCGCAGCTCTATCGACGGCTCTCACCCGCAGCTGATGCGTTCGTAGCCCGCACCTTTGTGACAGCCTCCGGCCCCCTTGCCGCTTCAACGCCCACAACAGATTTTCGCCTCGAGATGCTAGCCCACGAGGCCATTTAGCTTCCGTTCCTGAGGCTTTTCAGGTCGGTGCGCGTCTTTTGTGCTAGAATTTTCCTCGTTAACACTAAACATCACACATCTATGCAAAAAATCCATTGATCTGTGACATATCGCATGATAAATACATGACCGATCGGTCGGTTAATCAATACTAGATTGATCGGGATTGTGGGAGCAGGAGGAAATCGCGCATGTCGGAAGCGTTCATCTGTGATGCCGTTCGCACACCTATCGGCCGCTATGGCGGTGCGCTTGCTGCGGTTCGCGCAGACGATCTGGCAGCCCTCCCCCTCACTGCGCTGATGGAACGTAACCCTGAGGTCGACTGGAGCAAGGTCGACGATCTCATCTACGGCTGCGCAAACCAGGCTGGCGAAGACAATCGCAATGTAGCCCGCATGGCCGTACTGCTTTCGGGCATGCCGATCACCATTCCCGCGACCACCGTCAACCGCCTGTGCGGCTCCGGCATGGATGCCGTCGGCATGGCGGCAAGGGCGATCCGCGCCGGCGACTGTGACCTCGTGATCGCCGGTGGCGTCGAGAGCATGAGCCGGGCGCCTTTTGTCATGCCGAAGGCAGACAGCGCTTTTTCGCGCGCCAATGCCGTCTACGACACGACGATCGGCTGGCGCTTCGTCAATTCGAAGATGAAGGCTGAGTTCGGCGTCGACACGATGCCGCAGACCGCCGACAATGTGGCGGCCGATTTTGGCGTCACCCGCGCCGATCAGGACGCGTTTGCGGCCCGCAGTCAGGCCCGCTGGGCGGCGGCCCAGGAAGCCGGCCTGTTCGTTGACGAATTGGTCAGCGTCAAGGTTGCGCAGAGAAAAGGCGATCCTGTTGTCGTCGACCGCGACGAGCATCCGCGCCCCGGTACGACCGTCGATCAGCTTTCCAAGCTCAAGGGCGTCAATGGCCCGGACCTCAGCGTCACCGCCGGCAACGCCTCGGGCGTCAACGATGGTGCTGCGGCCCTTGTCGTCGCCAGCGAGGCGGCCGCGGAGGCGCAAGGTCTGACACCGAAGGCCCGCATCGTCGCAATGGCGGCAGCCGGCGTCGAGCCGCGGATCATGGGCGTTGGTCCAGCACCGGCCGCCCGGCGCGTGCTCGAGCGCGCAGGACTCACCATCGGTCAGATGGATGTCATCGAACTGAACGAGGCATTTGCCGCCCAGGCGCTCGCCGTGCTGCGCGATCTGGACCTTCGCGACGATGCACCCCATGTCAATCCGAATGGTGGCGCTATTGCGATGGGCCATCCCCTGGGCATGAGCGGCGCCCGATTGGTCACGACGGCAACCTACCAATTGCACCGTCAGGGCGGTCGCTATGCGCTTTGCACCATGTGCATCGGCGTCGGCCAGGGCATCGCAATCATTCTCGAGCGCGTCTGACGCGCGAAGGCAAAGGAGACGAACCATGTACGCACAGATGGTCAAAACCGACAGCGCCCGCGTCAAAACGCTTGATGAGATGGATCCGGTCGAACGTGCCTTTCAGGAGCGCATCGATGCTGGCCAGAAGATCGAACCGAAGGAATGGATGCCGGAAGGCTATCGCAAGACGCTGATGCGCCAGATCAGTCAGCATGCGCATTCCGAAATCGTCGGCCAGCTGCCGGAAGGCAACTGGATCACCCGTGCCCCGACGCTGGAGCGCAAGGCGATATTGCTCGCCAAGGTGCAGGACGAGGCCGGCCACGGTCTTTACCTCTACTGTGCCGCCGAAACGCTCGGCATCAGCCGGGACGAGATGTATGAGCAACTGCATAGCGGCAAGGCGAAGTACTCCTCGATCTTCAACTACCCGACGCTGAGCTGGGCCGACATCGGTGCGATCGGTTGGCTGGTTGATGGTGCGGCGATCATGAACCAGGTGCCGCTGCAGCGCTGTTCCTACGGGCCTTATGCCCGCGCCATGGTCCGCATCTGCAAGGAAGAAAGCTTCCATCAGCGGCAGGGCTTCGACATCCTGATGAAGATGGTGAAGGGCACGCCCGCCCAGAAGGAAATGGTCCAGGACGCGTTGAATCGCTGGTGGTGGCCGTCACTGATGATGTTCGGCCCCTCTGACGACGCATCGGTGCATTCGGCCCAATCGATGTCCTGGAAGATCAAGCAGAACTCCAATGACGAACTGCGCCAGAAGTTTGTCGACCAGACCGTGCCGCAAGCCGAATATCTCGGCCTGACGGTGCCGGATCCGGATCTGAAGTGGAACGAGGAAAAGGGCGGCTATGATTTCGGCGAGCCTGACTGGACCGAGTTCTTCGCCGTCATCGCCGGCAACGGCCCGTGCAATGTCGAGCGCCTCAGCGCCCGACAAAAGGCGTGGAACGACGGCGCGTGGTTCCGCGATGGTCTCGTTGCCCATGCCGAGAAGATGGCGTCGCGCCACGCCGCAGCGCGCACCGCCGCCGAGTAGTATCAAGGCTCCGGCAGCTGCCCGCTCTGAGCAGTTGCTATCGTAACAAATACGCGATTTGCGGGCCTTCGGCCGAGAAGTCGCAAGTAGGAGAAACACCGATGTCCAGCGAATGGCCCCTTTGGGAAGTCTTCATCCGCGGCCAGCACGGCCTCAATCACCGGCATGTTGGCAGCCTCCATGCACCCGATGCCGAGATGGCCGTCAACAACGCCCGCGACGTTTACACCCGTCGAAACGAGGGAGTAAGCATCTGGGTGGTTCGTTCCAGCGACATCACGGCAAGCGCGCCGTCGGACAAGGGCCCGCTGTTCGATCCGTCGAACTCCAAGGTCTATCGCCATCCGACATTCTTCGACATTCCCGATGAAGTGGGGCATATGTGATGAGCGCTATCTCCAATACGACCGTCAGCCCGACGGCACTCTTTGAGTTCCTGACGCGGATCGGCGACAATACCCTGATCCTCGGTCATCGCGTATCCGAGTGGTGCGGGCATTCCCCGGCACTGGAAGAGGACATTGCGCTTTCCAACACCGCACTTGACCTGATCGGCCAGACTCAGCTTTGGCTCGGTCTTGCCGGCGAGGTCGAAGGTCGGGGCCGCAGTGCCGACAATCTCGCCTATCTGCGCGATACCCGCGACTTCCGCAACGTCCTGCTCGTCGAACGACCGAACGGCGACTTCGGCAAGACGCTGATGCGTCAGTTTCTGTTCGATGCCTGGCATTTCCTGATGTTGAGAGCCCTGTGCGCCTCGACCGACAAGCGCATCGCTGACATCGCCGAAAAAGCCTCGAAGGAAGTTGCCTACCATCTCGATCGCAGCCGCGATCTGATCATCCGTCTTGGCGACGGCACCGCCGAAAGCCACCGGCGAATGCAGGAGGCGCTTGACGATCTGTGGGACTATACCGGCGAACTTTTCGTGGGTGATGCCTCAGATGCCGAGCTTGCTGCGGCCGGCATTGCACCGGAACCCGAAAGCCTGAAGGCCGCGTGGGACGAGCTGGTTGATGACGCGCTTTCAGAAGCGACGCTGAAGAAGCCGGCCGACGGCTTTATGCATAAGGGCGGCAAGCGCGGCGTTCATACAGAGCACATGGGCTTCATCCTGGCTGAACTGCAATTCCTGCAGCGCGCCTATCCGGGCGCGAACTGGTAAGCGGAAGGAGGCGGTGATGATAGCCGCGACTTTGCCTTCGATCGCCGATGTCTGGCAATGGCTTGGGGAAGTCCCGGATCCGGAAATCCCGGTGATCTCGCTTGTCGATCTCGGCATCATCCGCGGTGTCGCCTGGAAGGAGGACACACTGGTCGTGACAGTGACGCCGACCTATTCCGGCTGCCCGGCGACCGCGATCATCAACCTCGATATCGAGCGGGCGCTCAAGGAAAAGGGGATCGAAAACCTGCGGCTGGAGCGCCAGCTTTCGCCCGCCTGGACGACCGACTGGATCAGCACCGAGGGCCGCGAAAAACTGCGCGCCTACGGTATTGCCCCGCCGATGGACGGAACGGCGACAGACGGCATCCTGCGCCAGCGTATCGACCGGCTGTCCGGCCGCTCCAATCTGACAGTCGCCTGTCCGCGCTGCGGATCGACGAACACCGAAAAGATCAGCCAGTTCGGCTCAACGCCCTGCAAGGCGAGCTATCGCTGCACCGACTGTCTGGAACCCTTCGACTACTTCAAGTGCATCTGACCCTTTTGCCTAGTGAGGTCCGCAATATGGCGCGTTTCCATTCCCTTCAAGTCACCGACGTCAGGCGCGAGACGCGCGATGCCGTGGTCGTCACGCTGGCTCCGCAAGACGAGGACCGCGGTGCGTTCGATTTCACGCAGGGCCAGTACCTGACATTCCGCCGCAAGTTCGATGGCGAGGAGCTGCGCCGGTCCTATTCGATCTGTGCGGGGCGTGACGAAGGCGTTTTGAGGGTCGGCATCAAGCGGGTCGATGGGGGCTGCTTCTCGACCTGGGCGAACGAAGAATTGCAGATCGGTGATACGCTGGAAGCGATGCCGCCGATGGGTGCATTCTTCACGGCGATCGAACCTGAGGTTTCCAAGAGCTATCTTGGCTTTGCCGGCGGCAGCGGCATCACGCCCGTGCTCTCCATCATCAAGACGACGCTTGCACGCGAGCCCCATTCGCGCTTCACGCTCGTCTACGCAAACCGCCAGATCAGTTCGATCATGTTCCGTGAGGAGTTGGATGACCTGAAGAATACCTACCTTGGGCGGCTCTCCATTCTGCATGTGCTGGAAAGCGAAGCCCAGGATATCGACCTTTTCACGGGCCGGATCGACCCGGATAAGTGCGCAGCGCTCTTCAAGCACTGGATCGATCTGAAGTCGGTCGACACGGCCTTCATCTGCGGTCCTGAACCAATGATGTTGACGATCGCATCCGCCCTTCGCGATCACGGAATGGGCGACGAGCAGATCAAGTTCGAGCTCTTTGCGTCCTCGCAGCCCGGCCGCGCACGCCGCAAGACCGACAGCGCTTCCGCCGCCGACAGGGAGGCCGCATGCGAGGCGACCGTAACGCTCGACGGCGCCACCCGCGTCTTCAAGATGCCGAAGCAGGGACAGACGCTGCTGGAAGCGGCTCTCGAAAACAGCATGGACGCGCCTTACGCCTGCAAGGCAGGCGTCTGTTCCACGTGCCGTGCCAAGGTGATCGAGGGCGAGACCGAGATGGAGGTCAACCATGCACTCGAGGACTATGAGGTCCGCCAGGGCTACGTGTTGACCTGCCAGTGCTATCCGCTGAGCGACCGTGTCGTGGTCAGCTACGATCAATAGGTCCGCGAAAGCGAGGGAGGAATCCGATGTCCGATACCATGCCGATCGAGGAATATCTGCTCAAGGGTGGCGTGTTGACGTCGCCTGACAATGTGACCCCGCGCTATCGCGGCGAGCTTCTGCGCCTGATGGCGAGCTTCGTCGACAGTGAACTTGCGGGTGCGGCCGGCTTTGCAGACACGATCAACGATGCGCCGGGCATCAAGGAACGCATTGCGTCCGCCAAGATCGTGCTTGAAAAGACCGACCACGCCGGCCGCGTGCTGGAGATCATGGGCAGCTTCGGTGCCGACACCGACCGCTATGCCGTGCATCATCCGTGGGATGCCCGCCTGACGCGTGAGGCCGATATCGGGGCAGCACGCCAGGGCGGCGACATGCGCCTCTCGGTCTTCCACTATCCCTTGCAGGGATGGATCGACGCGGTCGTCATGAATATGCTGATGGGCACCGCAGGCACCATCCAGCTGCGGGAGCTGACCCACGTCTCCTACCAGCCGCTTGCCGAAGTGTTCCGGGCGATTCTGCCGCGAGAGGCGCATCACACCGAACTTGGTATCGAGGCGCTGAAGCGGATTGCTGAAAATGAAGACGGGGCGACGGCCGCGCGTGAAGCGATCGCCTACTGGCGCCCCCGCGTTGCGGCAAGCTTCGGACTTTCCGGCTCGGCCCGCTACGAAACGCTGGCGCGTTTCGGTCTCCGCCATACCCCCAACGAGGCGCTGCTATCTGAATGGCAGGCAGCCGTCGATGCGCAGCTTGCTGCGCTCAATCTGAACTGACCGGAAGGATAAGACAATGAACGTTCTGGCAAACCCGCCGCGCCGCCTCGAAAGCTATGTCTACGGCCGTTGGGTTCCCGGCACGAAGGATGGCGCCGAACTGCTTGATGCCTCGACAGGCGTGCCGGTGGCGTTGATCGATTCCACTGGCGTCGACTTTGTGGCGTCTTTGGCGTACGGCCGCGAAAAGGCAGGCCCGGCGCTGCGACGCATGTCGTTTCACGAGCGCGCCGCCATGCTGAAAGCGCTTGGCCAGGCGTTGATGGACCGAAAGGAAGAATTCTACGCCCTTTCGTCGGCAACCGGTGCAACGAGGGCAGATAGCTGGATCGATATCGACGGCGGTATCGGCACTTTATTGTCCTACGCCTCAAAAGGCCGACGCGAGTTGCCCAATACGCGCGTGCTCGTTGATGGTGACGTGGAAACCCTGTCGCGCGACGGTACTTTCTCGGCCCGGCACATACTGTCGCCGCTGCAGGGCGTCGCTATTCATATCAATGCCTTCAACTTCCCGGTCTGGGGCATGCTGGAGAAGCTGGCACCGACACTGCTTGCGGGGATGCCGGCGATCGTCAAGCCGGCGAGCCAGACGGCCTATCTCACCGAACTCGTCGTCCGTCGCATCGTCGAAACCGGCCTGTTGCCGGAAGGCGCCGTGCAATTGATCTGCGGCTCCGTCGGCGATCTGCTCGACCACGTCGACGGCCAGGATGCAGTAACCTTCACCGGTTCGGCCTGGACGGGCCGCAAGCTGAAGACGCATCCGGCGATCATTGAGAATTCGGTACGCTTTACCATGGAGGCCGACAGCCTCAATGCCTCGGTTCTCGGTCTCGACGCCGCCCCCGGGACGGAGGAGTTCGATCTTTTCGTCAAGGAGGTCTCCCGCGAAATGACGGCAAAGGCCGGGCAGAAGTGCACGGCCATCCGTCGTGTCATCGCGCCGCGCGCCTATTGCGAGGCACTGGTCTCCGTCCTTGGCGAGCGTCTTGGCAAGACCACGCTTGGCAATGCCACCGATGAAACCGTCCGCATGGGCCCGCTTTCAAGCCTTGCCCAGCGTGACGAGGTTCGCGCGCGCATCCGCGATCTCCTCGCCGATGCCGAGATCGTCGTCGGCGACCCTGACAATCCGCGTGTCGTGTCGGGTGACGCCGATGCCGGCGCCTTCCTCAATCCGGTCCTGCTTTATTGCGACAAGCCATGGGAAGCCAAGGCGGTGCACGATGTCGAAGCCTTCGGCCCGGTCAGCACGGTCATGCCTTATGACAGTGCCGATGAGGCGGTGGATCTTGCCCGCCGCGGCAAGGGAAGTCTCGTTTCTTCCGTCTTCACCAACGATCCCATCTTTGCCGAAGACGTGGTCCTCGGCATGGCGCCGTTCCACGGACGGGTGCTGATCGGCAACCGCACGAGCGCCAAGACATCGACCGGCCATGGCTCGCCGCTGCCCGGCCTGGTCCACGGTGGTCCAGGACGCGCCGGCGGTGGCGAGGAGCTGGGTGGGCTTCGTGGGGTCAAGCACTACATGCAGCGCACGGCGGTGCAAGGCTCCCCGACACTTCTGTCCGCCGTGACAGGCCGCTGGGTCCCTGATGCCGAGGTCCGCAAGGACGCAGAGCATCCATTTCGCAAGTCGCTGGTAGAATTACGGATCGGCGACCAGCTCGTAACCGGCACGCGCACAGTCACGCTTGAAGATATCGAGCATTTCGCCAACTTCACAGGCGATACCTTCTATGCTCACATGGACGAGGAAGCCGCCCGCGCCAATCCGTTCTTCGATGGGCGCGTTGCCCACGGCTATCTGATCGTCTCCTTCGCTGCGGGTCTCTTCGTCGACCCGGCCCCCGGCCCGGTTCTCGCCAATTATGGGGTCGACAACCTGCGCTTCCTCACGCCAGTCAATCCGGGCGATACGCTGCAGGTGCAATTGACCTGCAAGGAGATCAACCCGCGTATCGGCGCCGAGCATGGCGAAGTGCGCTGGGATTGCCGTGTTAGCAACCAGAATGGCGCGACGGTTGCTCAATACGACGTGCTGACGATGGTGGCCAAGACAAGGGATTGATTGAGATGGCGCAGGTCTACTCCTATGATGGCGTCGTGCCCGTAATCCACCCGACCGCCTTTGTCCATCCGGCCGCCGTGGTGATCGGCGACGTCATCCTCGGACCTGCCTGCTATGTCGGAGCGTGCGCTGTATTGCGCGGCGATTTCGGACGGATCGTGATGGAGCGTGGTTCGAATCTACAGGAGACCTGCGTCGTTCACGGCTTTCCGAACGTCGAGGTGGTAATCGGTGAAGACGGCCATATCGGCCACGGCGCGGTGCTGCACGGCTGCCGCATTGGTCGCAATGCCATGGTCGGCATGAATGCGGTTGTCATGGACGAAGCCGTGATCGGTGAAAACGCCATCATCGCCGCCATGGCCTTCGTCAAAGCCGGTGCTGACATCCCGGCAAACAGCCTAGCGGTCGGATCGCCGGCAAGGGTCATTCGCGAACTCAGCGAAAAAGAAATTGCCTGGAAGCGCCAGGGAACGGCCGTCTATCAGCGCCTCGCCTTGGAGGCCAAGGACAAGCTTCGGCCCGTCGAACCGCTTTGCGAACCGGAAGCCGACCGCCGGCGGATCCAAGCGCCCGACTATGATCCCTTGATCCTGGAGCGGCTCAAATTCGGTGATTGAGCTTAGAGCTGCCTCTCAATATCCCGTCATTTCAAGATAACCCCGGCCGCCATGCGTGCCTTCAAAGCGGATCGGTCCTTCCCAATAGGGCGTCCGCGTTGCCATCCAGGCCCGTGAATTCAGCGTGCTCGTCGTCACATCTAGCCCACGAGACGGCAGCTCGATCCGCCATGCGACAGGGATCTTGCGCCCGGCGACATCGGCCGTTTCTAGCGGCATTACCTTGAGTTCTCCCGGAGCCAGCGGCGCCGGCTTTCCATCCGCTGAAATCCACGTAGCGGACGTGTAGCCCTGGCCACTGTCGCGCAGTCGAAAACCCATCAGCTTTTCGCCGGAATCCAAATGCAGCGAGAACCAGTCCCAGCCTGTTTGATCCGCGGCAAGCGGCTGCGACGACCATTCCCGATCCAGCCACGCCTGACCGGTAACAGCGATTTCCCCTTCGGGAAGCGCGAGAATACCTTCGACGGTGTAGAATGGCTGCGAGTAATAATAACTTGCCTGCCCCGCGGCAGACTTCACCGAAAATCCTCCCTGTCCCTGGGCCACGATCGGACCTCTAGCCTGAAGCTGGAGGTCATAGCGGAAATCCTTGCCCGAGGCGTGAAGCACGGTTTCTGATAGCTCGTCGACGTTACCGGGGGAAGCCGATGAAGGGCGCTGCATCCGCCAGTCGTCGATCCATGCCTCGAAAGGCGCGGCAGTGACGCCAGCCTGTCCCGTTCCGCCGCGGGAAAGGCGCTCGGCAAAGTAATGCATTTCCGGCGTCGTCACCGCCGCGTGCCCCATCCAGACCTGCGGGCTCGACCAGCCGTTCTTTTCACCGGGCACAAGGCCAGAGCGGAAAAGCGTCCACTGTACGCCATAGTCGGTGCCGTCAGCCGCCTCGAGGTTGGCGGTCAGATACCACCATTCGATGCGGTAATCGGGATGCGGCCCATGATCAGCCGGGAAGCTGAACGAGGTACCAGGTTGGGGGATCGCGAAACCTTCCGCCGTCGTGCCAAGGCCGGCAAATCCTTGCGCCTCGACCGGGCTTCGCAAGGCGATACCGCTCTGCATGAGAACGATGGGGAAGAGGCATGAAAGCCAAGTCTTAGCGTTCATTGGCAAACACCTTAAGAAGATCGGCAGGCGCAATCGCAGCCAGCCGCCGCAACGGGATTAGCGCTGAAAGCAGGGCTGCAGCCAGCGCGAGCGCGCCGAGGCGCAGCCAGTCCGCGGGGAACAGATAAATCGGCAGCCGCCAGCCGAATGCCTCGACATTGACGATAGCCAGCAGAACCCAGGCGAGGCCAAGGCCGACTGGCAGTGCCGCGACCAGGGTGATGACGGCAAGAACCATGGTTCTCGCCAGTTCGAGGAGAACCAGATGTCGCCGTGTCAACCCCATCGCCCAGATCGGTGCAAGCTGTGGTAAGCGCATGCCCGAAAGTGTCGTCAGGCTCGCGAACATCGCCAGACCGGCAACGCCCAGCGTTAACACATTCAGCGTGGCAGTTACGGCAAAGGTTTGTTCGAAGATCTGCAGCGATCGCCGTTTGAGGCTCGCCTGATCGACAAGATTTTGGGGTGGAAGATCGAACGTGCTCCGAAGCTCAACGGCGAGACCCGCCACATCCGAGGGCGAAAGACGCAGACCATATCGAAGCCGCGACACATTCGGATAATGCGCTACCAGCGCATCGATACCGACGATCGCTTGTCCGGTCGGATTGCCGTAATCGGAATAGACGCCCGCCAACACAGTGTCCCAGCCGCCGGGCAGAAGGAGCCTGTCGCCGATACGGAGATTATCGCGGCGTGCTAGCTGTTCGTTGACCAGCGCGGCCTCGCCGCGCGCAATCCGATCCCAGACGTCGGGGGACGCCTCAAGCAGCGGCCAGTTGTCGCGATAAGTCGGATGATCCGCCACGCCGTAGATTTCCGCCGGTTGCCGGTTGACCGCGCCGTTAACGCTCCAGATCGGCAGCACCGCGTCCACTTTGGGGCGGAGCCACTGGCGCAGAGCCTTCGCCTCAGCGTCGCTACGCGCGGTCACATAAAGCTCGGCGGCCAGCCGCTGATCCAGCCAGCCGGTGAAGGTCAGGCGGAAGCTCGACACCATCGTGCCGACGCCGACATTGGCCGAGAGAGCCAGGAGCAGCGCCATCAGAGCCAGCGAAAGACCTGGAAGCTGCTGGCGTGTATCGGCCCAGAACCATTGCGCGACGGGCCGAGATGCCCACCGCTGCATCAGAGCCAGGAAGAGCGCGAGGACTACCGGCAAGAGCAGCGCAGAACCCAGCAGCAAACCGCCAAGAACGGAAAACCCCGCGGCCAGCCCTGATCCCGACAGGCCGAGCCCGATCGCCGTGGCAAACAGGCCAAGGGCGGCAAGGACCTGAAACCGCAGTGCGGTTTCCGACGCGCGGGCCCAGGCGCGCGGTTGCGCCGGCGCCAGCAACGGCATGCGCCACACCCGCCAAAGGCTTTGCGCGGCAGAAACGAGCGTGCCGATCACGGCGATCCCCAAACCTGTCGCCCACCATTGCGGACGCAACGTGAGCGCGCCGGGTACGCTTGCGCCGTAAAGTCCCTGCAGGGTGGCCGCGACGCCTGGAAGAAGGAACGAGGCCACGAGATAGCCGATGGCCACACCGACGATGCCGGCCACCAGAGCAAACATGATGAGTTCGGCCAGAAGAAGACCGGTCAGCGCGCGCGCCGACAATCCAAGTGAACGGAGTGTGCGAAAAGTCGGACGGCGCTGCTCGAAGGCAAGGCCGATTGCGGAATAGACGATGAAGAGGCCGACGGCGAAGGCAAGAAAGCCAAATGCGGTTAGATTTAGGTGGAAACTGTCCGTCAGCCTTGCCAGATCGCCTTGCGGGTCTGGTTTCTTCATCACCAGCTCAGGCGCGATTGCCGCAAGTGACGGGCGGCCTCCCGGCTGGTCCCGGGAGAGGATCAGCCGGCTGATCTGCCGGGGCTTTTCGAGAAGTCCCTGCGCAATCCCGATGTCTGTTATGGCGGTGCCAGGCAGTATATTGGCCGCAATGCGCATTGGCGGCAGTGGTTGACCCAATAGCTGCCCTGCGGTTTCGGGCGAAACGTAGATGAGCCCCGGCGGCATGATGAACTGAAGCAGACCGTCGCCGTTTCCGAGATCGACCTGCTGTGCTTCAACCGGCAGGCTCAGCGGCTCGACGCCGATCACGCGCAACCGGGTTGCGCCGAGACGTATCTGTCCCTCGATGATGGGTGACACTAGCCACCCTGCTCGACGGAGTTTGACAAAAACATGCTGCGGGATCAGTCCGCCGTCCACCCGCACCAGTTGCTCCAGCCGGTCCTGGCCGAGCATGGAAGCGGCGCGATCATAGCTGGCACCGGCTTCGGCATTGACCGCCTGAACCCCGGACCACAGCGCCGTCGCCAGCGATAGGCCGATCAACAGCATCAGCAGTTGCATCGGTTGGCGGCGCCAATGGGACAGCAAAGCAGACATGGCGGCTCGCCACATCACACGATCCGTCCGGAGCGGAGATGGACGCGGGCATCTAGCCGTTCGCCAAGCCGCATGGAATGGGTGACCATCAGCAGGGCCGCCCCGCTCTCAGCCACCAGCGACAGCATCAGCGCCAGAACCGCATCGCCGGTCGCCTCGTCCAGATTGCCGGTCGGCTCGTCGGCCAACACAAGCTTTGGCCGTGCAGCCAGCGTCCGCCCGATCGCTACGCGCTGCTGCTGCCCGCCGGATAGCTGTTCCGGATAGCGCATCAACAGGGCACCTAGCCCAAGCCGTTCCGTCAGTTCCGTTTGCCAGGCGGGATCGTAGCGACCGGCAAGGCGCGCGTGAAAGGCAAGGTTCGCGGCAACATCCAGCGACGGGATCAAATTGAACTGTTGAAACACCAGCCCGACCACGGAACGGCGGAGCGCTGTGCGTCCGACATCGCTGAGCCGCGATATCTCCTGCCCAGCGATCTCAATCCGGCCGGAATCGGGATGATCAAGACCCGCGGCAAGGTGCAGAAGCGTGCTCTTTCCGCTGCCGGACTCGCCTGTCAGGGCAAGGCTTCTCCCGGCCTCCAACGAAAGGTCGATGTCGTGCAGAACCTCAAGCCGACCTTCTGCAGTCTGGTAGGATTTTGAAACACTTTGCAGCACGACGATCATGGAGCTCCTATCGTTGCCCGATCACAAGCAACTACGTCATCGATATAGATCGAAATTATGAGAAGCCATGATTGTAAGGAAAACGCCGTGCCGATTGCTTCGACATAGAACGAGGACGTGGCCAAGGACGTCATCGAGCGAGAGACTAAATCTGATCAGCCGTGTGCTTGACAGTCCTCCCGGCAGCATCGGGCTATCCTCGATCGTCGTGCATGAACTCTTGCGGCCATCCGAGCGCCGCCAGGTCGCTGAAGACCACCATGCACGGTTCTCGCAGCGTAGACGAAAGATCAAACGCCGATCTACCTCTAAGGATGGTTCCGTCGCAACTTGTCAGTTGCCGTGTGTGAATTCATGGCGAAGAGCGACTTGCGTGACATGGCAAGGTAACCGGTGCGCCTGATCTGCGCGAGGCGTTTTCGGCGGAAGATTTCGGCGGGTGTTTTGTAGCCGAGGCATTTGCGCGGTGTTGCGTTCAGATGATTGCAGATATCGGCGAGATCGCGGTCGGTGATCGACAGCGGATCACCCTCCTTCGACAGCCATTTGCGAGCGCGGCCGTTGGTGTGCTCGACAGTGCCTTTCTGCCACGGCGACTGCGGATCGCAGACCCATGTCTGCATTCCGATGCCAGCCTGCTAATAGGGCCAGTCGGCGAACTTGGTGCCACGGTCGAAGGTGATCGCACGGCGGGCGTCAGACATGACATCGCCGTTTTGGGCGTTTTGTTAGGGGATCTCCACCTCGCGGGATCGGCGAAGGTGTCGTTGAAGCAAGCCAACGGGTATATCCATCACCCTTTCCAAATCTTTGATTTGTATGCACCCGCCTATCGTGAGAGAATTCCGATTTCTTGCAGGATCGCCCCCACAGAGCAGGTCGATCTTAGGACGGGGAAACACAAGGAGCCGGAGTCTCGCGGCGGCCTGAGAACGTCTCGCTCACCTCATGACGATCCATATCACTGACTTTGCGTCGGGCTTTGTCAGCAGCGTTTTCTGTTGTCAGCATCAGAAAGGAAACGACCATGGCCAAAATAGTTTGTGTTCTCTATGACGATCCGGTCGACGGATATCCGAAATCCTACGCGCGCGATGGTCTTCCAAAGATCGACCACTATCCCGGCGGCCAGACGCTCCCCTCACCCAAGGCGACCGACTTTCAACCTGGAATATTGCTTGGAAGCGTTTCGGGCGAATTGGGTCTGAGAAAATATCTTGAATCGCTTGGCCACACGCTGGTCGTCACGTCCGACAAGGATGGCGCGGACTGCGTCTTCGAAAGCGAACTGCATGACGCTGAAATCGTGATTTCGCAGCCATTCTGGCCCGCATATTTGACGGCCGAACGCATTGCCAAGGCATCGAAGCTAAAATTGGCGCTCACGGCGGGCATCGGATCGGACCACGTCGATCTTCAAGCTGCGATCGACCGCGGCATAACCGTTGCGGAAATCACCTATTGCAATTCCATCAGTGTCTCGGAACACGTTGTAATGATGATCCTCGCGTTGGCTAGAAACTACATTCCTTCCTATCAATGGGTGGTCAAGGGCGGCTGGAACATCGCCGATTGCGCCGCTCGCTCCTATGATGTCGAGGGAATGCATGTTGGAACAGTGGCCGCCGGGCGTATCGGTCTCGCCGTGCTGCGCCGCCTCAAGCCTTTCGACGTGCATCTTCATTATCATGATCGGCATCGGCTTCCGGAAGCCGTCGAAAAAGAGCTCAATGTCATGTGGCATGCCACTGTCGAGGATATGGTCAAGGTTTGCGATGTCGTGACCATCAACTGCCCGCTTCATCCGGAAACAGAAAACCTGTTCAACGAAAAAATGCTCTCGCAGATGAAACATGGCGCCTTTCTGGTGAACACCGCGCGCGGTAAAATTTGCGACCGCGACGCTGTCGCCAGGGCATTGGAAAGCGGCCAGTTGGCTGGATATGCGGGCGATGTCTGGTTTCCGCAACCAGCACCGAGAGAACATCCGTGGCGAACCATGCCCCATCACGGCATGACGCCGCACATTTCCGGAACATCCTTGTCCGCCCAAGCGCGTTACGCGGCCGGAACACGGGAAATTCTTGAATGCTGGTTCGAAGGGCGGCCCATTCGTGAGGAGTACCTGATCGTCGACCGGGGACGGCTCGCAGGCGCCGGCGCACATTCCTACAGTGCTGGCAACGCGACTGGAGGGTCCGAAGAAGCAGCGCGCTTTAAGAACACGTGATCTTCAGCTGGCTGGATTCTGTTTAACTGTACAGCATCCCGTGAACCCATGCAGGTCAGATCGACATCTCGCCTTATGAGTTGAGACGCCATCTGGCTCAAATAGTGAAATCGTCACCACGGCCTAGCACCGCAATGTGATTACGTGCCTTGTTTACGCCACGCTCGCGACATCTGACCGTTGCATCACCGTGCTACCTCGCACCCTGCGAAGGAGGACACCATGCAGGACTTGTCTATGTCAGAAGTTTTGAGAGATCCTTTGATCCGGCAATTGCTGCACGCCGACAAAGTGAGCCTCGGTGCATTCGCCGAGCTGCTTGAGAAGGCTGCTAAGGAGCGCGGACGCAGATTTGCGGCTGTCGGTTGGGAAGCGCGCAAGTGTGCGGCTGCTTCGACCGGGCAACAGTACCCGTCAGCCGCGTAAGTTCGAGCCTTTCCCGCATCCTCTGACTTCGATGAAGGCAAACTAGAGGCTCGCCGCAGTGGCCAGCCTTGTTTGTGAACCATGCTCGGTAGATCCGTCGGGCTCCTCGCACAGGCAACACAATTGCGCTCGGGGACTCCCTCTACAGGTGATCAACCGATCGGTGGTCACGACACCTAGGAGCAAAACCGGGATCGCCACGGTCAGCGAGCAGATTCGCGCGTCAGAACATACAGGTTGCCGCCCAGCTCGGAAACGACGATCCGCCGCTCGTCCCAGATAAGCACAGACACTGGGCGGGTCAGGCCCTCGAGAATAACCTTCCGTTCCCGTGCCATTCTATTGAACTTAAGCAATCTCCCACTCGCCTTGTGAAAACCTTCTTTCTGGTCGTAGGTGCCGTGCTCGAGGACAAGCATCTCTCCATCGTTGTCGAAAGCAATACTGACGGGCGCATTGAGCGCTTCGACGTCAATCTGCGGCATTGACTGATCGCCAGCCTCGGGAATCGAAACGATCTCTCCGGCACCGGTAAGGAAGGGAAAGCCGCCGAACAGCGCTATATAGAGGCGCCCGCCGTGAAGGGCGATACCGGCCGGCACCGCATCGGTTTCGTAGCTGTTGCCTTCGGTGAACTCCGTCGGCGAAAGGCCGCGGAGTGCCGTGGCCGCCTGCCTCATGCGGCGGAATGTCAGAATCGTGCTTTTGCTGCCGTCTGGCTGTAGACGTTCGACACTGTTTCGAGCGGAGTCTATCACGTAGTAGCTTCCGCTCGCCGCAACGAAGTCGAACGGATTCCAGAAATCGCTGCTGATGACACGGACCTGACCGGTCGCGTCGAGCGCAACGAGCGCGTGGTCAAACGGCCCTTCTTTGGAGCCGACTGGCGTCCATCCCTGAGCGACGACAAGGCCATCGTCGGCGCGCACGACACGATATGGACCGGTCGGGTCGCCGATCACGTCGAGGCCATGGGGAAATACCGGACCGAATGCGACAAGCTTGCCGTCCGCGCCGCGCCGGTAGAGCCGGCCGCTGGCGAGATCGCTGACGAGCAGGCCTTCGGCGTCGCGAGATAGGCCGGCGAAGGCGGCACCAGGCGTGTTGAAGGTCTTAAGCGTGTAGCCGGGCGGCGCCGTCGGTTCAGCACCGGCGCCGGCGGCTAGGAGCAGAAAACCGGTGACGACAATCAAGGTGTAGAACGGACGCATCTGAAGCCACCGTTGGCTGAGAACCGGAATTCCGGATCATAGGCGAGCCGATAGGTCGTTGTCAGGTGGTTTGGATCGCTGTTCCAAGAGCCACCGCGAAGCACGCGGTAAAGCCCGGCACTTCTCACCGCGCTCCCGCCTTCATACGGCGCGTAGACGTCACGGGTCCACTCCCAGACATTGCCGACAAGATTGAGGATGCCCTCTTTGCTTGCGCCATCAGCGAAGGACACCGCTGGTGCGGTCATCGGATACCCATCGCGCACGTCGCCGGAACAACAGACATCCGCGCCCGAATTTACCCGCGCATTGCCCGGTGGCACCTCGCCCCATGGAAACGCGCTGCCCTGAGTTCCTCGAGCCGCCCGCTCGTATTGTTGTTCCGATGGAAGAACCAACCCATAGTGACGGCAAAATGCATCGGCGTCTCCCCAACTCACCCCGACGACCGGCCGGTCGTCCAATCCCAGGATTGGATGATTGGCGTAAAAGGCTGCACGATGGGCGGTCTCCTTGACGAAGAGCCCATATTGCTGGTTTGTAATCTCGGTGCGATTGATTGCAAACGCCTGCCCCTCCAGTTCGCGCCGCGGGCGTTCGTTTTCAGGGCCGTCGTCGCGGCCGAAGACGAACGTCCCGGCAGGAATCTCAATCAGCGGATTTCCAGCGATGAGGCCGCCATCACCAGCGGTCGCAGCAAATGCAAGGATAATCACCAGCACTGCCGCCCAAAGGCTAGAAGTCAACACGATCTTTGGTCTCGCCATTGAACAGAAATACGCGATCCGCCGCGACCTTGACGCCGATCTGCTGGTCGATCTGACCCGTGAAATTCTTGTCGGCACGCAATGTCATGAGTTGACCTCCCAACCGTAGGCTCACAAGCGTGTTCTCGCCGGTGAGTTCCGCCGAATAGATCGGCGCGACCAGATTGACGTCTGCGTCACCGGCGTCAGTCGGATGGACGTCCTCCGGCCGGACGCCGAGGACAGCGCCAGAGAGGGTCGCCCGGCCGATACCGCCGACCCTGAGGCCGCCGCTTGCGAACACACCGTCTCTCACTTCTCCTGGAATTAGGTTCATCGGCGGCGAGCCAATAAAGCCGGCAACGAAGAGCGTGCGCGGATCGTTATAGATCTCCCGCGGCGTCCCAAGCTGCTCGATAACGCCCTTGTTCATCACGGCCACGCGATGGGCAAGCGTCATCGCTTCTATCTGGTCATGGGTGACGTAGATCGTCGTGACCTGCAGCTCATGTTGCAGATGCTTCAGCTCGGCGCGCATCTGTGTGCGCAGCTTGGCATCGAGATTGGACAGCGGCTCGTCCATCAGAAAGACGCGTGGCGTGCGCACGATGGCGCGGGCAAGTGCCACGCGCTGGCGCTGACCGCCGGAAAGTTCCTTCGGCAGCCGCGACAACATCGAGTCGAGTTCCACACGCCGTGCGACTTCGGCTATTCGTCGCTTGCATTCAGCGGGCGGCACTTTGCGGATCTTCAGCGGGTAGCCGATGTTGTCTTCGACGGTAAGGTGCGGATACAAAGCATATGACTGGAATACCATTGCAACGTCGCGATACTTGGGAAGGACACCGTTGACGCGGTCCTCGTTGATGTAGATGTCGCCGAACGTCGCTTCCTCGAGACCCGCGACCATCCGCATGGTCGTTGTCTTGCCGCAACCGGAAGGCCCGAGCAAAACGAGAAACTCCTTGTCCCTGATGTCGAGGTTGAAATCATTTACGGCAACGAATTCGCCGAATTTCTTGCAGACGTTTTTGAATGTGACGGACGCCATAGGTCTCAACCTTTGATGGCACCCAGGGATAATCCCCGGACGAGATGCTTCTGGACGATGAAGGCGAAGATGACGATTGGCACGCAGGCCATGAAGCCCGCCGCACTGATTTCACCCCAATAGGTGTTGTACTGCGTTACGCGCCCGGCAATGCCGATCGGCAGCGTCTGCGACTGCTCGGTGAGCGTGATGATGAGGGAAAGTAGAAACTCGTTCCACGAGATGATCAGACAGAAGATGGCGGTGGCTGCAAGCCCAGGCCGCGCAAGAGGTAACGCCACATGCAGGAATGCGCCCCACCGTGTGTCGCCGTCGACGATCGCCGCCTCCTCCAGCTCGACCGGAAGATCCTGGAAATAACTCTTCATCATCCAGGTTGCGAACGGCAGATTGAAGGCAGTGTAGGCGACGATGAGAGCCGACTTCGTGTTGAGCATGTCGAAATAGTTGAAGAATAGGTAGAGCGGAATGATGCTGACGATAGGCGGCATCATGCGCGTCGACAGGATCCAGAACGAAATCTGCTTCCGCCACTGCCAGGGATAGCTGAACCGTGCCAAGGCATAGCCGGCCATTGTGCCGAAGGTCACGGAAACGATCGTCGTTCCTACAGCGACGAGAAAGCTATTCAACGCGTAGCGTAGGAACGGACGCTGAATAAACGCTTCGCTATAGTGTTTTAGGGTGGGGTTGCGCGGTAACCACTCCGGCGGCACCGCGAAAATGTCGATATCATATTTAAACGAGTTGGCCGCGATCCAATAGATCGGAAAAAGTGTGACGACCAGCGCGACAACGATCGTCAGATAGGCCAGCAGGCGGATGAGCACCTCTGTGGTCCGGCTGCGCGCGTGTATGGTTTTGGGCAGTGTCATGGTCATTCCGCCAACCGCATGCGTTTCATGAACCAGGTGCTTAAAACGATCGTTACAAACAGCACGAAAAGCGACATCGCCGCCGCGTAGCCTGGATCAGCGAAGCGGTAGGCGACCTGATAGATGTAAAGGCTCAAGACCTTGGTCCGGTCAGCCGGCCCTCCTCCCGTCAGTATGAAGACCAGATCGAAGAGACGCAGTGCATCCATGACACGCAGAAGGAGCGCAATGGCGATAACCGGCTTGAGGAACGGCAGCGTCAGGTCCCGGAACTGCTGCCAGGACGAGGCTCCGTCGAGCGCGGCGGCCTCGTAGGGCTCGACCGGCAAGCTGGCCAACCCCGCCAACATTAGAAGGAATATGAAGGGTGTCCATTGCCAGACATCAGCGACGATGATCGAGAACATCGCTAGATTCACGTCGCCCGCCCATGCCTGCAACGGCAGACCGAGGCGGAACATGATTTCGTTCAGGACGCCGAACTGAGGCTCATAGATGAGCTTCCATGTGATCGCGACCGCGATTGGCGGCAGCATCATGGGGATCATCAGGACTGTCTTCAGAAAGGTCAACTTGCGAATGAACTTGTCGAGGAGCAGCGCCAGGCCGAGACCGAGGATGAATTCTGCCGTCACCGCCGCGACCGTAAATACGGTGGTGTTCCAGAGCGCGACGTGAAATTGCGTGTCGGAAAAAAGCCGCGCGAAATTACCGGCACCGACGAACGTCCAGGGCAGATCGGGATTCGGGCTGATTTTGTGAACGGCCGCATAGAACATGTAGACGCTGGGAAAGATCGTCAGGCCCAGGAGTATGAGTACTGTCGGCGCAGGCATGAGGAAGCGCAAATGCCGCTCTACCCATCGCTCCAAACCGCCACCCGGCCGAAGCGGCGTGGCCACAGTTCCGCTTTCCGACGTCAACATTGACCTCTCCCGTAAAGCCGTACCCCGACGCGCCTGAACTCTCGGGTTTCAAGCTCATCGGACGCGATTGCCGGCGCAGCAGGGGAGCGGCGTCCGAAAACCCCGCTCCGAACAGCTGTTGCCTAGTAAAGGTTCGTGATCCGTGAGACCGCCTCCTGCGAGTTCTTCAGAGCCTCTTGCGGCGTAATCGTGCCTGCGACCGCCTTGGAAAGCTCGATGCCGAAGGCGTTCTCGATCTCTGGCCACTTCGGGTGACGCGGACGGGGAGTCGAGGCCTGGATCGCCTCCATCAACACCGGATAGTGCCGGAACTTCTCTTGCGAGGTCAGTTCCGGGTCGGTGAAGACCGAGGTCCGGACAGGTGGATTGCCCCGTAGGGCCGAAATCTTGATCTGTTCAGGCGAGGTCGCCCACATCATGAAGTCGAAAGCTTCCTGCTTGTTCTTGGAGGCCGACATGATGCCCATGGTCCAGTGGCCGATTTCCGAGCTGCCCGGTTTCGTTCCAGCAGGAATGGGACTGTAGGAGATCTTGCCGACCATCTTCGATTGGGTCGGATCTTCAAAGGTCGCAACCCAGTTCGGCCAGTTGATCGATGAAGCAGCGCTACCGGCGGCCAGCGCCGTGCCAACCTCGTTGGCGTTGTAGCTCTCCACTCCCTTCGGCGAGACATCGCGTAGTGCCATGAATGTCTTCATGGCAGCGGCCCCTTCAGACGTGTCGATCGTTACCTTGGTTCGGTCGGCGTTGAACATATCAGCGCCATAGGACCAGAAGATCGGCATGAAATCGGCAACCACCGGATTTCCCTGGCCGCCTCGGAAGACGTAACCGAAATAACGGCCACCTCCGCTTTCTGTCAGCTTGGTGCTCGCCTTCAATACGTCATCCCAAGTCTTTGGAGCATCTACGCCAGCTTCCTTGTACTTGGCAGCGTCATAGAAAAACATCTGCGCATTTCCCACATAGGGCAGACATACATAGGGGCCCGTATTGTAGGGATTGCGGCAGACCGCCAGCGACTTCGAAAGGAAATCACTGTCAGGCCCCTCCATTCCGGCCTTCTTGAAGTAGGCGGTCAGATCTTCCAGGTGTCCATTCTCGGCGAAAAACGGAATCCACGGATCGTCCATCAGGATAATGTCGAAGACACCGGACTTGGTCGCGCCGGCATTGGCGCCCTGCTCGAACACGTTGGCATAGGGCGCCTGGACGGCCTCCACCTTCGTGCCCTTCAACTTTGCATAGTCTTCGGCAGCGGCCCTGAGACCGTCGCCCTCGCTGCCCGATGGCACGAGGATTGTGATGTCAGCCCATGCGGCTCCGTTGATCGTCAGCGCGGACGTCGCAATAGCCAAGGTGAGAAACAATTTGCGAAGCATTGCACACCTCCCATTCCGAGATGTTATCCCGAGGCCTCTTTATCGGGGGATTCAGTCTTTCCAGCATAGCGAAAACGCTACCTCGACACACAGGCGAACCACTCTGCGAAAAGTCGAAACGTCGCCCGGCATCTCATCCTCGAGCGAGTTGCAAATATTATCACATCGGCAGCTATATTTAGAGTGTCTGTATTAGCATTTTCTGCATTTTTGCCCTGGTGGTCATCGCAGTTCTGGGGTCAGTTTTCCGACTTCCGAAGCTTTCTGATGAAGGGGTTGCGGCAACAATCGCCATTGCGCTTTGCAGCCCATCCGAGGATCGAGACGTCGCATCCTCGCAAGCTAAGCGTTCGAGCGAAAGGTTGAGCTTTGCGTTCGTCTTTGGACGTACCCTGCGATGCTTTCCTTTCTCTTTGTGATTTCTGACATATATTAGAGATCATGCGCGTTCCGCAGGTCGTAGCGCTGAACTTAAAGCGTTGGCGGTGGCTACCGCCAATCCTGATCTTGTTGTTCTCGCTGCTATCAACTCTGGGCATCTTCACGCTATCGGCGTCGTCGCAATCCAACCGCGCTGCGGTCGTCCTGAAGGTGAACGGCGCCATCGGGCCCGCAACAGCAGATTATGTGATACGGGGCATTCAGCGTGCTGGCGAACATGGAGCGGGCTTGATCATCCTGCAGATGGACACACCCGGCGGCCTTGACACCTCCATGCGGGAAATCATTCGCGCGATCCTTGCCTCGCCCGTGCCTGTCGCGGGCTTCGTCGCACCGAGCGGGGCACGGGCTGCCAGCGCCGGCACCTATATTCTCTACGCAAGCCACATTGCAGCGATGGCACCGGGCACCAACTTGGGAGCAGCGACACCGATCGCGCTCGGCGTAAACCCTTTTGGCGGCGATACGAAACCCGAAAAAGAACCGGGCAAGCAAAATGACAAGCAAGCCGAGGCTCCAGGCAGTGCCAGCGACAAAAAAATCGTTAACGACGCGGTGGCGTACATTCGCGGGCTTGCGGAATTGCGCAATCGCAATGCCGAATGGGCAGAGCGGGCTGTGCGGGAAGCCGCAAGCCTTTCATCGACTGCTGCCGCGCGCGAACATGTCATTGATTTCACGGCAGTTGATGTCAACGATCTCCTTGCGCAGACACAGGCGCGCATGGTGCGGGTCGGTCAAACAGATGTCCGCCTCGATACCGCCGGTTTCGCCGTGCAGGAATTCGAGCCGGACTGGCGCACACGCCTGCTTTCCGTGATTACCGATCCAAACATCGCGATCATCCTGATGATGGTCGGTATCTATGGCCTGATCTTCGAATTTCTTGCCCCTGGGACAATGCTTCCCGGCACGATCGGCGGCATCTGCCTCCTTCTTGGTCTCTATGCCTTGGCATTACTCCCGGTGAGTTTTGCCGGCATTGGGCTTATTTTTCTCGGCGTCGGATTGACAGTGGCTGAGATACATTCGCCAAGCTTCGGCGCCTTTGGCATCGGTGGCGGGGTAGCCGTGATCCTGGGCGCAACCATTCTGTTTGATACGGATATGCCAGGCTTGGAGGTCTCGCGCCCGGTACTGGGCGCAATCGCTCTTGCATGCCTCGCTTTCAGCCTTCTCGTTGCTCGCCTCGCATTTACCTCGCGGTTGCGCGAAGTCGCTACTGGTGCGGAGCAGATGATCGGGATTTCGGGCCAGGTTGAGAGCTGGGCTGGGGCCACGGGTTACGTCATCGCGCATGGCGAGCGCTGGAAAGCGATTTCCACCGAGACGCTTACCGCTGGTGACGCCGTCAGCGTGATCGCCCGCAACGGGCTGACGCTCGAGGTCGAGAGGCGCCCCAACGAGACTTAGCGGCCTTCGGAAAGCAGGAGAAGACGTCATGGGTATGTTTGTTAATCTCGCCTTTTATCTCGTAGCGATCCTTATCTTGCTCATCATCGTCGCATCCGCGGTCAAGATCCTGCGGGAATACGAACGCGGCGTCATTTTCACGCTTGGCCGCTTTACCGGCGTTAAAGGACCCGGCTTGATATTCCTCATCCCCTACGTCCAGCAGATGATACGGGTCGACTTGCGCACGCGCGTACTCGATGTCCCCAGTCAGGACGTTATTTCTCATGACAATGTCTCGGTTCGCGTCAGCGCAGTGATCTACTTCAGGGTCATCGATCCCGAGAAGTCGACGATACAGGTCGAGGACTTCATGATGGCGACAAGCCAGCTTGCCCAGACGACATTGCGCTCGGTACTCGGCAAGCACGACCTCGATGAAATGCTGGCGGAACGTGACAGGCTCAACTCAGACATTCAGGAAATCCTTGACGCTCAGACGGATGCTTGGGGCATCAAAGTCGCCACTGTCGAGATCAAACATGTCGACATCAACGAATCGATGATCCGCGCGATTGCCCGCCAAGCGGAAGCCGAGCGCGAGCGCCGCGCAAAGGTCATCAATGCCGAGGGTGAACAGCAGGCAGCCGCAAAGCTCCTCGAAGCGGCCGAAATACTCGCCCGGCAGCCGGAGGCCATGCAACTACGCTATCTAAGCACTTTGAACGTCATCGCCAGCGAAAAGAGCTCAACGATCTTGTTTCCCTTTCCGATGGAGCTCGGTAATCTAATGCCCGCCAAACCGAAATAATCAACCGTCTAGGTTCAGCCCCGTTTGCAAAGCGCAACAAGTGAATCTGAAAGATCGCCATGCGCTTCAGCGCTCAGCGCACCGCCTTGACACCCTCCAGGATCAGGGTGGTGGCGATGTCGGCATATTCGTCGCGACTGACCGGACCGCCCGGGCGGAACCACATATAGACCCAGTTCATCATTCCGAAGAGCGACATTGTCACGGGCATCAGCAGCGGCTTGTTCGCATTGAGATCCGGATTGATCTCGATGATGGTATTGGAAAAACGCTTGACGATCCGGCGCTCGATTGCCCGCAGTTCGTCAAGCTGCTCAGTTGAGAGCGCACTCGTGCCGTTCAGCTGCACTTTATGCTCGTTGTCCGCGTCGCGATAATTTTCCAGCACCTGCCGCACCAGCAGCCGAAGTCTTTCCTGAGGCGTCGCGTCAGGTTCGTCTGCGGCGGCGACGGCGGCTTCCAGTTCCTCGAGATGGTTGCGAATGATGTCGAAAATCAGCGCGTCCTTGCTCGGGTAGTAATGGTAGAGAAGGGCTTTGGAAACGTTGCTGCGCGAGGCAATGTGAGCCATGGAGGCTTTCTC
This sequence comes from Rhizobium sp. 3T7, assembly GCF_020166565.1. Lineage (NCBI taxonomy): Bacteria > Pseudomonadati > Pseudomonadota > Alphaproteobacteria > Hyphomicrobiales > Rhizobiaceae > Rhizobium > Rhizobium sp. 3T7. The sequence goes on from NZ_JAIQXS010000004.1 coordinate 271,625, forward strand.
CATCCCCATCTCGGCAAAGACGGCGGCGGCGCTGCTCAAGAGGCTGCGTTGTTTCTCTTCAAAGTCGATCGCGCGCGTTCGTGCCATGTTGTCCTTGCGTTCCTGTTCTTCCTCCGCGCCCTCCACGCGACGAGCTCGTGACAGCTCTTGTTGGGTGCTTACCGGAGTGGTCATCACGCCGGGAAGCAGTCATCCTTATTCCTTCGGTCTGTTGTCGACGACCCGTTTCGCCTTGCCCTCGGACCGTGCGACTCCACCCGGGTCGCGAATCTCGATCTTTGTGGTAACACCAACGACGCTCTTGATGTAGTGGGCAAGGGATTTTGCCGAGGAAGCACGTGCAATTTCGTCGGCGGCCTCGGGCGTACACTCGACATGAACCGTCATCGCGTCCATGCGGCCGGTACGGCTGAGCTCGATCTGGAAATGCGGGGCAAGCCCCTGACACTTCAGGATCTGCTCTTCGATCTGCGTCGGGAAAACGTTGACGCCGCGAAGGATCATCATGTCGTCGCAGCGACCGGTGATCTTTTCGATGCGCCGCATGGAGCGTGCCGTGCCAGGCAGGAGCCGCGTCAGGTCGCGGGTGCGATAACGAATGATCGGCAAGCCTTCCTTGGTCAGCGTCGTGAAGACGAGTTCGCCCATTTCGCCATCGGGCAGAACGTCGCCCGTCGCCGGGTCAACGATCTCCGGATAGAAGTGATCTTCCCAGATGTGCAGACCATCCTTGGTCTCGACGCACTCACTGGCAACGCCGGGGCCCATGACTTCCGAAAGACCGTAAATATCGACCGCATGCATGTCGAACGACTGCTCGATCTCCTGGCGCATGGCGTTTGTCCAAGGCTCGGCGCCAAAGATGCCAACGGCCAGCGAGCTTTCGCGCGGATCGATCCCTTGGCGGCGGAATTCGTCGAGGATGGAAAGCATATAGGAGGGCGTCACCATGATGATGCGTGGCTTGAAGTCCTGCATCAGCGTGACCTGCCGCTCGGTCATGCCACCGGAAATCGGCACGACAGTACAGCCAAGCCGCTCGGCGCCGTAGTGGGCACCCAGGCCGCCGGTGAAGAGCCCATAGCCGTAAGCGACATGAACCATGTCGCCGCGGCGGCCGCCGGCGGCGCGAATGGAGCGTGCCACCACATCCGCCCAGATATCGATATCCTTCTGCGTATAGCCGACGACGGTCGGCTTGCCGGTGGTGCCTGATGAACCATGAATGCGGGTCAGCTTTTCGCGTGGGACGGCAAACATTCCGAACGGATAGGTATCGCGGAGATCCTTCTTGGTCGTGAAGGGGAACTTTGCCAGATCGGCCAGCGATTTTAGATCCGACGGATGGACGCCTGCCTCGTCAAATCGCGCACGGTAGAAGGGTGAGTTCTCGTAGGCGTGGCTCAGCGACCATTTCATCCGGTCAAGCTGAAGTGCTGCAATCTCGTCACGCGATGCTGTTTCTATCGCGTCGAGATCCCCAGAGCGGGGTGATAGGTCTTCCATGTCTGTCTCCTCCGAGATGAATGACCGGCGGCTTTACGCCTCTTGCGGCAAAAGCGTGCCCTTGACGGTGCGCGAGTGGCCGCGGAACTCGGCAATGTGCTCGCCGTTCTGGTTGGTCACGTTGATATCGTAGATGCCGCCACGACCGCGCCGCGAGACCTCCCGCGCGATTGCCGTCAGGCAGTCGCCGGCGAAGGCCGGTGCGATATAGGTGACCGAACAGTGCTGTGCGACGGCCCGGTGATTGTAGGTGTTGCAAGCAAAGGCGAATGCGGAATCGGCCAGCGTGAAGACGTATCCGCCGTGGCAGGTCCCGTGGCCGTTGGTCATCTCAGGCTTGATGACCATCGATATCACCGCCATCCCGGGCGCCACGCGTTCCATCGCCATGCCGAGGTGACGCGTCGCATTATCCTCGCGCCACATTGCGTCGGCGCAGGCATCGGCAAGCCCCTGCGCTGTCAGAACGAGCCTATCCGTCATTGTCCCTTGAACTCCGGCTTGCGCTTTTCCAGGAAGGCTAAGACGCCTTCGGCGTAGTCCGCGCTACGTCCAGCCTGGCGCTGCAGATCGCGTTCAAGCTCCAGTTGCTCATCCAGCGAATTGGTCGCCGCAGCCTGGATGGCGCGCTTGGTCATGCCAAGGCCCTTTGTTGGTCCGGTTGCGAGTTTGGTGGCAAGAGCATTGGCTTCATCAAGAAGCTCAGTATCGTCGACCGCCTTCCAGATCAGGCCCCAGCTTGCCGCCGTTTCGGCGTCGAGCGGTTCGGCGGTCAATGCCAGCGCCTTGGCGCGCGCCTCACCAAGCAGGCGTGGCAGGTTCCAGGTGCCGCCGGAATCGGGTACCAGACCGATCTTGGCGAAGGCCTGAATGAAACGCGCCGAGCGCGCAGCCAATGTGATGTCGCAAGCAAGCGCGATATTGGCGCCGGCACCTGCGGCAACGCCGTTCACAGCGCAGATGACCGGCTTTTCGAGTGTCCTGATCAGACGGATCAGGGGGTTGTAGAAAAGCTCGATCGTGCGTCCAAGGTCGGGGGCCGCCCCACCATTGCGAGGATCGCGATCGCCGAGATCTTGCCCGGCACAAAAAGCCCGACCGACGCCAGTCAGAAGCACAGCCCGCACGGATGCATCCTGATGCGCGCGTTCGAAGCCGGCGCGCAGCGCCAGATGCATCTCTTCGTTGAAGGCATTGAGCTTGTCGGGACGATTGAGGGCCAAAGTAAGGACGCCATCTGCAAACGCCGATAGGACGGTGTCGGATTCGGACATGTTTCCTCCAGTTCCGCCAGGATCGGGCGGCGCATGAAAAAACTCTTGCATAAACCGACCGGCCGGTCAATTATAAATCCACAGCATGAAAGGAACATGTGATGGATGCCCTTTTTGACCGCCACCAGCCGACACTTGCCGCAGCCCTAAAGGCTGCGCAGGAACGCGGCTATTGGTCGGCCTACCCGGAAATCCCGAGTGGCAAGATCTATGGCGAAACCGCCAAGGACGATGGTCTGGCATCCTACAACGTCCGGCTTGGCAAGCCCTTCGACATGTCCGGTCATCCCGCGACGGCACAGGTCGGTGCGGAAGTCTCGCCGTTCGGCCCGACGCTCGATATCACCTATCCGGCTGCCGATGCCGGCACCCTAATTGCCGCCTCGCAGTCTGCAGCACCGGGATGGGCCACCGCCTCTGTAAAGACACGTGTCGGCATCTGCCTTGAAATTCTCGCCCGCCTCAATCGGCGCAGCTTCGAAATGGCCAACGCCGTCATGCATACGACGGGACAGGCCTTTGCCATGGCGTTTCAGGCTGGTGGACCGCATGCTCAGGATCGCGGCCTTGAGGCTGTTGCCTATGCCTACGCAGAGATGACCCGCACACCGACACAGGCCCTGTGGACCAAGCCGCAAGGCAAAGGCGAGCCGATTGTACTGGAAAAGCATTGGCGGATCGCACCGCGCGGCGTCTCACTGGTGATCGGCTGCCAGACCTTTCCGACCTGGAATAGCTATCCGGGCCTGTTTGCCAGCCTTGCGACCGGCAACACAGTCATCGTCAAACCGCATCCGGGCGCAATCCTGCCCTTGGCGATCACGGTTGGCGTCATTCGCGAGGTGCTTGTTGAGGAGGGATTTGACGCCAATATCGCGCTCCTTGCGGCCGATGCGCCAGGAGCCGAAATCACCGGCGATCTCGTAAAGAGCGATGCGGTGTCGATCATCGACTACACTGGCTCGAACAGCTTTGGCGAATGGGTGCGCAAGCATGCTGGCGAGGCGCAGGTCTATACCGAAGAGGCCGGCGTCAATTCGATCGTCATCGCCGCCACCGGCGACTTTGTCGGCATGTGCGCCAACATCGCCTTTTCCCTGTCCCTTTACAGCGGCCAGATGTGTACCGCGCCACAGAACATCTACGTCGCCAAGACCGGCATCCAGACGAATGAGGGTCACAAGAGTTTTGACGAGGTGGCAGCGGGCATTGCCGCGGCGATCGACGATCTGCTTGCCGATCCGACGCGTGCCGCCAGCGTCTGTGGAGCGATCGCCAACCCCGCGACCGTTAAGCGTGTCGAAGCCGCACGCAGCCTTGGAAAAATCATTCGCGACTCTGCCCGGATCGGGTCAGGTGATGCGCGCACCGCGACCCCCCTCATCCTTGCCGTCGATGGCAACGAAACGAATGCGCATACGCAAGAGCTCTTCGGTCCGATCGTCTTCATCGTCGCCGTAGCCGATGCGACCGATGGTATTGCGCAGGCGACCTCGCTTGCCCGTCGCAAGGGTGCAATTACCGCAGGGCTTTACGACACCGACGACAGCCGTATCCACGTGGCTGTCGATGCCTTTGCCGCCGCTGGCGTCAACCTCTCGGTCAACCTCACCGGCAGCATCTACGTGAACCAGAGCGCCGCCTTCAGCGATTTCCACGTTACCGGCGCCAACCCGGCCGGCAATGCCAGCCTGACCGATGCGGCCTTCGTGGCCAACCGATTCCGCATCGTCATGTGGCGCCGCCCGAAGGCGGCGTGACCAGCTTTCACTTAACTTTTGTTCTCTTGGGAGGAGACTGACATGAAATTTGCGATAACGACCGCGCTGGCGGGCACGCTGGCGTTTGCCCTCGGTCTGGCCGGCCCCGCCCTTGCCGATATCCGTATCGGCGCAACCGTCTCGGAAACCGGTCCCGCCTCGTTCCTCGGCGATCCGGAAGCAAAGACGCTGAAGCTTCTGGTCGACGAGATCAATGCCGCCGGCGGCGTTCTTGGCGAGAAGCTCGAACTGGTCATCTACGACGATGGTGGCGACCCGAACAAGGCACGCACCTTCGCAACGCGACTGGTCGAGGACGATGAAGTAACGGCCGTGATCGGCGGTACCACCACCGGCACCTCGATGGCGATCATTCCGGTCGTCGAAGATGCCGAGATCCCCTTCATCTCGCTTGCCGGCGCAATCGAAATTGTCGACCCGGTGAAGCCCTATACCTTCAAGACACCGCACACCGATCGCATGGCATGCGCAAAGATCTTCGAGGACATGAAAAAGAAGGGCTTCACGAAGATTGGCATGATTTCCGGTTCCGACGGCTTTGGCGCCTCGATGCACAAGCAGTGCATGGCAATCATCGGCGAGTACGGGATTGAGGTGGTGGCTGATGAAACCTATGGACCGAGCGATGCGGACATGACCCCGCAGCTTACCAACATCAAGAACACGGCCGGCGTCCAGGCGATCCTCAACCCGGGCTTTGGCCAGGGGCCGGCGATCGTCACGCGAAACTACGCACAGCTCGCCGTCGGGCTGCCGCTCTATCAGTCGCACGGCGTTGCCTCGAACGGCTTCATCGATCTTGCCGGTGCAAGTGCTGCCGAAGGTATTCGGCTGCCGGGCACGGCTCTTTTGGTGGCCGACCTCTTGCCCGAAAATGATCCGCAGCGCGCCGTCGTTGCTGCCTACAAGAAGAGCTACGAAGCAGCGACCGGCAAGCCGGTATCGACCTTCGGAGGCTATGCCCATGATGCACTGCGGATTCTGGTCGACGCGATCAACCGCGCCGGCAAGGCCGATCCGGCCGCTATCCGCGAAGCCATCGAAGGGACGAAGGGCGTCGTCGGAACGACCGGCACCGTCACCATGGCAGAAGACGACCACCTCGGCCTCGATCTCACCGCCTTCCGTATGCTCGAGATCCGAGACGGCGGTTGGAAGATCGTCGACTGACGCGCAAAGCCGCTTCCGTCGGGAGGGACCAGCTCTCCCGACCTCGTGCAGCGAAAAACGGAGGGACCCATGGCCGAGTTCATGCAATTTTTGCTATCCGGGGTAACGGTCGGCGCGGTCTACGCGCTGGTCGCGCTCGGCTTCACCATCATCTACAACGCATCCGATGTCGTGAATTTCGCTCAGGGCGAGTTCGTCATGCTTGGCGGCATGATCACCGTCTTTTCCTATCAGTCAGGCATTCCTCTGCCCCTGGCGGCGATCCTCGCAATCCTCGTCACAGCAGCAATCGGAGTCGCGCTCAACAAGCTCGCCATCGAACCTGCGCGAGGGGCTCCCGTCGTGTCCCTGATCATCATCACGATCGGCGCCTCGATCTTCATCCGCGGACTGGCGCAGATCGCCTTCGACAAGCAACTGCATCGCTTTCCCGCCTTTTCAGGTGATACGCCGATCGCGATCGCCGGAGCGACCATTTTGCCGCAAAGCCTGTGGGTCGTTGCTGGCGCGTTGGCAGTCTTCATTGGCCTCTGGCTGTTTTTTACCAAGACGCTGACCGGGCGTGCGGTGCTGGCGACTGCCAACAATCGCATCGCCGCGCAGCTGGTCGGCATCAACACTCGCTACATTATGACGCTGAGCTTCGCGCTTTCGGCGGCGATCGGCGCGCTGGCAGGCGTTCTCGTGACGCCGATCACTCTGACCAGCTATGACGTCGGCATTTCGCTCGCGTTGAAGGGATTTGCCGCCGCCATGCTGGGCGGCATGGGCAATCCCAAGGGAGCGCTGGTGGGCGGTCTTCTGCTCGGCATGCTCGAAGCAATGACGGCCGGCTACATCAGCTCACTGTATAAGGACGCTGCCGCCTTCATTGTCATCCTCGCCGTCCTCTTCGCCATGCCGCAGGGCATTTTTGGCCGCAAAGTCACGGATCGGGTATGACGATGAAACTCTCCTCGAAAGCCACCACCTTACTGGTGCTTGCGCTCCTCGTCATTGCGCTGCCCTTCCTGTTTCCCTCGTCCTACTATTTCCGCGTCGGCTCGCTGATCTTTGTCAACGGACTTGCGGTAACGGGCCTCGTCATCCTCACCGGATATGCCGGCCAGATCAGCCTCGGCCATGCCGGCTTCGTCGGCATCGGCGGCTATAGCTGCGCGCTTGCGCCGGTCCATCTCGGCCTGCATCCCGCTCTGGCCGCTATCCTTGGCGCCGCGCTCTGCGCCCTCATTGCCTGGCTGGTCGGCCGACCGATCCTAAGGCTCAAGGGATATTATCTCGCTGTCGCAAGCCTCGGGCTTGGAGCGCTGGTCGCCATGGTGCTTGCCAACGAGGCCGCCTGGACCGGCGGGCCCGACGGCATCGCTGTCGCAGATCTCGGACTTCGGGCGTTGCTGAAATCGCTCGGCCTCGACATGTCGAACCCCGTGTTCTGGTACGCATTTACCGGGCTCATCATGCTGATCGGCGCCTGGCTTGCACTCAACCTCTTTCACAGCCCCACCGGGCGGGCGCTGCGCGCGCTGCACGGCTCGGAGATCGCGGCTCGGACCGTGGGCGTCGATGTCGCCAACTACAAGCTGCGGGCATTCGTGATCTCCGCCGTCTACGCGTCGGTCGCAGGATCGCTACTGGCTCTGCAGAACAAGTTCATCACGCCCGACGTGGCCGGCTACATGCACTCGATCGAACTGGTGACCATGGCGGTTCTCGGCGGTGCGGGTTCGGTCGCCGGCGCGATCCTCGGCGCCGCGATCTTGACGACGTTGCCGCAGGTTCTGACCGTGTTCCAGGAATACGAACAGCTGGTGCTCGGCCTCATCATGATGCTTGTCATGATCTTCATGCGCGACGGCTTGCTGCCGAGCCTTGCGCGCCTGATCAGAGGGAGAGGAGAATGAGCCTGCTTCAAGTCGAGAGCCTGGGGATCGACTTTGGCGGTCTGCGCGCTGTCAACGATGTAAGCTTTTCCCTGAAGGCGGGCGAAATCGTTTCGGTGATCGGGCCGAATGGCGCCGGTAAGACGACGCTCTTCAACATGATCTCAGGCGTGTACCTGCCCGGGCGCGGGCGAATATTGCTCGCCGGGGAAGAGGTCACCGGCCTCGGCCCGCATCTTTTGGCCGAGCGCGGTCTGTCGCGCACCTTTCAGAACCTGCAGATATTCCAGACGATGACCGTCCTCGAAAATGTCACCGTGGGCCATCACCTGCATGAGCGGGGATCCGTCCTGGCCGATCTTTTGGCTCTACCGGCGTCGCGCCGCCGAAGCCGTACTTCGGAGGCTGGCGCCTACACACTACTGGAACGGGTGGGCCTTGCCCAGGCGGCGGAAAGAACTGCCGGATCGCTGTCCTATGGAGCGCTGAAACGGCTGGAGATTGCCCGCGCGCTCGCCTTGCAGCCGCGTGTCCTGCTTCTCGATGAACCTGCCGCAGGCTGCAACGCCGTTGAGACAGAGGAGATCGATCACCTGATCGCCGAGATCGCCGCTTCGGGCGTTTCCATTCTGCTGGTGGAGCACGACATGAAGATGGTCATGCGAATATCGAACCATATCGTGGTCCTCGATCACGGCGAAAAGATCGCCGAGGGAGAACCGTCTACCGTGGCGCGCAATCCGCGGGTCGTCGAAGCCTATCTCGGTGCACAGGGTGTGGAGGCCGCCAATGTTGACAGTTGAGGGACTACGCTCTCGTTACGGTCGCATCGAGGTGCTGCACGGCATCGACCTTGAGGTGGGCTCCGGTGAGATCGTCACGGTCGTGGGCGCGAACGGGGCTGGCAAGACGACGCTCCTGCGATGCCTATCCGGCATACAACCGGTTTCAGCCGGCACCATGGTGTTTCGTGGCGAGGCCCTGAACGCCGTTCCGGCTTACCGCCGTGCAGCACGCGGTCTCTCGCAATCACCGGAGGGCAGGCAGATCTTCACCAATCTTTCTGTCGAGGAAAACCTGCGTCTGGGCGCTTTCCTCTTTTCCGATGACAAGGTCGAACGGGACATGGAGGACGCATTCGCCATGTTCCCAGTCCTGCGCGAGAAGCGCAATCTGGCGGCCGGCGGCCTCTCTGGCGGTCAGCAGCAGATGCTTGCCATCACCCGCGCCCTTATGGCCCGTCCCTCCTGCCTGCTGCTTGACGAGCCGAGCATGGGGCTGGCTCCGATCCTCGTCGCGCAGATCTTCGAGGTGGTGAAGGGCTTACGCGCGCTCAATGTCACCGTGCTGCTGGTCGAACAGAATGCCTTCGGCGCACTCTCCATCGCCGACCGCGCCTATGTGATGGAGACCGGCCGTATTACAATGTCGGGTCCAGCGCAGGAACTGATTGCCGACGAACGCATCCGCGAAGCCTACCTGGGACTATGACATCATGACCGTGACCATCGAACGCATCGGCGACGTCGCCGTCGTCACCATTGACAACCCGCCCGTCAACGCGCTCTCGCAGGGCCTGCGCCAGGATCTGTGGAATGCGGCGGAAACGCTGGACGCCGACCCCTCGGTGCGCGCCGTGGTACTGATCTGCGAGGGGCGGACATTCATCGCGGGTGCCGATGTCAACGAATTCGGCAAGCCGCCGATGCCCCCTCACCTTCCGGATCTCGTCGCTCGTATCGAGACGGCGACCAAACCATGGGTAGCGGCAATTCATGGCAGTGCGCTCGGAGGCGGTTGCGAAGTGGCGCTCGGCTGCCGTTTCCGCATTGCCGTGCCGTCGGCGAGCGTCGGCTTGCCCGAGGTCCGGCTAGGCATCGTTCCGGGGGCCGGAGGGACCGTGCGCCTGCCACGACTGATCGGACCGGCGCTGGCTGCGGACATGGTTACATCCGGTACCCCGCTGGCGGCGCCGAAGGCTCGATCGCAAGGGCTGATCGACGCTATCGTCGAGGGTGATCTGGAACGGGGAGCGATCGACTTTGCACGAGCAGCCGTAGATCAATCTCTTCCGCTTCCACTTCGCGAGCGAAGCGTGCCCGCAGTGGACGCGACCTTCTGGGAAACAACCTCGAGGGCCATTGCCAATCGCGCCAAGCGCGAGGACGCGCCGCTCCGTGCGCTTGCCTGCGTGCGCAAGGCGGTCGAAGCGGATTTCGACACTGCAATGGCCTTCGAGCGCCAGACGTTTCTCGAATTGCGCGGCTCGTCCCAGGCTGCCGCCTTGCGCCACGTTTTCTTCGCCGAGCGTAGCGCACCACGTCCCCCGGAGCTTGCCGGCGTCGAGCCGCGCGCGATCCGTTCTGTTGCCGTCATCGGCGGCGGCACGATGGGAGCAGGGATTGTGGCAGCCCTTCGCGATGCGGGCCTTCCGGTCACTCTCGTGGAACGCGACGAGGCGGCGGTCGAGCGGGGACTATCGAACCTGCGCTCGATTTTTGAAAGCTCGGTCAAGCGCGGCAGGATCACGTCGGAAACGGCGGCCGAGCGACTGTCCGGTGTAATCGGCACGACCAACTACGAGCTTCTTGCTCGGGTCGACGTCGTCATTGAAGCGGTGTTTGAAGATCTCGACGTGAAGCGCGAGGTCTTCGGCAAGCTTTCCACCGTCTGCCGTCCCGATGCCGTGCTCGCCACGAACACCTCCTACCTTGACCCCGAGCAGATAGCGGCCGGCATCAAACACCCGGAGCGCTTTCTCGGGTTGCACTTCTTCAGCCCGGCGCATGTCATGAAACTGCTGGAGATCGTGCCGACGGCTCATACGACGCCAGCGACACTCGCGACGGGTTTCGCGCTCGCCCGCATGCTGAAGAAGATTCCCGTGCGCGCCGGCATCTGCGATGGTTTTATCGGCAACCGGATCTTGAAAGTCACACGCGCCCAAGCCGAACGCCTGCTGCTATCAGGCGCGACACCAAAGGCGGTCGATGCGGCGATGCGCAGCTTCGGCCTTCCGATGGGCCCCTTCGAGGCTCAGGACCTGGGCGGTCTCGACATCGCCGCTTTCCAGCGCCGGGCGGCGAGCGCCCGTGGCGAAACGCCCTTTGCACCGATCGCGGAACGGCTTTGCGCGCTGGAGCGCTTTGGGCAGAAAAGTGGTGGTGGATGGTACGACTACGCGAAGGGCGACCGTACTCCGCAACCCTCTGATATCGTCGCTGATATCATTGCGGGGGAAGCCAAAGGAATGCCCCAACGGCAGTGGGATGAAGCCGACATCATTGATTGCATTGTCCTCCCAATGGTCAACGAGGCCGCGAAGATCCTGCATGAGAAGGTCGCGTTCAGGGCCTCCGACATCGACCTCGTGGAAATCCATGGATATGGATTCCCGCGCTGGCGCGGTGGTCTGATGCACTATGCTAAAGAGCGTGGACTTACTGAAATTGCGGCAAAGCTCGAAGAACTCGCAGCAAATGATCTAACCGAGCCGCCTTGCAATCAGTTCGAGAGTGTCTGAGGCAAGCGGGGCCTCGAGTGAGGAGGTGTCGGGTTGAACACCGGGAAGGACTATCCGGGGCCCGCCTCTTTTCCTAATAGCCATATTGTTCCTGACTGTACTGGCTCTTGTTGAGGACAACACCTAGCACGTTCGTTTTCTCGCGCAGGCTCTGCTCGCAAATATCCACCTCGCTGACAGTGCTCTGATCGGAAGCGGCAACGAGGACGACACCGTCTACATTCGGCAGGAAGGCGAGCACATCGTCGGTCGACAGCATTGGTGGCAAGTCATAGAGGATGACGTCCGGCTTTATCTCCTGACGCATCTCTCGTAGCGATTGCGCTGCCGCGGCACTTTGAAGGAGTTCCGCCGAAAAATGTACTGCCTGCCGGTTTGGCCCAATCGCGAGGTTGTCGCCGTATCGGAAAAAGGTTTCGCGCAAGCCAGCGTCGCCCTTCAGGAAACTCTCGATAGAGCCTGGATTCTTAATGGCAAGGGTCTTGCCGATCTGCGGACGCCGCAGATCGAGATCGACAAGGACAGTTCGACAATCCCTCTGATTGGCCAGACTGAATGCGAGATTGAGCGCAATGCACGTCTTCCCGCATGCCGGGGAAGGCGACGTGATGGCGACCGAGGTCCAGTTATTCTCCTTGAGGAGACGGAGCAGTTTCGTCCGCATCATGTCAAAGGCGCCATGGGCCGGGGACAACCGGTCCAACGTGATAACGCGATTGTTGGCGGCTGCATCGTGGTCGATGACAAGTGGGGGCAGTCCCTCCCACGCCCCTCTCACAATTTCCAGCGGTTCCGGCAACGCCGGACTCCGATCGTCCATCTCAGGAACCCCTCTACTACGCGACGATCTGCCAACAGATTCCATTACATGTCCTCAATCACTGCGTCGAAGCCTGACGCTGTTTAGGTTCACCACTCTGGCCAGCAGTCTGGGAATGCGCAAACCTCTTCCCAAATTCAACGTCAACGGTAGCTGAACATCCGCGTGACGCTGTTGAGCTTCCTCTTCAATGGCGGCGTTCGCGTTTCGTAGGGGGTGTTGATGAACGGGATCACCGCCAGTGGTTGTGCCTGGAGCATCTGGACCAATTCGACCGGCCGGCGGATCGTCTTGTTCAGCATTTCAAGCAATGCGATGATCGCAAAACTGAGCGCAACGCCGGCCAACAAGCCAGCAAGGACGATAAGACGACGGCGCGATCGCAACGGCGATTGCGGCTCAGTGGCAGCTTCCAGTAGGGAGAACCGGCCACCATCCGAGCGCGCCTCTATCTGCTGGCCTAATGAAGCCTCCGCGCGTTTGGCAATCGCCGTATTGTATTGCGTTTGCGTGTTAGAGAGCGTGCGTTCAAGCGCGTTCAGGCGGATATCGGTGGCTGGCGTGGCGCTTATGGATTGTGTGAGAGAAGCGATCTTCTCGGTTATCTGCACCCGCTCCTTCTCGATTGCATCTATCCGCCTGTCCACGTCGGAGAGCTGAAGGTCAAGACCGGACTGCGCTCTGGTATCGGCGCCCTCTTGCTTTTTGGGAACGACCTTTGCGCGTAGGGCGGCAATGCGTGCTCTCAGCGCGATAATGTTGGGGCTCGTTTCGGAAAAGACCGAGAGCTGATCGGCAAGCGCTTTGTTGAGATCCAAAAGCATCTGCTGCTCAGCAGTCAGCGGCTCGCCTGTCGGATATTTGCCGGTCACCATATAGGTCTCGACCAAAAGACTGCGTCTCGTGCGAAGATCCGATTCCTCACGCTCAAGCGATATCAGGCGCTCTTGCAAGGTGCTCTGCTGGGTGCGGCGAAACTCCAGGCTCTCAGGCAGCGTATCCCTGTTTTCGTTCTTGAATTTCAATAGGTCAGCTTCAATGCGACTGAGGTCGTCGTCAAGCCTCTTCACCTCGTCGTTGAAGAACTCCAGCGTGTCCCCCGCTCTATCGGTTCTTTGCTTCTGATTGCTGTGCAGGATCGATGTCGCAAGTTCGTTAGCGACACGTGCCGCCAAGGCTGGCGTGCCAGCCTCGAATCCAATTGTGAATACCGATGCGCCATCGCCGCTGCTAAGTTCGGTTTCCTCAAAGATAAGCCGGGACCGCAAATCCTTCACCAAATACTCGACAGGAGGTTTCTCCTTCTCGCCCGCATAGATGTCGAGTTTGGCCGCGAGTCTAACCAGATTGTCCCGTGTCGTTAGATGCTGCTGGATTATTTGCAGCTGGCCAAGCGAACTTGTCGGCACTGTCGAGCGCACCAGATTAACGGGAATCTGTGGCGCCTCGACCAGGATCTTGGCTGTAGACTGATAGCTACGCGGCAGAAGGAGGGCAGCAGTGAGAGCGAGAGCTGTCGTCACAGTCACGCACAGCAGGATTAACGGCAATCTCCGTAGCAGAATAGAAAGATAGAAACGAACATCGATGTCACCCATTACGAATTCATCCGAACTAAAGAAACGAGAGCGGCGTACTGTAAGGGTGACATCTTCGATCAGTTTTGGGATCCACGATAGTTGATCGATAGTGGGTGTGGCGCCAACGGTTTGTTAGTCCATTTGGCTAGTTTTTGTTGTTGGCGAGCCGCGTTTCAAAGCTAACCCCAATGCCCTGAGAGATTTCCTTTCCGTCATCATTGTCAGACACTAATCATTTTTGGTTATTTGGCGGCCCTTGTCGGATGGTCGCATATGAATGTATTCTTCAAGCAACGGCGAATAGATGTAAAATAAAATTCTCGCCACATCTCTAAATAAGACTTGCAATAACGCAGAACCAACTCTGGAAGCTTGCTGATGCACTATTTGATATTGAGTATGGGCTTCAGCAACCTTTTACGGCTGCTAGCGCGGCTTCCCGCCGCAGCGATTGCTGCACTCGTTATCCTGAATGTCGGCGCGGCTTTTGGCAGCCCACTTCTTCCGAACACGAAGATCCGGTTGACACTCGTCCAGTGGATGCCAACGAAGGGGAGCTATGAGCAATGGTCCACGGTCGGAGGCGAATATACCATCTCGGACGCAGGAACGATATCGATTCCCCTGCTTGGACCTGTTTCAGTTGGAAACATGGATGAGGCAACGCTGGCATCGACCATTGCAAAGCAGTTGAGGGAAAAGATCGGGCTGGTCGACGAGCCAGCCGCCACTATCGAGATCCTCAAATATCCACCAATCTATGTCGTTGGCGATGTCACAAATCCCGGCGAGTATGAGTTTCACACCGACATCACTGTCCTGCAGGCTTTGGCAATGGGAGGAGGCCAAATGCGCGCCTCAAGTGGGCTGCAAAGCTCGCTGGACATTACCAAACTGGTGGGCGACCTGAAGGAAATCGACGACTCGATCATCCGCAGCACGGCCAGAATCGAGCGTCTGGAAGCGGAAATGGCCGGGGAAAAGAGTTTGCAACCCCGACAAGAGAGCGCGGATGCGAACCCGTTGACTGCTGCCATTTATAAGCAGGAAGAGGCAATATTCTCCGCCAGGGCAAATGAACTGACCAGACAGTCGAAATCACTGTCGGGACTACGTGACCTCCTTTCAGAGGAGATCAACGTACTGCAGGAGAAGGTAAAGAGCACGGACGCGAACATAGGCTCGGTGCAACAGCAGCTCGACAGCACGATTGCCCTCATTGAGAAGGGCGCTATCGTTGCAACGCGACAGGCCGAAGTCGAGCGTGTCATGAGAGGCTATCAAAACGACCGCCTTGATCTCACGGTTGCAATAATGCGGGCCCGCCAAAGCATAAGTCAGGCAACGCGAGATCTCGAGGGTCTGTACGATAGAAGACAGACAGAAGTTGCTTCGGAATTGCAGGCCGAGCGGGCGACCATAGCACAGTTGCGACTGAAGAGAGATACCAGTCAGAAGCTGCTGATGGACAGCCTGTCATCCAGCAGCGCCGCGCGGCCCAATGAGGATCCGAAGCTCGCATTCAGCATCGTTCGCAATCTTGCTGGAAAAAGCAACGAAATCGACGCCTCCGAAACAACCACGATGATGCCTGGAGATGTCCTGAAAGTTACCCTGCGGCCAGGCTCCCAAACCTCCGCGTCAATCTCCCTGAAGGCGGCCGAAACGACTGCGCGCAACATCAGCCAATGATCAGCGACAACGACAACGACGATCGTATTGAAAAGCCGACGCCAGGCCCGTCAAAGATGACCCCTCCCATCGGCACCGGGAGCAAGAGTTACTTACAGATAGTCAAGTCGACGATGCTTATCGGAGGGTCGTCGGTTATCAATGTGATGTTTTCCATCATCCGAAACAAAGCCATGGCGCTGCTTCTCGGGCCCGAGGGCATCGGCGTGATGGCTCTTTATAGTTCGATCGCGGACATTTCACAGACCGTGGCGGGGCTTGGCATCAATGCGAGCGGTGTTCGCCAAATTGCGGCTGTCAATTCAAAAGACACTGTGCAGATAGCCGAGGTCGTAGCGGTGCTGCGCCGCGTTTCCTTGCTTTTGGGCTTTGTCGGAACGGCCCTTTTGCTGCTCTTTTCGGCGCCTATTGCGAAATTTACCTTCGGTACCCCCCAGCATACAGTTGGAGTGATGCTCCTATCGCTAGCAGTATTCTTCCAGGTGGCAGCGGGAGGAAGAGCCGCGCTGATACAGGGCATGCGAGATATTTCCAGCCTTGCCTGGATGAGCGTTCTTGGGGGCCTTTTCAGCGTAGTGGTCGGGGTGCCGATCATTTACTTCTTCGGAGAGCCTGGAATTGCGATATCGCTGGTGGCTGCAGCCTTCGCAAGCTTTGTAGCCTCATGGTGGTTCAGCCGGAGGATTGATATACCTCGCGTCCCTCTTACGGCGCGACGGTTCTTGCAGGAAACCAGCGCGCTGTTCAAGCTCGGCATCGTGTTCATGGCGAGCGGTTTTTTAACCATGGGCAGTGCCTATGCCATCCGCCTTATCGTGTCATCAGAGAGCGGATTGCATGCGGCCGGCCTTTACCAGGCAGCCTGGTCACTGGGAGGGCTTTATGCGGGCTTCATCCTACAGGCCATGGGCACCGACTTCTATCCGCGCCTCACGGCCGTCTCCGAGAACAATACGGAATGCAACCGGCTGGTCAACGAACAGACTGAAGTCAGCATTCTGTTGGCCGGTCCTGGCCTGATCGCAACGCTAACACTTGCCCCGGCCGTCATGGCCCTGTTCTACTCCTCAGCATTTCAAGGAGCGGTCGAAATTCTGCGCTGGATTTGCCTTGGAATGATGCTGCGCATTGTGGCCTGGCCGATCGGATTCATTATTCTCGCCAAGGGTGCAAAAGCGATTTTCTTCTGGTCAGAAGTCGCTGCCGCCGTCGTTCACGTTGGACTCGCGTGGCTGTGTGTGCCGGCATTTGGCGCCGCAGGCGCTGGCCTTGCCTTCTTCGGCCTTTATGTTTGGCACAGCGTCCTGATGTATTGCGTGGCGCGACGCTTCACGAACTTCCGCTGGTCACCCGCCAATCGCAAATTAATTACGGCCTATCTCCCGATATCGGCACTTGTCTTCGGCGCATTCCAATGTTTGCCGCTCTGGCAAGCAACAAGCCTTGGGTTGTTTATCGCAATTCTGGTTGGTCTATTCTCGCTGAGGATGCTTGCTGGTCTGCTTCCACAACACATGTTCCCGAAAGCAATTCGGCCACTGCTGGAAAGTATGCGGGGTGCATAAATATCCACGGCTCCTCCATCTCGTCGGTTGGCGGATGCGGGCCAGTGAAATTGAGTCTTTGGGCAAGACAGAGCGTGAAAGATCAGCCCACCTGTTCGATTGCCAGTTCAGGCGCGCAAACGGACGCTTTCACTGCCTCGGCAACCGACGTCAATTCGCTCGCCGTCATCTGCACAAACAGCGGGAGAATGATCGAATGCTGCTGTGCCAGGACACTTTGTTGCAGGCTCGTTGCGACGCGATGCGAGCCAGGTTCGGCATAGGCGGCCTCAAGATGGATGTTCATGATCCCGCGTCTCGTCGAGACGCCCTGATCAAGCAACTCCTGCATGACGTCATGCTGGTCGAGATCTCGTGACAATCCCAAGCAGAAGCTCTGCCAATTGCTGCGCGCCCACGAGGGCTCGATGGGCGGCGCAACCCCCGCTGCTGCATAGAGCTGTTCGGCATACTGGCTCGCAAGTTCGCGCCGACGCACAATGATCGCCGGAAGGCGCTTGAGTTGCTCGCGGCCAACGGCTGCCTGCATGTCCGTCATCCGATAATTGTATCCAAGCTCGGGATAGGACTCGAAAATAACCTGCTTCGAACCGTGCCGCACAGCATCGGTGACGCTCATTCCATGTTGCCGCCACAGGCGGAAATTTCGATCATACTCGGGATTGGCCGTCGTCAGCATGCCGCCGTCGCCCGTTGTCACCACCTTGCGAGGATGAAACGAAAAACAGGCTATATCGCCGTGGGGCTTGCCGATCTTTTCCCAGCGGCCTTTCCAGAGAATTTCGCTGCCGGTGGCGCAAGCGGCATCCTCGATCACGGGGATGGAATGACGGGCCGCGATCGCAACGACGCGATGCAGATCGCAAGGCATGCCGAGCTGATGGACGCAAATGACGGCCTTGGTGCGGGGCGTGATGGCCGCCTCGATCAGGTCGGGATCGATGTTGTAGCCGTCTTTTTCGATATCGACGAAGACCGGCACGGCACCGCAATAGCGGATCGCATTTGCGGTTGCGATGAAGGTGTGGCTAACGGTGATGACTTCATCGCCAGCCTCGACGCCGACCGCCTTCAGGGCGAGGTGAAGCGCGGTCGTGCAATTGGAAACGGCACACGCATGTCGGGCACCGACAAAATCGGCGAACTCTTCTTCGAAGGCAGCGACCTCTGGCCCTTGTGTAACCCAACCGGACAGAATGACGCGGCGAACCGCCTCGACCTCCTGCTCATCGAGGACGGGCTTGGCAACCGGGATCTGGTTCATGCTGCCTCTCCTGCGTTCAAGCTCTTTTCCTGGCGCCACCACTCTACGAGATCGCGCAGGCCCTCTTCCATTGTCACCTTTGAGCTGAAGCCAAGAAGCTTCTCGGCCTTGGCGGTCGAGGCAAGGCGCCGGGGCACGGCGTTGACTTTGCGCGCCGGTCCGAATTGCGGCTCCAACGACGAGCCCATGACCTTGGTCAACAGGGCTGCAAGCTCACGCAGGCTCGTCTCGGTGCCGCTTGCGACATTGAAGACTTCGTCAGTCACATCGGATTTTGCTGCAAGCAGATTGGCCCGCGCGATGTCGTACACATGAACGAAATCCATCGTCTGCGTACCATCCCCGAGGATGATCGGCGGCAAGCCGCCGGCAATGCGTTCCATCCAGCGGATCAGAACTTCCGTGTAGGCGCCGTAGACATCCATGCGCGGACCGTAGACGTTGAAGTAGCGAAGCGCCACGTAGCGCAGGCCATACATCTCCGTGAAGCTGCGCAGCAAACCCTCGTTGAAGGCTTTGGCGGCGCCATAGATGGTACGATTGTTGTAGGGGTGATGTTTCTCGGTGGTCGGGAAGGTGTCGGCCAGTCCAAGGACCGACGCTGAGGACGCGGCCACAACTTTCGACACCCCGGCTTGAACGGCCGCTTCAAGCACGTCGAATGTCCCGCCTGCGAGAACGTCAAAAGCAAGCCGCGGTTCCTCGGCGCACTGCGTGATGCGAATAGCGGCCTGGTGGAAGACGACATCGATGCCTTGGCTGACTTCCTTGATAAGCGCGCGATCCCTGATGTCGCCCTCGACTATCGTCACGGGAGCCCGGTTGACGGCGTCGGCCAGGTTCTCACGCCTGCCGCGGACGAAATTGTCCAGGATCACAATTTCCTTGGGTTCCTCGCGGGCGACGAGATCCGCAATGTGCGAACCGATGAGGCCCGCACCGCCGGTGATCAAAATCCGCTTATCCTTCATACTCTAACACTCCGAATTTGGTCCGCTCGAATCCTGATCCGTTCGCCAGCGGAGGAATTTTGCAGGAACGCCGGCGACGACAGAGAAGGGGGCAACATCGTCAACAACAACGGCACCCGCGCCGACAATCGCGCCTTTACCGACGGTCACGCCGGGAAGGATCGTGGCATTGGTGCCGATGTCTGCCCATGCGCCAATGCGGACCGGTTTGATTTCGAGGTCGGTGCGGATAATCGGCATATCGACTGGCATTGCAGTATGGCTTGAGCCCAGGACCTTCGCGCCTGGCCCCCACCCAACATGATCCTCAAGCACCAGGTCACGCGCATCAAAATAGGCTTGGGGCCCGATCCAGACGTTGTTTCCGATGCGGCAGGTGCCGTCGAATCTGCCCTGAATGTAGGCTTGTGCGCCGATAAAAACCCCGTCGCCGATTTCGAAGGTTTCCGGATGCTTGAAACCAGCGCCGCTGCCGACCTGCAAACCATTGCCACAGGCGCGCGCCAGGCTTTTCCAGATCGCCTTGCGCATGAAACTGTCAACAAAACCGTCGCCAGTCGCGAAGCGTGCGTAGAGTTCTACGAGGCCCACGGTACCATAGGAGCGCGTCAACTCTTCGGCCAGATCAACGACATAGTCGGGATCCACGGAGGTTTGCTGGCGCCCATGGACAGCCAGGACAAGCCGCACGCCGGTGACGGGGTCAGCTGACATAGGCGTCCTGCTCCACAGCAGCTGCAATCTGATCGACTTGCTCTAATGTCAGCTCCGGATAGATCGGCAGCGAGAGCACCTCACGCGCTGCGGCCTCCGATACCGGGAGATCTCCGGCACGATACCCAAGATCAACATGCGCTTTCTGCAGGTGGATCGGGATCGGATAGTGGAGGCCGGCATGGATGCCCTCTGACCGCAACGAGTGCTGCAGATGCTCACGGTCGCGGCTGCGCACGGCGTAGACGTGGTAGACATGGCGGCGATCCATCATCGCAACGGGGACGCGCACGGAGCGCGAATCGGCCAAAAGCGTCGAGTAGCGATCGGCACGAACCCGTCGTGCTTCGGTCCAGGCTTCGAGATGTCTAAGCTTGATCCGCAGAATCGCGCCCTGGATCTCATCCATGCGGTAGTTGAAGCCCTTCAGCGTGTGGTGATAGCGCTGCTCCTGACCCCAGTCCCGCAACATTCTGATTTTCTTGGCGTGTTCGTCATCGTTGGTGACGACGATACCACCTTCGCCACAGGCGCCGAGGTTTTTGCCGGGGTAAAAGCTGAAGCAGCTCGACACACCGATGCTTCCCGCACGCCGTCCCTTATACTCGGCGCCATGGGCCTGGCAGGCGTCTTCGATCACCGCAATTCCATGCTTGTCAGCGATAGACTTGATTGCGTCCATGTCGGCCATCTGCCCATAAAGATGTACGGGCATGATGGCCTTGGTCCGCGGTGTTATCGCGGCTTCCAGCTTAGCCGGATCCATTGTCAGCGTCGCTGGCTCGACATCAACGAAGACCGGGCGAGCGCCCGTGTAGCAGACTGCGGATGCGGTCGCGACAAAGGTGAAGGAAACGGTTATAACCTCGTCACCTGGACCTACGCCGGCAGCAAGCAGGGCAAGATGCAATGCGCTTGTCCCGGTGTTGACCGCGATCGCATGCTTGGCATCGCAATAGACCGCAAATTCGTCCTCAAAGCGAGCGACTTCCTCGCCGAGGACATAATGGCCCGAGGCGAGCACGCGCATCACGGCGGGCTCAACCTCGCTCTTGATAGAGGCATACTGAGCCTTGAGGTCGAGAAGAGGGATCATGCGATCAGCCTCGCCGGCTCGAGTTCGATGACACGCCCGCGCTGTGCGAGCGACTGGGTGGCGGCTTCAAGAATGCGCACGACGCGCAGTCCCGCATGGCCATCGGCAATTGGCTGGCCATTTGTCATGACACAATCGACAAACTGCTTGAGCTCCCGGCCAAGTGCTTCCGTCATATCGAGTTGTGGGGCGTACATGTCGCCGGTGCGGTAGCCGACGCGCATGTCGTAGACCTTCTCGCCGTCCGACTGCGGATTGCCGTTGAGCGTGATACCCTTGTCGTAGACCTTGATCTTCTCACTTGGCTCCAGATCGTCATAGACGATCATCTTGCTGCTGCCGCCGATCAGCGTACGGCGCACCTTGACGGGTGCGAGCCAGTTGACGTGGATGTGGGCGATCAGCTTGCTCTCGAAGAAAAGTGTCAGATAGGCGATGTTCTCGGGCTCGCCGGCAACGTGACCCATGCCCGTCGCCGAGACCGCCACCGGCTTTTCCGGCAGGACGTAGTCCATGATCGACAGATCGTGGACGGCGAGATCCCAGATGACGCTGACATCATGCTGGAACAGGCCGAGATTGACGCGCACGGAATCGTAGTAATAGATCTCTCCGAGACCATTCTCGATGATTTCCCGCATCTTGCGGACGGCGCCGGTATGAATGAAGGTGTGGTCGACAGCGAGAACAAGGCGACGACGCGCCGCCTCCTCCACCATTCGGCGAGCCTCTTCGGACGTTGACGCCATCGGCTTTTCAACAAACACATGTTTTCCGGCCATCAGGGCTTTCATCGCCAGCATGTAGTGAGCCGATACCGGCGTCGCGATGGCGACTGCATCAACGCGGGGATCACGCAACACCTCGTCGAAATCGTCGGTGATCTGGACTGTCGGATAGCGCAGCTGGACGCCGGCAAGGCGGTCCTTCTTGAGATCGCATACCCAGACAAGTTTTGCGCCCGGCGTTTCTGCAAGATTCCGGACCAGGTTCGGCCCCCAATACCCGTAACCGACGACAGCAACCCCAATCATCTTGCTCTCCCGGATGAAATGACTTCGAGCGGCGCATCCTTTGCGCGGCCGATAACTCTTGCCGGTACGCCGGCAACAACTGCGTAGGCAGGCACGTCCTTGGTGACGACCGCACCTGCGCCAATCTGCGCGCCTTCGCCAATCGTTATGCCGGCGACGATGGTCGCGTTGCTGCCGATCGAGGCGTAACGCTTGACGAGCGTCGGCACGACCGACCAGTCGGCGTCGGATTGAAGGGTGCCATCGAGATTGACGGCACGTGGATGCAGGTCGTTGGTGAACATCACGCCGTGGCCCACGAAGACGCCATCTTCGATAGTCACGCCTTCGCAGATGAAAGAGTGGCTGGAGATCTTGCAGTTTTCTGCGATTGAGGCGTTCTTCTGGATCTCGACAAAGGTTCCGATGCGCGAGCCCCGGCCGATCGAGCAGCCGTAAAGATTTACGAGATCTGGATGATGGATCACGACGTCATCGCCCAGCCTTACGCTTTGTGCGATCATGGCATCCGCCTCGCGTAGCAACCGCTTGATCCCAGCGGATCGTCATTTACCTCGAGCATAAAACGCGCCCCCAGCTGAACAATGTACTGAAGACAAAGAAGTCTTTTTTTATCCTTCGAGTAAAGAAAACAAAAATCGGTATTCTATAGATCGAAAGGAGTACGCGTGAAATCAATTTGCCAGTTTTACATTGCGTAGCGAAAGTAATTTATAGAATAGGATAGAAATTTGTCATGCAGACGCAATTGACCAGGCGGAAAGACACCGTCGCGGCAGGCGAGCGTAAAAACCGCATTGGGCATGGAGACGGCACGATTGCCACTTAAATCAAAGAAGTTTTCGGGCGTCAGTCTCCTCACGTCGGCAATTGCGATCGTGACGACAGCACGCACGCAGCTGAACCGTCGTACGCGTCAGATCAAGCGCCTTGTGTCCGATGAGGGGCCGGGCGGGCTTACCGACAAAATCAGGACCAAGCTGTCGGACGCAATTCGACCCAAGACATTTATGTGGCACGTTTTTCCATCGGATGTCCTGCAGGCCGACCTGTCGAAGCCGCAACACCAAACCATCCCTGTCATAAACGACGGCCAGCCAATCGAGCTAAACTGGATCGTGGGCCCTGCTGGACCCGGATCGGGGGGCCACACGACGATATTTCGTACACTTAAATATCTTCAGGCAGCCGGCTACCGAAACCGCGTGTACTTTTATGACCCCTATGGCGGTGACGGCAAATACTATCAGGACCTGGCACGGTCTCACTATGGACTGACCTGCGAGATCCAGGACATTCGCCATGGCATGAAGGATGCCCACGGCGTCATAGCAACGTGCTGGCCCACTGCCTATGCCGCGTTCAACGCGTCGTGCTCCGGCAAAAGGTTCTATTTCATCCAGGATTATGAACCGTACTTCTACCCCGTGGGCACCAACAGCGCTCTGGCAGAGACCACCTACAGAATGGGATTCCACGGGATCACCGCGGGACGTTGGCTCTCGGAAAAGCTCACGCGCGAGTTCGGAATGGACGCGGACTGGTTTCCATTCGGGTGCGATACCGCACGCTATCGCTTTGATGCCAATTCGCAACGCTCCGGCATTGCCTTCTATGCGAGGGCAGGCACCCCGCGCCGTGCGGTCGAGATTGGGCTGC
This sequence comes from Rhizobium sp. 3T7, assembly GCF_020166565.1. Classification (NCBI taxonomy): domain Bacteria; kingdom Pseudomonadati; phylum Pseudomonadota; class Alphaproteobacteria; order Hyphomicrobiales; family Rhizobiaceae; genus Rhizobium; species Rhizobium sp. 3T7. Next base: position 295,154 of record NZ_JAIQXS010000004.1, read on the forward strand.
TTGCACTCGAGCTGTTTTCCAAGCGGCAGCCTGAAATCGAGTTGCACCTGTTTGGCCAGCCAATGGGAAGCCTTCCCTTCAAGTTCACCAACCACGGCCTGGTCTCTCCGGACAAGCTCAACCAGATCTACAATCGCAGTTTTGCAGGGTTAAGCCTCTCGTTGACGAACGTCTCACTCGTGCCTCATGAAATGCTTGCCTGCGGCTGCATACCAGTCGTCAACGAAGCGGATCACAATCGCATCGTGCTGGACAATGCTTATGTCCGATACGCCGCGCTGCTGCCGCATGCGCTTGCCGAAACACTGGAAGCTATCGTCACAATGCCAAACTTTGGTCACGCGGCGCAAAGAGCTGCCGACAGTGTCAAGTCGACGTCCTGGGATATCGCCGGGGCAGCTGTTGACACCGCAATTCGCAACGCGATCGCCGCGGATGCCGCCAGATCACGATCTCGACGGACCTTTCCGATCTCAATCTCGTTATAAAGAGGCGAACATGACCACTGTCGATGTTGTGATCCCCTGCTATCGCTACGGCAAATTTCTCAAACAATGCGTCGACAGCGTCACCACCCAACAAGATGTCGCGGTAAGGTTGCTCATCATCGATGACGCCTCGCCTGACGACTCACCTGAGATCGCAGAGGAACTCGCTCGTCAGGACAACCGGATTGAGTTTGTTCGTCACACAAGAAACAAAGGACACATAACGACCTACAACGAAGGGATCGAGTGGACCAAGGCCGACCTTTTCCTCCTTCTATCCGCGGACGACTATCTGCTTGCCGGTGCGCTCTCGCGTGCCGCCGAATTGCATAGAGCGCATCCAGACATGAGCTTTGCCTTTGGGGATGCGATTTTGGCCTACGACGATGGGACGCAGGTCGCGCGCAAACCGTTTGGAACCGCATTCAGCGACACCACGAAAGTGTTCGCCTGCGCGGACTTCATCAAGGCTATGGAAGGCAGGAACATTGTTCCAACGCCGACCGCGATCGTGAAAACCGCGGTACAGAAGAAGGTCGGCGGTTATTCTCATCATCTCCCACACGCCGGCGACATGGCAATGTGGCTCAATCTGTCGGCCGAAGGACCTGTGGGGTTCGTTGGCGCCCCTCAGGCTGCCTACCGCATGCACTCGCATAATATGTCACGTTCCTACTCATCGGCCCGCCTTCCGGATCTCCAACAAAGGCAGGCGGCGATTGAACACTTTCTAGAACGTGTCGGCTCGACGCGGTCAGACGTCGAGCAATTTCGAACGATATTGCTGCGAGATCTTGCCGTGAACGCATCGCTCCAGGCCGCAGCCGCCCTTGATGAGCGTGAATCCGATATCTCCCGCCAACTGGCCGAATTTGCACTTGCTCTATACCCGACCATTCGATTCAGCCTGCCGTGGCTGCGACTGCATCTGCATAAGGCTATCGGACGCCGGGGATGGCAGATCCTGCGTTCTTCACTTGGAGTGTCCGCCCGCGTTCCCGACTGATCGATATATCGCTTAGAAAAAATGGACTTATGGGCGCGTTGCAGGGCGCCTGACACGCATTGGTGCTCCCCCGGCAGCGCGGTCATTGACTGTGCGGCCTGACGGGTTTTCATGACCAGGCGAATCCAGGATCCAGGCGCCGGCTCCGCCCAGGAAGAAAAACCACGCATATGTTGCACTCCAGAAATGCACGGTGGAGCCGACGAAAACGAAGCTTGCCATGCAAATGAGGTAGGCGGTGCGATAGGAGGCGACGTCAGGCCCCAAATCCTTCTTGCGCGCAATCGCAAACCACAGGCCTAACCAGGACAACACCATAAGTGTAACGCCAGGGATGCCGTGCCGCATTGCCAAAATAAGCCAGAAATTGTCTATGCTATCGCTCACCATCCAGGCCGGACGCGCCCAGTCGCCAAGACCAATTCCGAAGATCGGGTGCTTTTCGACCGAGGCCGTGCCATACTCCCAGATCCACATCCGGTACCAGCCAGTCTGCTGCTCGAAGGTGAAATGTGAGACGTAAAACTGCGCCGGCGTTTGGTTGGAGCCAAACTCGATAGCAACGAAGCCAAGGATTGCGAGCGCCCACAGTAGCTTCCAACGTCCCGGGAAGCCACGTAGCAATCTGTCCCAGATTAAAAGGGCAATCTGCAAGGTAAGTCCGGCGATCGGGGCTGACGACATTGAAAGGACAGCGCTGCTGCCAACCACGGATGTCAGGAACACCGCAGTGAAACCTGATGAGCGGGATGATACGCGGCTTGTCAGAACAAACATGCTAGCGCAGAACACGCCGTACAGGATCGAATGGCTAAATGGGCCCTGCACGCGCCATAAGCCCATGCGTGGATACATCCTGGTGATCTCTACCGTGGGAAAAATGGTACCAAGGATCGTCAGGAGCGGCTTGTGCCCAGTCAACCACTCGTAGAGGCAGAACGGCAACAAGCAGACGAGCAGCTTCGCTGCGAACATCACCATACTACGAAAATCATCAGGCGTTCGAATGAAGCAGCGAGCCATCAAGTAGGAGCCCATGCCCTCGATGAACAGCATGCCACCCGGTTGAATTGCTGGACCTACGCCGTGGACGACGGCAAGTCCGACCGCGGCCCAAAGGCTGAACAGCATCAGCCCCAGATCGGGGAGACGAATGCGTCCGGCCCTGCCCTGCATCCAGAGCACAGAGCATGGCACGAATGCCACCAACAACACGATCCGATAGGCCGATAGATTGAGGGAACCAAGCGGAATGATCCATGGCAGGATCAAGCCCACCAGGAAGAGCTTCACCGGCAGGGCAAGCCCGTGGTTGGATTGCCCCACCCTCGCTGGCGCCACCTGCCTTGATATCTCGGGCCTTCGAAATGGTCGATCGACGGGTTTATAGCGGTGCACTATCGTCATGAATGCCCAACGGCCTGATATACGCCCAATCTGCAAGCACAACTGGCTTGTTTTACTTTAAGCAATACTAGTCTGAACCGTTAAATCTTTCGCTTATTCTTTCTGGTGCTCTCGCATCGCCCAAAAGAGGATACCGGTGGCGCTTACCGTCTTGCAGGCGATCGCTTATACTCTCCGAAGGCGGGTCTGCGTAAGCGCGCCCGATCGGGGGACAGAAGGGCGAGCCAGTGTTGCCGGCATCAGACCAATTCGACGGACAATTCATCATTTCGGCGCAAGCAAAACCGCCTTTCGCGGGTTGGCGGCAACTCCGTATTGGACCTCTATTCGTCAACCTGTCGCCGACCACGAAAAGCATTCAGGTCCAGGACGCGGCCGGCAAACAAATCGGGATCTTGATCGGCACGCCGATCGACCTGGAACAACGCCGTCTTGTCTTCCAGCGCCATGTGGTGGATACCGTCGTCGACGAGACCATGGATATTGATGCCTTCGTTGAAAGCACGATTTACCGGCTAACCGGCAGCTTCGTTTTTATTCTGTGTACCGAGAAATTTCACCGCATCTATCTCGACGCGAACGGCACGCTCTCGGTGGTATATGACGCCGAGGCACAGGTGGCTGGTGCTACGGCAGCCGTACTTCTTGACCCCGCTGAATACCGGCGTCGCTTTCGCACGCGGCTCTATAAGGCAGTCGATGTCCCGAACGCCGGCTGGTTTACAGGGGACCTCACCGCGCATGTCGGCATCCACCGCCTCATTTGCAATCACTATCTCGACCTCGATCGTTGGATCGCGAAGCGTCACTGGCCTGCAGCTGCGATCGAACCGGCGCTCGATCCGACGGCCACCTGCGCACGACTGTTTTCGCGCGTCACGGATACGATCGAAATCTTGAGCCGCACTGGACAGGTGAGTGTCGGATTGACAGCCGGCCATGACTCGCGCCTGTTGCTCGCGTGCTGCCGAAACCTGCTCGACAACGTGTCCTTCGTGACTGTCAATGCGCCAGGTGCCGACGTTGACGTCGGTTGCGCTACGCGGCTTGCGCGGCGTTTCGGGCTTGCTCACACTGTGCTGCCTTATCGTGAGGCGACGGCGGAGGAGGCCAACCTCTGGCAGGTCAGAACCGGACATTGTGTGGGAGGTAACAATGTCAAAATGCATCCAAGCGTCCGGCCTCTGGAAGGCAAATACTTCATCGGCGGCCTCGGCGGTGAGGTTGGGCGCGGTTTCCTATGGCTCAACGCGGAGGACGGCACTGGCCTTGACACGCGTGGTATCGTGAGCCGTCTAAAACTGCCGCCTGAGAGCGAGATTATCGAGGCCGTCGAAACCTGGCTCGGCGCGCTTCCACCGTTCGGTACACTGCTGAAGCTGGACCTTGCCTATCTGGAACTCAGGATGAGCTCCTGGGGGTTCTGCGATTCCTATGTGAAGCCGCGTCAGGCCGAGATCCACCCGATGATATCGCGGGCAAACTACACCGACATGCTGTCGCTGCCGCCGCAGATGCGACGCAACGGCGATGTCTATTTTGCGCGGATTGCCGAGACTTGGAGGGAGATCTCGCAGATACCGATAAACCGTTATGGCGATTTCCGGGATCTGCTGCGACCGGCAGTCACGGCCATCAAAAATCCTGCGCGCGCGTATCGAAAGGCCAAGCAACTGGCTGGTTATTGATTTTGAGCGCTTGTGGCCTTCATGGCGATGGCTGGGAATATACGATGTCCTACGACCAAGCGCTGATAGTCATACGCGCGGCTCTGCGGAGCCGCCTCATGGCGGGCAGGTGACCATCCAAGATTTGATCGATCATCGCATCTGTCATGCTGCTGCGTATCGAGGTGCGGGCCTGCAGGAATCGACCGGTCGTGGTGTCGCCGCCGTCGCTCGAATAGACGGTTTCGTAGCCACAAGCGCGCAGCTTCGCCAGTGTCGCGCGATTATAGCGACCGAATGGGGTAGAGGCCGAATGCAAGCGATGGCCGCAAATCTCCTCGAGCAGACGCTTCGACTGGCCCAGTTCCCATTCGAGTTCGCCATCCGACAGACCCGACCAATCGCGGTGGTCGATCCCATGACTGCCGACACGCATGCCCATCTTCAAAAGGCATCGAACGTCGTCTCGATCGAGCGAGCCTGTCTTGCCCAGTCTCCCGGTTAGCACGAAGAATTCCGCGTCCAGACCCCGCCGGCATAGTTCCGGCGCCGCAAGGCGAAGATCTGACAGGTTGCCATCATCAAAGGTGATCAGAAGCTTGTCTCGATCGACGTGGTGGCAGACGCGATCCAGAATATCGCAGAACCGGTCAAGGCCAATCCAGTAATCAGCTTCCCCCGGATCGAGAAGTCGCTCAGGCTCACCTACTCCGTGAAACGTCAAAATCCGGCGCTTCATGGCTTCTCCAACTCAGGCTCGGGCCGTCGCCCGGAATTGCGATAGCGCCCCGGAAGGCCGCAATGCGCCACCTAGTCCGGCGCGGTGTGTTGACCCGCGCCAGCATCGAAGCATCTGCCCGAAGGCGATTCCCGAAGCGAACAACGCCGCTTTAAGCCGTCCGTGATGTCGGCGATAGTAGCGAATTCGGTTCGCAGTCATCAGCGCGAACAACCGCGGACTGCTGCCGCTACCACCACCAGCATGCATGACCTTTGCCTGCGGTTCAAAGACAATCGAAAGGCCAGCCTCTCGCACCCGTCGCTGATAGTCGACTTCCTCGCTATAGAGGAAGAACGATTCGTCCCACTCACCGACGATCCTGCGTGCTTGCGCGGATATGAGAAGCGCCGACCCGGTTGCCCATTCGGCGGCACCGCAGCTGCCGTAGCGCGCGGACAAATCGACAATTTCTCCCCATCCTACCCTCGCTGCCAGGCTTCCGCCCAGAACCGCCTCTGCCCAGGCGCTCAGAACCGAGGGCTCGCGACGCAGCGTTGGGTCGACGCTGCCATCCTGCTTGTAATTGATAGGCACAACCACGCCGACACCCGGGCTTGCCAGATGCTCGACGAGCGGTTTTGCCGCGTCTGGATAAAGTCGCAGATCCGGATTGAGAACGAGCAGGCTGACGCCTTGGCGAACGGTTGCAGCAGCCGCGTTGATCGCCGCGGCATAGCCGGCATTCCACCCCATGCGGATCACCCGTGCTCCAATGGGATGGGCCGCGGCAAGATCCGAGGAGCCATCGTGCGAATTGTTGTCGGCGACGACTACCTCGAACTGCTCGATGCCGCGAAGTCCATCTGCAAGCGAGTCAAGCAAAGCCGGCAAAGCCTCGGCACTGTTATAGGTGACGATGATGACCGCAAGCCCACCTTTGTCGTCCGGCGATGTTTCGACAATATCCATGGTTGCCCCATGCTCCCTGCCCAAGTCCCTCAACCTCCGCACCTATGCAACAGCGCCCGGATGGCCAAGCGTCAATGCGTTCGATGCCGATCGACAAACGCCGCGAGTGAGCCGACTGTCTCGAAAATCTCGCCGGTGAAATCATCGTCGTCAATCTGGAATCCGAACCTGGACTCCAGCGCCGATGCCAGACTTAGCACCGCGAAGGAATCGAGTTCGGGGATGTTGCCGAACAACGGCGTGGAGGCTTCCGCGATGCGGGCGCGGTCGGCGATACCAAGCGTATCTGCGATCACGTCCTTGACCGATTCGAATGTTGTAGAATTCATGGTACCTCACCGTTTCTAATGAATAGCGTGGATCTGAAGCTTACTAGACAAGGATCTCCGGTGGCATCGGATGCCCGAGAAATGCGGTTGGGCTGGCCGTCAAGCCGTAGGCACCAGCCTGGAAAATGACCACCAGATCGCCGACCTGGGCCGGCGGCAGGCATACGTTCTCCCCGAGCAGGTCGAGCGGCGTGCAAAGGCAGCCGACCACCGACACCGTCTCGCGGTCCTCCACGCCCATCCTGTTGCCGATGATGAGCGGATAGTTGCGACGAATGACCTGACCAAAGTTACCGGAGGCGGCCAGTTGATGGTGAAGCCCGCCATCGACAACCAGATAGGTCCGGCCGCGCGACACCTTTCGGTCGACGACGCGCGTCACATAGACTCCAGATTCACCGACAAGGTAACGGCCGAGCTCTATCACCACGCGTGCGTCCGGCAGAGCCGGGCGAATTGCGCCGTCAACCAGGTCGCTCAGTCTCCGCCCAACCGGCACGAGGTCAAGTGGTTGATCCTTCTCGAAATAAGGAATTCCAAAGCCACCGCCAAGGTTGAGATAGCGAACAGGATATCCGCACGTTTCGGCAAGCTTGAGTAGCAGCTCGACATTGTGGGACAAGGCATCGCAAAGAATGTCGGCATGCAAGTTTTGAGAGCCGGCAAACACGTGGAAACCGACGAAGTCGAGGTCAGCGCTTGCGAGATGGCGAAGCAGCGTCGGCACCTCTTCGGCATCGATGCCGAACTGTTGCGAACCGCCGCCCATCTTCATTCCGGAACCCTTGACCTGATAGTCCGGGTTGACCCTCAGCGCGACGCGCGGCCGGATTCCAAGGCGGTTGCCGGCTTCAACGATGCGCATGGCTTCGCCCGCTGACTCCATCTCAATGGTCACGCCGGCGGCCACGGCTTGGGAAAGTTCCTGCGATGTTTTGCCGGGGCCAGCAAAACTGATGTTGGATGGCGGCACGACCGTGTCCAGCGCCGTCTTCATCTCATATGCCGAGGCAACGTCGAAGGAATCGACAAGTCCAGCCATATGCTGGACCAGTGCCGGCATCGGATTGGCTTTGACCGCGTAACTGAGCTTCACGTCCTTCGGCAGAACAGAGCGAAGATAGGAAATGCGCGAGTTGATCAGTCGACGGTCATACGCGAAAAACGGCGTTGTCCCGACGCGCTCGGTCAAACGGTCAAGGGGTATGCCGCCGACCGCCAGACAGTCTTCGGCAACATCGAACATGCCAATGGAAGGATGTACGCTCACGAACCCAGTTGCTCCCTCAACAGTACACGGTCGAACTTGCCGTTTGGATTTGTCGGAATAGACGTCATCTCTATGACCTTGGACGGCACCATGTATTGCGGCAGCTGGCGCCTGAACGCGGTCAGCAGGGCGGCAACGTCCAGCGTTTCGGATACCGGGCTGGCGACGAGGACAATGCGCTGCCCAAGCGCTTGGTCATCGACGCCCATGGCAACCGCGTCACGTGCAAGGCCTGTCGCGTAGGCAACCTCCTCGATTTCTGTCGGACTGACACGATAGCCAGACGTCTTGATCATCTCATCGCGCCGACCGACGAAGTAGAGAAAGCCTTCATCATCCCGCACGACCGTGTCGCCAGAAAAAACCGCCATTTCAGGCTGCTTCCAACTGGCGACAGTGCCCGGCCATGGCTTGAAGCGTTCGCCAGTGCGGACTGGATCGTTCCAGTATCCGAGGGCCACAAGCGGCCCCCTATGCACCAGCTCCCCTGGCTCTCCCGGGTCGCAAAGCGATCCGTCTGGCCGCACGACGAGGATCTCTGCGTTCGGAATCGCCTTGCCGATTGAATCCGGCCGGCGGTCTATTTCAGCCGGATCGAGATAGGTCGATCGGAATGCCTCTGTCAGTCCATACATCAGGTAGGGCAGTGCGTTCGGGAAGGCCGATCGCAGCCGTTCGAGCGTCGCCTTGGGCATGCGACCACCGGTATTGGCGAAGTAGCGCAGTCGAGCAGCCACCTCAGGCGGCCACGCCAGATCGCAGACTTGGATCCAAAACGGCGGAACACCAGTAATTCCCGTTATCCTATGCCTCTCGCACAGCCGCACCACATCGGAAGGGAGGAGATAGTTCATCAACACCAGGTGGGCACCGGAATGAAAGGCCGTCGTCAATTGGCTCAGGCCCGCGTCGAAACTCAACGGCAGAACTGACAAAATGGTATCGTGCTCTCCATTGCCGAGATAGTGACTGACGCTCTCGGCGCCCACGATCATGTTGCGGTGGCTGAGAACCACGCCCTTTGGCTTCCCGGTGCTCCCGGAAGTGTAAAGAATTGCGGCAACGTCGCTGTCGACGCCCGCAGGTCTTGATCCCTCGCCTTGCGAGGCCACGACCTGCTCTGTCCAGGAATGGAGGCGCCGTGGCGCACTCGGGGTGGTGCTCTCGTTGCCAGCTGGCGCATCGACAAGGATAACATGCTGAAGGGCGCTGTCGCTGTCGACGAACTCTCGCAGTTGCGCCAGCCGGTCTGGCGAGGTCACAAGTACCCGAACATCGCAATCGGCAAGGATATAGGCGACCTGCTGCGGTCGCAGTAGCGGATTGATTGGCACGGTAACGCAATTCGCGGCCGCCGTCCCAAATATCGTCACGACTGTTTCAACGCGCTTGTCGAGCAGCACCGCCACCCGATCGCCGCGAGCGACGCCGAGCCGATTGAGCGCGGATGTGAAGCCGAGGACATAGTGCCACATCTCTTCATAGCTGAGGGTGGTCGCCTTGAAGGTGACAGCCGGGGCGGATCCATGGCGGGCTGCTCCGTTGCGAAGGAGATCAGAAAGATTGATGTTGACCGGTGATCGCATCTTCGCCCCAACGTCTACCAAGGCACGCACGTGAGTTCGCTGTAAAGGTAATCGACCTGACTTGGCCTCACCCGGCTGCTCAAGATCATCTTCGGACGCGGCGATTTGAGCGGTAGTGACAAGAACAGCGGGGCGCTCGCGAACCGTTCCTCAATCAGCGTGGCCGGCAGACCGAAGCGCGTCAGCAAGTAGCTGCGCAAATGCCAGGCGGTCTCTGAAAACAGTGATCTATCCCCGACGTGCAGGATCGAAGCGAACAGGCGCAAGCCCTTGCGCGTATCCTTGCGGAAGATCACGTAGCAGCTTCGATGCCCTTTGACGATGACCAGATGATGCGCAGCCGGCGCACTGACATGGTCCTTGTAGATCTCGAGGTCCCGACCAGACAGGTAGGTCTGCATCAAGGCGGGATGATCGACGATGCGCACGCCGCTTCTCCATCTCGGCCACGGCAGATTGACCGCCAGCGCGGCAGCCGTGTTAAGTGCCTGGAACTTCAGGCGACGATTGAGCGGAACGACATTGCCGCTTGGTGACAGATCAGTGAAGCTGTAGCCAGGCTGATCGAGCAGCGCCTTTAACAGGCGCAGGCCGTGGGCACGATAAGTATCAAGCACGCACCACGCAGCAAGGTTGCAGAATTTCTCGTTCTGTCCGTCAACGATGCGCTGCGAGTAGAAGGCGACGTGCGCGCCAACGATGTGCCCCCCGGAGAGTAGCATGAAGCCGTGGTTTGGAGCCTCGCTTTGCCAGCCCGGACGAATGGCCTGCGCCCAAGAGGCCGGCGTTAGGCGGGCGTTTAGCTCCTCGTGAAGGAAAGATGCGACCCGATCCACGTCATCGACGGTGATGGGGCGCACCGTTGCTCTTTGATCGTCAGCTTGGAGAACGGATCGCGCCACTTTCTAAAAATTCCCCTAGTACTCGTTACAAACACCATCAAATCCGGACCATTGTTTTACAAGTATAACCGTCCAACTTGGTAGATACCCTTATGGCTGAAGCGGATATACACAAAAGATCCGCTCGACTATCCCGTTTGCTAACTGGAGAATTTCCTCTGAAGAGATTTGAATTGAGGCACAAACCCGCTCAATGAACACACGGGAGGCCGCCATTTCTAGGAAAAACCACATTCTAATCTTGGTCGAGAACTTACCGGTCCCCTTCGATCGCCGAGTCTGGCAGGAAGCACAGGCGCTCGTTGAAGCCGGGTTCGACGTTTCCGTCATCTGCCCGCAAGGGAAGGGACACGACAAGAGCTACGAGGTGCTGAACGGCGTGCACATCTACCGGCATCCACTTCGCGAGGCGAAGTCCGCCGCCGGCTATCTTCGGGAATATTGGATGGCTCTCTTCCATCAGATGCGTCTGTCGTTTCACGTCCGGCACCGACAGTCGATCGATGCCATTCAGGCCTGCAACCCTCCCGACCTGATGTTTCTCGTCGCGCTCGTACACAAACTTCTATTTGGCACGCGCTTTGTGTTCGACCACCACGATCTCAGCCCCGAACTCTACGTGACGAAGTTCGGGCGGAAGGACATCCTTTATCGCCTCCTCTGTTTCTTCGAGAAGCAAACCTTCAAAATGGCAGATGCCAGCATCGCCACGAACGAAACGTTCAGGGATATCGCAATCTCGCGTGGCGGCATGGCGCCTGATCGCGTGATTGTCGTCAAGAGCTATCCCGAAGCGTCGCGCTTCCGCCGCACCATTGCCGACCCGTCCCTGGTCATACCCGGCAAACATCTGATCGGCTATATTGGTATCATGGGCGAGCAGGACGGGGTGGAATCCCTCGTTCGCGCCCTGGCAGAGATCGTCCACGTCCGCAAGCGCAACGATGTTCACGGCCTGATCATCGGCGACGGCCCTGAACTGCCGCGCCTGCGGGCGATGGCCACCGAGTTGGGCCTCAATCACGTCCTACGCTTCAGCGGTTATCTGACCGGTCAACCTCTGATGGCGCACCTTTCGGCGCTGGATGTGGGCGTCATTCCCGACCCCCCGAATGACTTCAATGACAAGCTTTCGATGAACAAGGTCTTTGAATACATGATGCTCGGTTTGCCGATCGTTCAATTCGATCTCAGACAAGCCACACGCGACGCCGGAAACGCGGCTGTGGTGGTGCGCGAGCATACGCCGATGGCCTTGGCTGAGGGCATTCTCTCCCTCGTCGACGACCCGCGACGCTGCAGCGAGATGGCTTCAGTGGGCCGGGCCGTGGCCGAACGCGAGTTCAGATGGACGACGGAATCACGTCGCTACCTCGGGGCTTATCGAAGCCTGCTTCGTAGGAGCCTGGATATCAATGATCAGCGTCATTATCCCGCATCTTGACCAACCGGAACTGCTGAGCACCTGCCTGGCGTCTCTCGCAGCCCAGGCCGGCGTCCGACAACCCTACGAGATCATTGTCGTCGACAACGGCTCGAAGCAACTGCCCACCGGGGTTTGCGCAGCTCATCCCGGAACGGTTCTGCTGTCGGAGACGGTGCCGGGCCCGGGGCCGGCACGCAACCGTGGCGTATCGAAAGCGACAGGCGACATTCTCGCATTTATCGACGCGGACTGTCGAGCAAGCAGCGTTTGGCTCAGTGAAATCGAGCGCCAATTTGCTGACCCGAACGTGACCATTATCGGGGGCGATGTGCGCATCGGCTTTGAAGATCCCGTATGCCCGACGCTTCTGGAAGCTTATGAGAGTGTCTATGCCTATCGAATGAAGGAATACATCGCCAAACAGGGCTTCACCGGCACCGGAAACCTGGCGGTGCGAGCAAATGTTTTTGCCGCCGTGGGCAAATTTGGCGGCATCGACATTGCTGAAGACCGCGACTGGGGCCAGCGGGCCTTGGGTTGCGGATATCAGACGCGGTACTGCCCCGACATGATCGTCTTTCACCCCGCCCGCAAAACGTTTGCAGAGCTGGCACGCAAGTGGCAGCGACACACGGCTCACGATTTTGCGCGTGTTCGCGCGCGGCGCGCCTGGTGGCCGCGATGGATGCTTCGCACGGCAGCCGTCGCTCTGTCGCCGGCTGCCGAGTGGTTCCGCATCGGCCGCTCGGACCGCCTGGATGGAATAAGAGCGCGGCTCCTGGCCTTCACCGGTCTGACCCTCATTCGCTGCTACAGGGCATCGATCATGCTATCGCTTGCGTTTGGGGCCAGCGCGACACGCATGAGCGCTCAATGGAACCCGGCATCCATGCCGGCCCTGCCCCGCGATAGCTAGGCGACCAGAAGGCCTGCATGCCGCACGACGCCGATCTTTTGAAATAGGAGCTCCAATGCCTATCGACAACCGCAACACACATGCTGCGCTTTCACTCATTCTTGTTGTCGCAGTCGGTGGGTGGGGAACGCAGGCGGCAGGAGGGGTCGACCTGGCGGCATTTCCGGGCCCGCACAATACCGGAATACCATCCGGAATTACCTTGACGCCCTACGATGGCCCTTGCGAGATCACGCAACCCAACACCATCATCGATGCGAAGACGGTCAGCTGTCCGCTGGTGATCCGGACAACCGGCGTCGTCATCTCGCGAAGCAAGACCTCGCGCATCGATGTTGACGGACGAGGCGTATCATTGACGATCGAGGACAGTGAGGTCGACGGCGGGAAATGGCAGGGGCCGGCCATCGGATTCTCCAATGTCACGGTGCGGCGCTCGGAGGTCAGGGGCGGACAGACAAGCATTCAGTGCACGCCGGAGTGCCTTGTTGAGGATTCTTGGTTGCACGGCCAATATATGCAACCAGGGAAACCCCAACACCTCGGCGGTTTTCTCTCAAACGGCGGGCATGACGTAACGTTGCGGCACAACACGATCGTGTGCGACGTACCCGATAACGATGTGGGTGGCGGTTGCTCCGGAAGCGCACAAATTTACGCCGATTTCTCCGCACTGACCAGGTTCCGCTTCGAACGCAATTTCTTCCGCGCAACTCCAGGCGGCTTTTGCACGTCATTCGGGTTGAATCCTGGGAAATCGTTCGGGGACAACCCGACCTACGTTGTCGTTGCCGACAATGTTTGGGAACGGGGACCAAATGGCAACTGCGCCGTCTATGGACCAACCACGTCCTTTCATACGGGGGGCGAAGGCAATACGTGGCGCGGCAATGTCTGGGACGACGGAACCCCGCTGGAGGCGCGCTAGCCGCTCCCACGCGGGACTGGGGGTCAGCCTCCGAAGCCGCCGGGGGTCGGCGTTGTGACGATGATCGCCTCACCCGCTTCCAATACCGTCTGATCGCTTGCCTTCAGCGCCTCCACGCTACCATCCAGCCGTCGCACGCACGTTGCCCCCACACGGCCGTTGCCGCCCCCGTTTATTCCCCGAGGCGGGTGGCCGCGGTGGGAGGACAGAATTGCACTTTCCATCCGCTCCAAAAACCGAATGGTTCGCTCGGTGCCGTCGCCAGCGTTCCATTTGCCGCTTCCGCCCGAGCCCGATCTGATGTGGAAGTCCTCCAGCAGGACCGGGAATCGAAGTTCCAGCACCTCGGGGTCGGTGAGCCGCGAATTTGTCATGTGAGTATGAACGCCAGCCGTCCCGGCAAAGCCGCGCCCGTCGTTCATCTGTCCCGCAGGCGAGCCCGAGCAAATCGTTTCGTAGTACTGGTACTTGGCATTTCCGAAGGTCAGATTGTTCATCGTCCCCTGCGAATTGGCCATCGCTCCCATGGCCCCGAAGAGCGCGTTGGTTACATGCTGCGACGTCTCAACATTTCCGGCGACAACCGCGGCAGGATAGGCAGGCCTTAGCATGCAACCGTCCGGGATGATGATATTTATCGGCCTCAGGCAGCCAGCGTTCATCGGGATGTTTGCTTCAACCATCACACGGAATGCATAAAGAACCGCAGCGCGGGTGACCGGTTCCGGTGCATTGAAGTTATTCATCTGAATCTGGGACGTGCCAGTAAAATCGACGGTGGCCTCACGTTTCTCGCGATCAACTGTAATCTTGACCTTGATGACTTGCCCCGTGTCGGTCGGGTAGTGGTATTGGGCCGTGTCCGGCAAGCGATCGATGACACGACGCACACTTTCGGCCGCATTGTCCTGGACATGCCCCATATAGGCTTCGACCACCGATAGGCCAAAATGGGCAACCATTTTGCGCAACTCCGCCACGCCCTTTTCGTTCGAGGCAATCTGAGCCTTTAAGTCGGCGATGTTTTGGTGCGGATTGCGCGCCGGATAACGATGATTTGTGAGGAGCTCGAACAGTTCGGCTTCGCGAAAGCGACCGCCTTCGACCAGTTGGAAGTTATCGAAAAGGACACCTTCCTCTTCAACGGTCGTCGCAAGCGGTGTCATCGAGCCCGGTGCGGTTCCTCCTATGTCGGCGTGATGTCCGCGCGAGGCGACATAAAACAGGATCTCGGTTCCCGCGTCGTCAAAGACAGGCGTGACGACTGTTATATCGGGGAGATGTGTGCCGCCGTTGTAAGGGGCGTTAAGCGCGAACACATCACCCGGGTGGATATTGCCTGTGTTCAACTTGATGATCGTTTCGACTGACCGGTCCATGGAGCCGAGATGAACCGGCATATGCGGTGCATTGGCTACCAGCGCGCCGGTTCGATCGAAGACAGCGCAAGAAAAATCCAACCGTTCTTTGATATTGACGGAATAGGCGGTGTTTTGCAGCGTGACGCCCATCTGTTCGGCGATCGACATGAAGAGATTGTTGAATATCTCCAGCATAATCGGATCGGCCTCAGTCCCCAGCGCGGCTGCAGTCTTCTTCTTTTCAATACGGCGCAGCAACACGTGGTTTCTTGAGGTGATTTCTGCCTGCCACCCAGGCTCGACGACAATTGTTTGATTGGCTTCGATGACAAGTGCTGGGCCGAGCGCTTGGCAACCGGGGGAGAGATCCTTACGCTGAAAAACGCTGGCATCACACCAGGCGCCCTCGAAGAATACGCGACGGCTTTCAGAAGCATGAGCGACCCTTGCGGTCGCCTCGTGACTTGCCTCCTGATAGCGGTCCGCGGATTGATCGGTTCCCTCGACGCCCACGGATTCAACGACAATTGGTTTCCCGTCGTAGATGAAGCCAAACTGGGCCTTATGCGCCCGCTCGAAGTCGGCCCTGGCATCTGATATCGAGCCAAGGCTGAAGTCGACCGGCAGCGCGGTATCCGTACCCTCATAGCGCAAGTCCAGGACGGGCCTGAATTCCATTGAAGAGGGGGAAATGCCTTGTGCCTCCAATTCTTCGCGAACGTCCACGCTCAAGGCTTCGATCAAACGACCGAGCTCCGGGAGCACCTCTGCGGATAAGGGTTTGATGAATGCTTGCTGTCGCGATGCGAAGATCGATGACAAGCCCATGCCGTAAGCTGAGAGGAGGCCTGAGAACGGATGGATGAGCACTGTGGACATCCCGAGAGCATCGGCGACAAGGCATGCATGCTGGCCGCCGGCACCGCCGAAGCAGTTCAGCAGGTAGCCGGTCACGTCGTAACCACGCTGCACCGAAATCTTCTTGATGGCGTTGGCCATATTTTCAACTGCGATCTTGATGAAGCCTTCCGCAACGCTCGCCGCGCTATGCCCGGTGGCTGCTTGCACCGATAGGTCCTCGAATCTTTGGCGCACGGCCTCAATGTCCAGCGGCTCGTTCTGGCCGGGCCCGAAGATTGCGGGAAACAGGTCTGGCTGCAGCTTGCCAAGCATGACGTTGGCGTCGGTTACCGCCAGCCGACCGCCGCGACGATAGCAGGCTGGGCCCGGGTTGGCGCCGGCCGAATCGGGGCCAACGCGAAAACGACCAGCTTCAAAATGAAGGATGGAGCCGCCGCCGGCGGCGACCGTGTGAATGCGCATCATCGGCGCCCTTACGCGAACCCCTGCAACTTCGGTCTCGAAGGCACGTTCATACTCGCCGGCATAGTGGGCGACATCGGTTGAGGTTCCCCCCATGTCGAAACCGATGACCTTGTCGAAACCGGCAAGCTTTGCAGTCTCCACCATTCCGACCACGCCCCCGGCCGGTCCGGAGAGGAGTGCGTCCTTACCCCGGAACATATCTGCAGCAGTCAGGCCACCCGATGACATCATGAAACTGAGACGCGGCGACGCATTCCCGGCACGTGCCACGCCCAAATCGCCAGCCACCTCTTGGACGTAACGCGACAGGATCGGTGAAAGGTAAGCGTCCACGACAGTCGTATCGCCGCGGCCGACCAACTTGAGCAGCGGAGAGACTTCGTGGCTCACTGAAATCTGCTTGAAGCCCGCCGCCCGGCACAGCTGTGCGACCACTGTTTCATGCTGGGGAAACTTGTAGGCGTGCATGAACACGATGGCGACGGCATCGAAACCATCGGCCCTCGCTGTTGCGATCGCCGCCTCGACACTGGAGGTCTCAAGCGGCACCTCGATCGAACCATCCACGCGCACACGCTCGTCGACTTCGACGACACGCTCATAAAGTTGTTCTGGTAGAATGATTTCCTTGGCAAAAATATCGGGGCGCGCCTGGTAGGCGATGCGGAGCGCGTCACGGAATCCCTTCGTGATCAGCAATAGCACCCTGTCGCCCTTGCGTTCCAGAAGCGCATTTGTGGCAACCGTCGTTCCCATGCGAATGTCGCCAATGCGATCGGCCGGTATGGAATCTTCTTCCTTGAGGCCCAGGAGCCCTCGGATTCCGTGAACCGCTGCGTCCCGATAGGCTTCCGGGTTTTCGGAAAGAAGCTTTCGCGGATGCAAACTGCCATCGGGTGCGCGGCCCACAATGTCGGTGAACGTGCCTCCACGATCAATCCAGAAATCCCACACTCCGTTAGACATATCCTCACTCCGTACCGAAGACTGGCTATCGGTGTTAGTGCCGCGCCTGCGCGAGCAAAACAATCCATAAAATTGACCTGATCATTCAGCGTATCGAAGTCCCCATCATCCGGAGCGGTAACTGGATTTGATGGTGACGTTCGCTTTCTCGATAAGCCCCTGCAGCGAGCCTCTTTCAAATTGCTGCAATCGGACTTATTGGTGTCATCCGCACAGACAGTCCCGTCGTCGGGAGGCGGCAGTTGAAACCGAAGCAATCGACATTCATGCAGTGGATGGTGCGCATATCTTGCGCCATCGCATTTCTGTTTGTCGGATTCGCTCACCAGGCCCCGGCCTTCGTCAAAGACAGCTTTGTTCCCGCAGAGTTCGCCGAGTACGTTCTGCCGGACGGCACACTGCCTGTCATCTGCACTGGCGGCAGTAAGCATGTCGTCGATCAACATGGAAAAGCGCATAGCCATGGCTGTGAGGCATGCCGTATTGCTGCCTCGACTCTCCTGCCGTTGCCCAGTTCGGCTGACGTCGTAAGTCTTCGGATCAATACCGGCGTCACCCTACCGATGATGCCTGAAGCAAGGAACGAGGAACCGTTTCCGCCCAACAAAGGCCCGAGAGCGCCGCCCCAGATTCCGGTTTTTGGGTAGACCTGAGCCGCGGTCGAGACCGTGACATCAGTACATTGTCGGTCGTCATTCGCCGGTGCGCCGGTCGAGCACTCGTAGATCTCATCGTCTCATTTCACACACACAGGCACGTCAACGAGGCCGGCAGGATCCGCTGACCCACGTGACGGCAAAACGAGAATAGCCATCATGAAAAAGCTTGCAACCTTCATCGCCGGCCTCCTGTTTACCGGTCTAATTACTGCCGTTGCCGCGGCCAATGACATCAAGGTCGGCGACATCGACATCGCCCACCCGCATGCGCGGGCCATGGTGCCGGGCGCCAAGGTCGGTGGCGGCTACCTGAAGCTGACCAACACCGGTTCGACTGACGACAAGCTGGTCAGCATCACGTCTGATCGGGCCGCGACAACCGAAGTCCATCAGATGAGCGTCAACAACGGTGTAATGACCATGCGCTCCGTTGCCGGTGGGCTTGTCATTCCGGCCGGCCAGACTGTCGAGTTGAAGCCCGGCGGCTTCCACGTCATGTTCATGGATGTGGAAAAGCCCTTCAAAGAGGGCGAGATGATCAAGGCAACCTTAACATTTGAGAAGGCGGGCTCCGTCGACGTTGAATTTGATGTTGGAAGCGCTGGGGGAGCCGGTGGCAAAGACCACCACTCCGACATGGGCGGCATGGATATGTCCAAACCGCAATAGGCCTACTACCCCTAACGAAACCGTCGTCTGAATCTAGGAAGTAAGAACATGTCGACACTTTCCAGCCTTGTCGCATTGTCGGCCGTTGCAATCCTCGGCTTTGCCGGGCAGGCCCTCGCGCATGCACACCTGACGAAAACTGTGCCTGCCGACAAGGCAACGGTCGCTGCCTCCCCCGCCGAACTCGACCTCCACTTCTCAGAAGAGGTCAACATCAAGTTCTCCGGTGTGAAAATCACCGGCCCAGACACGCCTGTCGTGAAAATCGGCGACGCTATGTTGATGGATGAAGGCAAGACGCTGATGGTCCCTCTTGCGCAAACGCTGAGCCCGGGCGCTTACGCGGTGGAATGGCATGTCCTGTCAACGGACGGGCATAAGACCAACGGTACTTACGGCTTCACGGTCAAGCCGTGACGCCAGACGCTGCGCTCATCCTGTGCCGCTTCCTGTTTGATGGCGCCGCCGTATTTCTATGGGGCGCGTCAGCTTACATCTGCTGGAGCCTGCCTGCAGACTTGGCGGCACAGGTGGGCCGCCGGCTCCGGCATTGGTATGCGCTTGCAACCCTCTTGATCATCGGCACGACCGCGTCGCATCTCCCGCTGCGAGCGGCAACGATCGGAAACGGCTGGGCCGATGCGCTTGCGCCGCAGATGTTGAGCTCCATCCTTTCGGGAACCAATGTCGGGCAGGCCTGGATTGCCCAGGCTGGTGCCGCCATTCTGCTGGTCGCCTCTTGCCTAGCCCCTGTCCGGTTCAGATACCGCGTCCGCGCGCTCAGCGCCGGGTTGTTGCTCATCAGCCTCACGATCAGCGGTCATGCCGCGATGAATAGCGACTGGCTACGCACGATGCATCGCCTCAACGATGGCCTTCATCTCCTGTCAGGTGGCGCCTGGCTCGGGTCGCTAGTGCCGGTCGTCGTTATCTTGCCGATGCTCCACGACGCGCGATGGCAGCAGGATGCACGGACGGCGCTGATGCGGTTTTCGACCGCGGGCCATGTTGCGGTCGCCCTCGTCATCATGACCGGCATCATCAATACGATCCTGATCGTCGGATCTGCTCCGCTGGATTGGCAGCTCGACTATCAGTTCCTGCTCAGCATCAAGATCCTGATCGTGTTCGTCTTGGTCGCGCTTGCGGTAACCAATCGCTACCTTCTTGTCCCGAGACTCTCTCGCAACCCATCACTGCAGCCGCTCAAGTGGGCGACTGGCGCCGAAATAGCCTTGGGCTTCGCCGTGCTTGGCCTTGTCTCTGTGTTTGGCACATTGCAGCCAACTTGAGGGGTTCGACATTTTGGAAGCCGACCTACGTCAAATGACGGTGTCGCTCATTTTTTCGCTTTATCCCCCTGATCCCGCGTGCCATTTTCGGCGCAACATGCACAAAGTAGGGGCCACCTATGTTTTCAAAGATTTCCCGACTTAGCGCCGCGATCGCGGCTTGCGTCCTTGCTCCATCACTCGCCTTCGCCCACACCGGTATTGGACAAACGGTGGGGTTCGTTCACGGTTTCACCCACCCCGCCTTAGGGGTCGATCACGTCCTCGCGATGGTTCTTGTCGGCGTTCTCGCCTGGCAGCTCGGCGGCCGTGCGCTCTGGCTCGTTCCGACATCCTTCGTCTCGGTGATGGCCGTCGGCGGCGCACTCGGCATGATGGGGATTTCGGTCCCCTTTGTCGAAGCCGGAATCGCGTTCTCCGTCATCATCCTTGGAGCTGTCGTCGCGCTTGGTATCCGCGCTCCCGTCGCCATCGCCGCAGGGGTCGCCGGCCTCTTTGCGATCTTTCACGGATACGCACACGGCTCCGAAATGCCGGCGGCGGCCGGCGGCATCGTCTATGCGGCGGGCTTCATGCTGGCGACGGCAGCGCTGCACATTGCCGGCATTGCCCTCGGTTATCTGATCGGCAAGCAGGGCGCAATTGTCATGCGCTCGGCTGGCGGCATTGCTGCAGTGGCCGGCGTCGGCCTGCTCACGGGCCTGATTTAGCAGTTGACCGCCCGGCCGAAGGGCCGGGCACGACCCTCAGCGCACGCCGATACCAGCCGTCAAACCTCCATCGATGCGGTGATCCGATCCGGTAATGAACGCAGCCTTGTCCGACGCAAGGAAGGCCGCAAGTGTGGCCACCTCTTCGGGCTCACCAATGCGGCCAAGTGGGTGCGCTTCGCCGAAACGTCGAAACACGGCATCGATGTCAGCTTCCTCTCCTTCGAATGTGCGCGCAGCGAGTTCCAGGATCGGTGTGCGCACCGAACCGGGACTGATCGACACGACGCGAATATTGTCTGCCGCAAAGTCGATCGCCATCGCCCGCGTCAATGCGTGGATCGCCCCCTTCGACGCGACGTAGGCCGAGACGCCGGATTGGCACGCAAAGCCTTGTACGCTCGAGATATTGATGATCGCGCCGCCGCCGCGCTTGCGCATTTCCGGTATGCCATATTCCGCCGTTAGATGGATGGAGCCGACGTTCACCGCCATGCAGCGCATGAAAGTCTCAAAGGGCGTGTCCGTGGCATTGCCGTAAGGATGCACCGCCGCCGAATTGACGATGATATCGACGCCCCCAAACGCGGCGACGGCTTCGGCAACGGCGTCCGCCACGTTGGCGGGGATGGAAACATCCGTATGGATGACACGAAGGGCCAGACCCGCTGCGGCACCGATCTCCGCAAACTCGTTGTTCGCCTTTTCATCGATGCCAAGGGACGCGACGGCTGCGCCCTCGCGCGCCAGATGCAACGCGATCGCGCGTCCGATGCCAGTGGTCCCAGTGACGATTGCGATCTTGCCGGTGAATTCTCCCATCAGCTTCCCCCACTCTTCTCGGCAGAAATGAATTCAAGACCGGCGCTGAGATGTCGATCCATATGGTAGACAAAGGCAATCCGGTCGCGATCACGCAGGGCATGAAGAATGTCGCAGTGCTCGGCCACAACCGTCTGCAATGTCGGTCGTTGCGATTTGCCCGCAAGCATCAATCGCTGAATGACCGGCTTCAACATGCCATAGGTTTCCGACAATGTACGATTGCCGGCCGCGTCCACCAGCAGGCGGTGAAACTGGAAGTCAAGCTCGGAGGCACGCTCGGCGTTTTGCGCCGTCAGGATGGCTGTATTGACCGCTTCCATCTCGGCAAGAGCCTGGTCGGTCAGGCGTTCAGCAAGCAGATCGAACAGGTTCATTTCAGTGAGCCGCCGATATCCCTGTATGTCGCGGAAGGCGTCGACTGAAATCTCCATGGCGAAGGAGAAAAGATCGCGCATCGCGTTCTGATGCTGGTCTGTCAGGACGGCGCCGACCTTTTGCCTGGATTCGGCGACACCATAGGCCTTCAAGGTGCGGAAGGCTTCGCGCACCGTATTGCGACTGGAATCGAACATCGTGGCCAGCTCGACTTCGCTCGGCAAGACGTCGCCCACGCCGAGCCCCCGTTCGCGGATCAGAACACGGATTTGTCGGACGACATCATCCACAGCCGAAGCGCGATTGCTTGAGTCCACAGGCAGCACCTCCATTTTTATGAAGCCTAATATGTTGGCCTTATTTTGGCAACGCTCGCTTTCGGCTTGCGTCAATCCCGAAAAATGCGCTTAATTGTCCAACATTTTAGGGAGGTGTTGCAATGTTGGAGAGTTGGCGCTGGTTTGGACCGCAGGATCCGGTCACATTGTCCCATGCTCGTCAGGCCGGCGCGCGCGGCATTGTAACCGCCCTCCACCACATCTATGACGGCCGGGTCTGGAGCCCCGACGACGTCGCCGAGCGCATGGCGCTCGTGAAAAATGCCGGTATGGTCTGGTCGGTCTGCGAGTCCATCCCTGTCAATTCGGCTATCAAACTGCGAAACGAAAACTGGCGCCGCTATGTCGACGCGTGGAAGCAGAGCCTTGCCAATCTCGGCAAAGGCGGCGTGCCGGTGGTCTGCTACAATTTCATGCCCGTCGTGGACTGGACGCGCACAAACCTTCTCTACCCGACCCCCGTCGGCGGCTTGGCGCTTCGCTTCGACATGATCGACTTTATTGCTTACGACGTCTTTGTTTTGAAGCGTGCTGCAGCCGAGGAAAGCTACAAGACCACGCTTGTCGAGGCGGCGCGTGAGCGACTGGCAGGGATGAGCGACGAGGATGTGCAAACCCTTGAAAGAAATATTATCGCAGGTCTGCCCGGCGGCGAGGACAGCCACACGCGCGAAACCATTCGCACGCATATTGCAGCTTTCGACGATCTCTCGGACGACGATATGCGCAGCAATCTGGTCGAGTTTCTGAAAGAGGTCGTGCCGGTGGCGGCCGAAAACAACGTGCGCCTGGCAATTCACCCGGACGATCCGCCGTTCTCGCTGTTTGGGCTGCCGCGCGTCGTATCAAAGTCCGAGGACATCGAGACCATCCTTTCAGCAGTCAATCACACTGCCAACGGTATAACCCTTTGCGCCGGCTCCTACGGCTCACGCCACGGAAACGACGTCGTCGGTATGGCGAGCCGTTTTGCCGAGCGCATCCACTTCGCGCACCTGCGAAATGTTACGAAGGAACCGGATGGCTCCTTCATCGAATCCGAACACCTCGGTGGCGACGCCAACATGGTCTCGCTGATCTCGGTGCTGCGCCGGGAGGAGCGCCGCCGGGCCGCGGTCGGCAGAGCAGACAGCATCATTCCGATGCGTCCCGACCATGGCCACCTTTTGATCGATGACCAGGCCAAGAAGGTCAATCCAGGCTATTCCTGCATCGGCCGGCTCAAAGGATTGGCGGAGCTCAGGGGCGTAATTGCCGCTGTGGATCAGCTGGACGTTCAGGCTGCGTCAACACCACTACCGTTCTGCCGTGGCACGCGCCTCGAGCGCATGCCTTAGCGAGCGTTGCACGATCGCGGGCGTTGTCGGCTTGCTGACGACACCCAGCGCCCCCTGAAATCGTCCGGCGACCGCTTCCGGGTTGCCGGTCATGAAAACCACCGTCACACCGAATTCCTCGACGAGACGTCTGCCGATTTCGGGGCCCGTCGCCCCGTCAGCCAGATTGACATCGACAAACGCGATATCTGCCATCGGCGCCAGCCTCAGCGCTTGCTCCTTGTCGGTTGCAAGACCGATCACGTCGAGCCCCATGTCCTTGACAGTCGATTCAAGGTCGATGGCAATGAGGAACTCATCCTCAACGATCAAGACGCTTTGACTGGCAACCCGGTTTGTCCGTGGTTTGCTTTCGACATCGCTGTCCATGTATCGTCCCTTGTTCTACCCTTTTCACCGCACTGGTTATGCCCAACTGCAGGTTGGCGAAGAGGTAACGGCGCTTGGGCCGATATGTTCCGGGTTGGAGCGAAATAGTTCAGGGTCAAATCACTGTTAATATTGACAAATCGTTAACAGCAAGCCGCAGCGCACGTAAGATCCGATGGATTTTGCCGGGAAATCAACCGTTTGTCTCAAAAGTAAGAGCGGGTTCGCTGCGGAAATTGCGCGGAGAAGGCGTGTCTTGCGCTCTGGCGCCCCCCTGAATGTCGCGCTTGAGCTCCTTAATCTTCAGTCTCAGCTCACAATCAACCCCTCGCAATGCAAGTTCACCGTCCGAGAAGCAGCCACCGCTTTCGCTTTACGGCGTACGGCACGCTCAGCGGGGACCATCGTATGAAGGAATCGGTTCTTATCTCACGACGATCATTGATTTCGGAAGACCGAATAACTTCTCCCAATGCAGCTCGGCATCCGGAAAGTACCGGCGCATCTCCGTTGCTGTGAGCAGTTGTGTCGACAATACCTCGTCGAGGGTCTGGGGCTTTGGCCAGCCCCAAGTGTGCCCTAGAGGCCACCATATTGCAGCCTTGTAGCGCAACGGTAGGGGCAAGAACTGCATTCCCGGCAACAACCAGTGAGGCTCTACCGGGAAATATCGATAGGGGGTTTGGATAAGGTACCGCGGTGCCATCTTTCTGGCGACATGGGCAAGCTTTGACCATGCGTGATGACCACCCACATGTTCGATCAGGCTGTTTGAAAATACCAAGTCAAAAGTCTGATCGGTAAGCAGGCGATCAGCTTCGCAGGCATCGCCCCGAATCGTAGTAAGTCTTCCCGCCTGTTCGTCGATGTCCAGATTGACGATTGTAACCTGAGGCGGTTGGAATGGCGCTTTGAGCCACCAGTTTCTCGTCCCGCCGAGGTCGAGGATTTTCATCCGAGGGAGATCAGGCATGAGCTTGAGCATCATTTCCCAGCGCTTCAGCCTGATACGGGCTGACAGTGATCGATCGCCATTGACGAAAAGATTACGAGCTGCGGCAACGTCCATTTTCTAGCACTCCCATCAGAATGATGCCGCAGCTAGGGTAGCTCGCCGAAAACAGGACGTCGCCTTAGCTCATTGGATGAGTGGGGGGATAAAAACTAAGAAGGAAACACCTTCTGTGGTCTGACAGCGTAATTCTGGGCAACGAAAGGTCCCAGCAGTGGCGTGGGGCAGTGTCATCCAGCTCGAACTGAGCATTCCGTCGTCGCTGCTGACCCTTTCTGGCGCGCCTTCAACCATGCAAATCAAAGGCCGGCATCTCACGCCCATGTGAGCGCGCTACGGCATCGTGTGTCCCATTCCGAAACAACGTTTTGGCCGAGTTGACAACCGGTTGTGGAGTGCGGAGAGTGCACCCCGGACCAGCGCCAGCACCTTGGGGGGACCTATGTCTGTACGCGCGTTTTTCGCCATTGCCGCCGTTGCTCTCGCATCGATCATCGCAAGCCCTCCCGCGCTCGCGGCAGACACGAAACGCGAGATCCAGACGATCCAGGACGCCGACTACTTCGGCTTCGATCTGCGGACCGAACAGAACCTTACGCTCGATCAGTGCAAGGCATCCTGCATCGGCGATAAGTCCTGCAGAGCCTTCACCTACAATCCGAAGGTGAAGTGGTGCTTCCTGAAGTCCGATTTCAAGACGATGAACGCCTTCCCCGGCGCCATCGCCGGCAAGATCGTCGAGACCGCCGCAACGCAGGAGCCGGATATCGGCGCCGCCCCCCGCCTCAGCTTCCTGTCCGGCGATGTCATCCAACAGGCGCGCAACGACAGGGCCAACCTTGAAGTGGCCGACGATCAACAGGGCCAGAGCGCCGACAGCCTGATCGCCAACGGCCGCCTCGACCTGACGGCAGGCAATGTCATCGACGCTGTAAAGTCCTTCCGCAGTGCGCTCGCACTTGCCCCTGACAACGCCGATCTCTGGCTGGAAATGGCACGCGCCGCCGACAGCTTCGCCAAGACCGACGACAACAACGGCAGCGAAATCTACGGACAGGCCGTACTGGCCGCAGTGAACGGCTATGAGTTGACGCGGACAACCTCGGGCCGTGCCGAGGCGCTTTCGGTGCTCGCCGCCGCGCTCGACAAGAACACCGATTATCGCGCCGCCCTCAACGCCTACAAGGCGAGCCTGGCACTGGTGAACTCAAGAGAGATCCAGGCCGCGTTCCTGCAGTTGAAATCGACTGAAGGCTTCCGCATTACCGAACATACAGTCGATGCAGACAGTGCCAATCCACGCGCCTGCGCGACATTCTCCGAGTCGCTGGTCAAGACCCTGGACTACACGCCCTTCGTCACGTTAAACGGTGCTGCCCCCAAAGCGCTCGAAACCAAGGACAAGCAGGTTTGCGTCGAGGGGCTGACCCACGGCGAAAATTATAAGATCACCTTCCGCACCGGCCTGCCCTCTTCGGTCGACGAGGTCCTCGAGGCCCCGGTCAGCCTCGATGTCTACGTCAAGGATCGCACCGCCAGCGTGCGCTTCACTGGTGACAGCTTCGTCCTGCCGTCGACGGCACGTCGCGGGATCCCGATCGTTTCCGTTAACATGACGTCGGCCAATCTCAAGCTCTACCGCGTCGGTGATCGTGGCATCGCACCGCTGTTGACGAGTTCGCAGTTCCTGACCCAGCTCGACGGCTACAGCGCACAGCGGATCGAAGACGAGAGCGGCGAACTGGTCTGGCAAGGCTCGATCGATGTTGCCAACGATCTCAACAAGGACGTCGTCACAAGCTTCCCGGTGGATGAGGCACTGCCCGAACGCAAGCCCGGCGTCTATGCATTGACGGCAACGGCGCCGAACGCCCCGGACCAGGACTGGAATGCGCAGGCGACGCAATGGTTCGTCGTCTCCGATATCGGCATTACGACGTATGCGGGGACGGATGGCCTTAACGTGTTCACCCGCTCACTCGCCTCGGCAAAGCCGATCGCTGGCGTTGAGTTGCAGCTCCTTGCGAAAAACAATGAAGTGCTCGGAACCGCGACGACGGATGCGAATGGTCGGGCGACTTTCACCGCTGGTCTGATGCGTGCAACGGCCGCCCTGACGCCTGCTGTTATCACCGCCAGGAAAGGTGACGCCGACTACGTCTTCCTCGATATGACGCGCGCGGGCTTTGATCTCTCCGATCGCGGCGTCACTGGCCGTGCTTCGCCGGGCGCCATCGATGTCCTGGGCTGGACAGAGCGTGGCATCTATCGCGCCGGCGAGACGGTGCATGCTGCAGCCCTTGCCCGCGACACAGATGGGAATGCCATCGAGAACCTGCCGCTGACCTTCATCTTCCTGCGCCCCGATGGCGTCGAGGACCGCCGGATCGTCAGCCAGACCAGCAATGTCGGCGGCTACGCCATCGACGTGCCCGTTCAGGAAAACGCCATGCGTGGCACCTGGACGATGAACATTCACACCGACCCGAAGGGCTCGCCGATCGCGACGAAAACCTTCCTTGTCGATGACTTCGTGCCCGATCGCACGGACATGGAGATCAAGACCGAGGCGAAGGTCATCGGTCCGGAAACGCCCGCGACAATCACCATCAGCGGCAAGTATCTCTATGGAGCACCGGCTGCCGGGCTGTCGCTCGAAGGCGATGTCGTGATCAAGCCGACCCGCCAGGCAGACGCCTTCCCCCGCTACTTCTTCGGCCTCGCCGACGAAGAGGCCAGTGAAGACACACGCCAGACAATCGAAGGCCTCCCCGAACTTGACGAGAACGGCGAGGGTATTACCGAGCTGACTGTCGGCGACCTACCGGCAACGACGCAGCTTCTCAATGCCACCGTCTATATCCGGATGCAGGAAGCCGGCGGTCGCGCCATCGAGCGTTCGCTCGTTCTTCCCGTCAAGAACCAGGGCCCGATGATCGGCATCAAGCCGGAATTCTCAGGCGACCTCGGCGAAAATTCGATCGCCAACTTCACCGTCATCGGCGTTGGCGCCGACAGCGAGAAGCAGGCGATGAGCGGTTTGCGCTGGAAGCTTTACAAGCTGAACCGCGACTACCAATGGTATCGCGACGGAACGGCCTGGAAATATGAGCCGATCTACACCGCCGAGCAGGTTGCAAACGGCAATGTCGATGCGTCTCTCGACGGAGCAAAGATATCCTCTCCCGTTGCTTGGGGGCGCTACCGCCTAGAAGTCGAAAGCACTGAGACCGACGGCCCTGCTTCAAGTGTGGAATTCGATGCAGGATGGTTCGTCCAGGCAACATCGACGGAGACGCCTGACGGGCTCGAGATCGCGCTGGACAAGGACAGCTACAAGATCGGAGAGACGGCAAAGCTGAAGGTCTCGTCGCGCTATGCAGGCGAATTGATGATCGCAGCCGGCACGGAAAATCTCGTCGCCGTCCTGAACGCTTCAATTGGCGAGAATGGCGGCGAAGTCGATATTCCGGTCACCTCGAATTGGGGTGCCGGCGCTTACGTTACCGCCACATTGTTCCGCCCCGGCGACGCCCAGGACAGCCACATGCCGATGCGCGCCATTGGCGTGAAATGGCTGAAGGTCGACCCGGCAGAGCGTGCGTTGCGCGTCGCGATCGACGCACCGGAAAAGATGCTGCCGCGCGCACCGCTGCCGATCACCCTTGCCGTTGCCGGTGCGGGTGCCAACGAGGACGCCTATGTGACCGTTGCTGCCGTTGATGTCGGCATTCTCAATCTGACCCGCTACGAACCACCCAACCCCGAAGACTGGTATTTCGGCCAACGCCAGCTCGGTCTCGAGATCCGCGACCTCTACGGGCGGCTGATCGACGGCTCGCTCGGCGCCACCGGCAAGCTCAGGACGGGCGGTGACGGAGGTGCCGTAGCACTTCAGGCAAACCCGCCGACGCAAAAGCTCGTGGCCTTCTTCTCCGGCCCCGTGAAACTTGATGCCGAGGGCAAGGCGAATGTCAGCTTCGACATTCCGCAGTTTAACGGCACAGCTCGCGTGATGGCAGTTGCTTGGTCCAAGGTCGGCGTTGGCCATGCGACGAAGGATGTCATCATTCGCGATCCGGTCGTCGTGACGGCTAGCCTGCCGCGTTTCCTCGCACCCGGAGATAGGTCCGAGCTTCGCCTCGATATTGCCAATACCGACGCGCCAGCAGGCGACTTTAAACTGACCGTTGCCGGCAACGACGCGGTGGGCGTTGACCAGGCTTCGCAGACGATCCATCTCGAGGCCGGTGCCAAGTCAGCCCTGACACTCGCCGTCACCGGCAAGCAGCCGGGCAATGGCAGCGTTTCGATCAATCTCTCCGATGCAGCGGACCTGTCGCTGGATCAGACGGTTGACGTCACCGTGCGACCAGCTGTTCTGCCGATGACCGAACGCCGCGTGCTGGCGCTCAATCCATCCACCAAGCTGACAGTCGACAAGGCATTGCTGGCAGACAGCGTGCTGCCAGGCGCCTCCGTCAGCGTCAGCGTCACGCGTTCGGCCGCCTTCGACATTCCCGCTCTGCTGATGTCGCTCGACCGCTACCCATTCGGCTGCGCCGAGCAGACGACGAGCCGTGCCCTACCGCTGCTCTATCTGAGCGAACTTGCCAAGCAGACCGGCCTTGAAGATGACGCCGATGTCAAGAAACGCGTTCAGGACGCAATCTACCGGGTCCTTTCCTATCAAGCCTCGGCCGGAAGCTTCGGCCTCTGGGGCCCTGATAGCGGCGATCTCTGGCTCGATTCCTATGTCACCGATTTCCTGACGCGCGCGCGCGAACAGAAATATGACGTACCGGATCGCGCTTTTGTGCAGGCGCTGGAGAACCTTCAGAACGCGCTGAGCTATGACATCAATGTCAAGGATCAGGGCGACCAGATCGCCTACGCACTCTATGTTCTCGCCCGCAACAAGAAAGCCGCAATCAGCGATCTTCGCTACTATGCCGATACGATGATTAACGATTTCCCCACGCCACTTGCCAAGGCTCATATCGCGGCGGCGCTGGCGCTTTATGGCGATGCAACCCGCTCGAAGAACATCTTCGTCGACGCTTTGCAGATGTCGGAACAGTCGATGGTTACGCGCGTCAATCTTTCGAGAACGGACTATGGCTCGATCCTGCGGGACGGCGCCGCAATCCTTGCTCTCGCGGCCGAAAGCCGGCCCGTCCCGCCCGTGGTGCCGGAACTCGCGAAGGCTGTCGCCAAGGAATGGAACCGCAGCAAATATACGAGCACCCAGGAACAGGCCTGGATGCTGCTTGCCGCGCGTGCCATCCAGGGCGGCGACGATTCGATCAAGATCGACGTCAACGGCGCGCTGCACAACGGCGCCTATATGGCGAAGATAACCGGCGACGCCTTGATGGGCAACGCACTCACTCTCACCAACCAGACCGGCGAGCCCGTCTCGGCTGTCGTCACGACGGTGGCCGCTCCCGTCGCGCCGCCGCCCGCAGGCGGCGATGGCTTTGCCATCGAACGCACCTACTACACGATGGATGGCGAGCAGGCGAATGTCACCGAGGCGAAGCAGAACGAACGCTATGTTGTCGTCTTGCACATCACGGAAAGCAACAACTGGCCGTCACGCATCGTCGTCACGGATCTGCTGCCGGCCGGCTTCCAGGTCGACAATCCAAGCCTAGTTGACAGCGCCCAACTGACGAACTTCGACTGGATCGGCGAGATGACCGCCGCCCATACGGAATTCCGCAACGACCGTTTCGTGGCCGCGTTCAACCGCTCTGCGGATGACAATCGCGAAATCAACGTCGCCTATGTCGTACGCGCAGTCACGCCCGGCACCTATGATCATCCGGCAGCCGTCGTCGAGGACATGTATCGGCCGCAGCTTTCTGCGCGTACGGCGACCGGCAAGATGGAGGTCACCGCAGCGCCGAAATGAAAGCGAAGGAGAAGCTCGCGATCGGAAGCGTCGCCGGCATCCTCCTTGCCGGCGTCGGGCTGGTCTTGATCGACGCCGCCGACCGGGCCTATCCCCCGCCACTCGACAGGGCAGACACGGTCTCTGCGGAAGTGCTCGACGCGGATGGTCAATTGCTGCGCGCCTTCGCAACCCCCGAAGGTCTCTGGCGTCTGAAGACCACATCGGCCAATGTCGATCCGCAATTCCTCAAGATGCTTGTCGCCTACGAAGATCGGCGGTTCTACACCCATGCCGGTGTCGATCTGCAGGCAATCGGACGCGCCGCGGTACAACTCGTCACCAATGGCCGCATCGTCTCCGGCGCATCGACCCTATCGATGCAGGTCGCCCGGCTCATCGAGCCACGCCAGGGCCGCTCGCTGTCGGCGAAGCTTCTCCAGATGGCCCGTGCCATCCAGATTGAGAGACGCCTGTCCAAGGAGCAGATCCTCGATCTCTATCTGACGCATGCGCCCTATGGCGGCAATCTCGAGGGTGTGCGGGCGGCAAGCCTTGCCTATTTCGGGAAAGAACCACGACGGTTGACGGTCGCCGAAGCCGCCCTCCTTGTGGCGCTGCCGCAGTTGCCGGAAAAGCGACGCCCGGACCGTAACTTGGCGGCCGCCGAGGCAGCGCGCAAACGTGTCCTGGAACGTGTCGCCGTCGCCGAGGCTGTCGGTGAGGGCGAGGCGGCGCGCGCCGAAATCGTGCCGGTGCCGTCTCAACGCCTGCAGCTTCCGGCGCTCGCCGCGCATGTGGCCGAAGCAGCACGCCGCAGGGATCCGAAGACACTCCAATACCAGACCACCCTGAAGAAGCAGGTGCAGGCAGGATTGGAAGCCGTTGCCCGTGCCTCCGCGCTGAAACTCGGCACGAAGCTGTCGATCGCCATGGTTATGGCCGATGCACAGACAGGCGACATTCTCGGCGAGGTTGGCTCGGCCGACTATTTCGACGCCAGCCGTTCGGGCTGGATCGACATGACGCGCGCCAGCCGCTCACCGGGTTCCACGCTGAAACCGTTCATCTACGGCCTCGCATTCGAAGAGGGTCTCGTAAGCCAGGAAACGATCATCGAGGACCGACCGGCTGATTTTTTTGGCTACCGCCCGCGAAATTTCGACATGAGCTATCAGGGCGATGTCACGGTGCGCGAAGCGTTGCAATTGTCCCTCAATGTCCCGGCGGTCAAGCTGCTCGACGCCGTCAATCCGGCAAAGCTGCTCATCCGCTTTCGCCATGCCGAGGTGCGTCCGCTATTGCCCCCAAACGAAACACCCGGCCTGGCAATCGGCCTCGGTGGCCTCGGCGTCACGCTGAAGGATTTGGTCCAGCTCTACACTGCGCTCGCCAATCGCGGCCAGCCTGTGCGCATCGGCGACGGCGTCAACGACCGGCCTGGCAAGATAGATGGCGAGGGCATGCTTGATCCGGTGGCCGTCTGGAATGTCGCCGATATCCTCTCGGGCGTCCTTCCGCCGGCCGGCGCGCCAAAACGGGGGATCGCCTACAAGACGGGGACCAGCTACGGCTATCGCGACGCCTGGTCCGTCGGCTATGATGGACGCTACGTGCTCGGGGTCTGGGTGGGCCGGCCCGACAATGGCGCCGTGCCGGGATTAACGGGCTACGGCACTGCGGCCCCCATCCTCTTTGAAGGCTTTGAAAAATCAGGGATCGCGACGACGCCCCTCCCCCGTCCACCATTGGGAGCAATGCGGATCGCCCAGGCCGAGCTGCCGATCAGCCAACGTCGCTTCGCCATCAATCCAAGTGGCTTGTTGGCAACCTCCGGCCGCGAACCGGCGCCGCAAATCGTCTATCCGCCCGAGGGTGCGCATGTCGATCTAGGGGCGAAGAGCGGCGATCCCTCGCCCCTGACGCTGAAACTGCAGGGCGGGCGAGCCCCCTTCCGCTGGCTCGCCAACGGCAAGCCTTTGCCCGATATCTCCCGCCGTCGCACCAATCAGTGGATGCCAGATGGCGGCGGCTATTCAAAGCTCACCGTGATTGACGCAATGGGCCGGGCAGCAAGCGTCGGCGTCTTTGTCGATTGACCGACAAACTCGACCGTCGGGGTTAGGCGACTACATCCAAGGGTGTACGTGCCTTCAAAGATAAGTTTCGTCTATATTAGCCGAGCCTAAATCGGATGATCGCATTTTGTTTGGTCACCGATCGTAGTCGGTTTTTCCTTGTTTGCGTTGTCTTCGTCCAACACTGCATCGTCTTGGTGCGGCTAAAAAGAGGTGAGCATGAACAACAGCGAGGAGCCGCGGTGGGAGCTCGACGATGAGCTCAAGACCTTGTCGATCACGTTTCCGACCGATCCACCGGTCGCGTTCGTACTTGACGCGGATTCGCTATCAAAGCTCATCGACAGCGCCGGTCAAATCAGGGCAGAGATGCCCCCGCCACACCAGGAGACTTGGAAAGGCGGCCAGATGGTCAACGCCGTGCTCGATCCTCGTTGGTATTCGGAACCCGACGCGTTGCTTGGAGAATCGCTTCTCCACATTCGTGACCCGCGCTTTGGGTGGCTGCACTATGCCCTGCCCCGAGAATCCGCCAGGGCTCTGGGAATCCTCTTGGTGCACCAAGCTGATGACGTGCCGGATGACGAGCACGAGCAGCCTCGCAAGAACTGATCTCTTCACCGAATGGTAGGCCCACTTACCGCTTTTGTCTGAAGTGCAATCAACGCCCGGTCGTGCTCTTATGATATGGCAAGATGCGGAATTTGTTTCGAGTAGTATTTCAGTATCTGCCATTATCCTTGCGGTTGACTATGGCCTGCCCTCCGGCAGGCCATTTGTCTCTGTGCAGGCTTCTTCCGCCGAATTTGCCGAACGTTCCGCTTGACCTTCCAGTTGCTGGAAGGTTCATAAGGTTATCCACTGCCTTGTCCGGCAAAGGAGAACCGAATGGATAGCAACCGCGGCCATCACCACCACGATCATCATGGCCATGATCATGGCGCTACAAATACGGACGGCATCGTGCGCGATCCTGTCTGCGGCATGACGGTCGATCCCGAGGCCGGCAAGCCTTCGCTTCTATATGAAGGGCACACCTATCATTTCTGCTCGGACGGCTGCCGGCGAAAGTTCGAGGCTGCACCGCAAGACTACTTGACGGCAACAGATCCGGTTTGCGGGATGACTGTGAAGCGCGCCACTGCAAAGCATATGCTGAAGCATGAGGGCGAAAGGTTCTACTTCTGCTCGGCTGGCTGCAAGGCGAAATTCGAAGCAGACCCCAGCGCCTATCGAGACGGCAAGAAACCCGCCGAGAGGCCGATGCCGAAAGGCACACTCTATACCTGCCCGATGCATCCCTAAGTCGTCAGCGATCATCCGGGCGACTGCCCGAAATGCGGCATGGCGCTGGAACCGATGGGTGTTCCACCAGCTGACAAAGGCCCGAATCCGGAACTGGTGGATTTCACCCGCCGCCTCTGGGTGAGCGGCGCGCTCTCCATCCGCTGCTTGCAATCAGCATGGGTCCGATGATCGGTCTGCCGCTACGCGACTGGATCGGCGAACCAGAGGCGACGTGGATCGAACTTCTTCTTGCCACGCCGGTCGTTCTTTGGGCCGCGCTGCCGTTCTTCCGGCGGGCACGGGCTTCGCTCGTCAATCGCAGCCCCAATATGTGGACGCTGATCGGGCTCGGCGTTGGAACGGCCTACGTCCCTGGCGAACCGATCCCGGTCGAAAAACAGAAGGGTGACGCGGTCACCGGCGGCACGATCAACAAGAACGGAACGCTCGTGATGATCGCCGAGAAGGTTGGTGCCGACACAACGTTGTCGCGCATCGTCGACCTGGTCGCAAAAGCCCAGCGTTCGCGTGCGCCCATCCAGGGAGCGGTCGACCGCGTTTCCGCCATCTTCCTTCCCGCTGTTGTCGCCGCAGCTATCATCGCTTTCATCGTCTGGAGCCTTGTCGGCCCCGAGCCACGCATGGCACATGCGTTGCTCGCCGCCGTTGCTGTTCTGATCATCGCTTGCCCCTGCGCACTCGGCCTGGCGACACCCATGTCGATCATGATCGCGACGGGCCGCGGCGCTCAGGAAGGCGTTCTGATCAAGGACGCGGAAGCGCTTGAACGCTTCGCACGCGTCGACACCCTGATCGTCGACAAGACAGGTACCCTGACGGAAGGAAAGCCGAGACTTACGGATGTCGTTTCCCTTGGCGGCGTCGCAAAAACTCGCCTCCTGAAGCTCGCTGCCAGCCTTGAGCGTGGATCCGAGCACCCGCTGGCCGAGGCCATTGTATCCGGCGCCCAGGAGCGCGGGATCGATCTGAGCGACGTCACCGGCTTTGAAGCAAGAACCGGCAAGGGTGTGGTGGGCAAAGCCGACCGGACCATTGTCGCGCTTGGCAACGCCGCAATGATGGAGGATCTCGGTGTCGACGTTACACCTCTTGCCGAACAGGTTCGGTCGTTCCGGGATGAGGGCAAAACCGTGATGTTCGTGGTGGTCGGTGAAAGGCTCGCCGGCTTCGTGGCGGTTGCCGACCGGATTAAGCCGACCACGGCAGCTGCGATCAGGGCGCTGCACGAGAACGGCCTGACCATCATCATGGCCACAGGCGACAATGAACGCACCGCGCGCGCCGTGGCAAAAAGCCTTGGCATCGACGAGGTACGCGCCGACATCCTGCCCGAAGGCAAGAAGGCTTTAGTCGACGAACTGCAAGCTAAGGGTGCGGTCGTCGCCATGGCAGGCGATGGCGTCAACGATGCGCCTGCGCTCGCCGCGGCCGACGTAGGTATCGCGATGGGCACCGGTGCTGATGTTGCAATGGAAAGCGCCGGCCTGACACTCGTCAAGGGCGATCTGAATGGGATCGTCCGTGCAAGGCGGCTCGCGATGGCCACCATGCGCAACATCCGCCAGAACCTCGGCTTTGCTTTCGGCTACAACGCACTTGGCGTACCGCTGGCAGCGGGTGCGCTCTACCCTGTGTTCGGATTGCTGCTGTCGCCGATGATCGCTGCCGCCGCCATGAGCCTGTCGTCTGTGTCGGTCATCGGCAATGCGCTACGACTGCGGCTCGCCAAGCTATAGGAGATCGCCGTGAATATAGGGCAAGCATCGGAACGCTCCGGATTGGCGTCGAAAACGATCCGCTACTATGAGGATATCGGCTTGATCCGCCCCGACCGGGGCGGAAACGGCTATCGCGACTATGCCGAGAGTGACGTCCACAAGCTGCACTTCTTGCAGAGATCGCGCGGCCTCGGCTTTTCCGTGGAAGAATGTCGTCAGCTGCTGGCACTCTACGAAGACAAGAGCCGGGCGAGTGCGGATGTAAAGGAACTGACGCAGGCGAAGTTGACGGAAATCGATCGAAAGATCCGGGAACTCACGGGGCTGCGCCGGACATTGGAACATCTGGTCCACACATGCCATGGCAACGACAGACCGGATTGCCCGATCCTTGAGGAACTGTCGGACGGTCGCCCCGGGTAGGCTCCGGTTAATTCGACACGGTTTTGCACGAGCGTTGTCCCGACGCAACCTTGTCGGCTTCCGCGAGCCGTCTATCACTGATTCTCGTTCGAAATTTTTCTCGATGGCTGGAATAATTCGTCGCTCGAATCCGTATACTCAATCATGGAACGGAAAGAACGCCCATTCGATGTCATCGGCCAGCTTGCAGCACTTCGGCGCTATGCACGCTCGCTCGTGCGCAATTCGGATGATGCGGAAGATCTCGTTCACGACGCGCTGCTGCGGGCCTACGAAAAGAAGCAGAGTTTCCGCCGTGGTGGTAACCTGCGGACCTGGCTGCTCTCGATCCTGCACAATGCTCACATCGATCGCATCCGCCAAGATCGCTCTTTGGCACGTCGGCACGAGGAAGCCGCCGTCGAGACAGAACAGTCGCAGCAAGCCGGCCAGGAACACGCCGTCCGTCTCCAGCAGGTGCGAGACGCATTCTTCCATCTGCCGGAGGAACAGCGAGAGGCGCTACATCTGGTCGCGATCGAGGACCTTTCCTACCAAGAAGCAGCGGCAGCACTCGGGATACCGATTGGCACCTTGATGTCACGCATTTCGCGCGCCCGCGCGCAGCTTCGTGAGTTCGAGGAGAAGACGCCACGCGCTGCGCACCTGAGACTGATCGGAGGGAACGGCAATGAAGGTAATTGATCCTGTCATCGACGCTGATCTCGATGCTTATGTCGACGGAGAACTCGACGTGGCGCGCCGCATTCAGGTCGAATCCTTCCTTTCAGAAAACCCCGCGATTGCCGCGAAGGTCATGGCTGACCTGAGCATGAGGGGTGAATTGCGCCTCGCGCTCGCCAACGAAAGTGCCTTCGGTCGCCCGGAAACGCGCGACGCAGCTCGACGCCTGGAGCGCGGCCTCACCTATGGTCGCATCTTCCATTCGATGCAGCGGATTGCTGCTGTCGGCATTCTGGTCGCCGCAGGCTGGGTCGCGCACACCTCCTTCGGCGCATTTACCGCGACCGAAGTTGCCGCCTCTGTGCCTGCCCCGGCCTATGTTGAGGATGCGGTACGCGCCTATCATACGGCAATGCTGCGCCAGTCCGTGCCGTCTCAGTCTGTGGCGAGCTACAAGCCAGAGGATATTCGTTCGGCAACTGCGATCGTCATGCCGCAACTGCCGGAAGACTGGACGATTTTAGACGTGCAGATCTTCCCGTCCGAGTTCGGCCCGAGCGTCGAGATGGCTATCAAGGCGGCGGACAGCAAGCAGCTTTCGCTGTTTGCCGTGAGACCCGGCGCATTCGCAGTGCAGTCCATAAGCCACGTCGCGCTCGACAAGGCAGAAGCAGCCTACTGGCAGATCGGCGATGTGGCCTATGCGCTCGTAGCCGGCGATCGCGACATAAATCTGGATGCGGAGGCCGATCGGCTCGCCCGCACCCTCTACTAGTTAGTTCAACCGAGGAGATCAGTATGAACCCGACCAATCCGCGTTTTGGCTACGGCTCAGCCGCCGGCTCGCAGGCGCTCTTCGACGAGGGCCTGCGCCAGCATATGCTGCGCGTCTACAACTACATGGGCCTCGGCCTCGTTATCACGGGCATCGTCGCCGTTATCGTCGGCAGCACTCCGGCGCTCTATGTGCCGATCTTCCAGTCCCCGCTCAAGTGGGTCGTGATGCTTGCGCCGCTCGCCTTCGTCTTCTTCTTCTCATTCAAGATCCAGACGATGTCGGCCAGCGCTGCACAGATGACGTTCTGGGCCTTCTGCGCAGTCATGGGCCTTTCGCTCGCATCCGTCTTTCTCGTATTCACGGGCACGAGCATCGCACGCACCTTCTTCATTGCCGCGACCATGTTCGGCGCTACCAGCCTTTACGGCTATGTGACCAAGCAGGATCTCTCGCGTTTCGGCTCGTTCCTGATGATGGGCCTGATCGGCGTCATCATCGCGAGTATCGTCAATATCTTCCTGGGCTCGAGCGCCCTGCAGTTCGCGATCTCGGTGATCGGTATACTCGTCTTCGTCGGTCTGACGGCCTACGACACGCAGAATATCAAGGCGCAGTATTCCGAGAATTACGATCAGGAATCGAACCAGAAGCTTGCCGTCTTCGGCGCGCTGTCGCTCTACCTGAACTTCGTCAACATCTTCCAGCTGCTGCTCAATTTCACGGGCGAGCGGGAGTAAGGATAAGCGCTTCTGGGGGCAAAGGAAGCGCTAGGGCGCCCGGTCCGCACTCTGTGACAGGATGCGCGGATCGGGTGCTCACTCAACGAAAGCGGCCGGGTCTCCACACCCGGTGTGGCTTTTACTTTGCGGTTTCAAACCGGCAAATGTCATACGCAAGTTAGGTTGTCTTCTCTATTCGGCGTGGTGAGGTCAAGCACCTTCTGACTGTCCGTAGCTATGACGATTGATGTCTTGCCGACGACGCACAGCCGTACTTTCGGCGGCGATGGCGGCCGGCGACCCGGGTCACATGTCCGATCCATGGCTGCAGACTTCGTGATCGATGCCCTTCCTGCAACAACCGCATCGTGGTCTTCGATCAGGCCGAACTCGTTCCGCAGCACCGCTGCGTCCACTGCGGCTTCGATCTGCGCCAGGCGCCAAACGTTGTCAGTGCGGGGGCAAGGCGGCTGGACCGGTCCATCGGCGATATCTGCAGACTGGAAGCAATGACGGGATCGCTGTCCCATCGTTCCCTTGTCCAGCGTCTGCTGAGCATGCCAAACATTGCCAACATCTATCCTGCGAAATCCCTGACAAGCCTGTCGACTGCGGCGCGTAATCGATGCTTCGAGAGGCTCTCGAAGCGACCGAGTGAGTGGCTCATCGTCGGCGACGACGTTGACGCCGCACGTTGGCGACGTTTGATCCTGTCGGCTGGAGGGCACGGTGCTTTGATCGGTCTACTTGCGAACGCCCTCGAGCGACGAAGGCACCAGCAGCTTTTGACGAACCGACCCCCGCCGACTGGGGAGTTGTCCTCCTTACTGAGCGCCTATGCACGGGTCATGGAAGTGCCTCGCCGTCAGCCCTCGAAACCGCCATCAGACCAGCGACATACGAGATAAAGATGGTGGTGAAATCAGAGCCGACGTTCTCGATTCCAATCTTAGCGAAAGTTGCGATTAGAGGCCACTTTTTGCGCTATCGGGTGCGCTGCAGTTCGCAGCGTCGGATCGAGGGTCAACGCCCTGGCGGCTTGAACTTTTCGCGTGCGCGCTCGACCTCGGCCCGGATCACGCAGCCCTCGACATGATCGTTGATCAGCCCGATCGCCTGCATGAAGGCGTAAACGGTGGTTGGCCCGACGAATTTCCAGCCCTGCTTTTTGAGGTCCTTCGACAGGGCGACCGATACGGCTGAGGTCGAAGCAGTCTGCGGTTTCGCAAGCTGTTCCGTGTCCGGCTCGTAGCTCCAGATGAAGGCCGCCAGCGAACCTTCCCGTTTGACGAGTTCCTGCGCCCGTCGCGCATTGTTGACAACGGCCTCGATCTTGCCGCGATGGCGGACAATGCCCTCGTCCTTGAGCAGGCGATCGAAGTCGCGCTCTGTGAAGCGTGCTATCCTGTCGAAATCGAAACCGTGGAAGGCTGTGCGGAAGTTCTCGCGCTTGGCGAGGATAGTGCGCCAGCTCAGTCCGGACTGAAACCCCTCGAGGCTCAGCTTCTCGAACAAGCGACGGTCATCGCTGACCGGGAAGCCCCATTCTGTATCATGATAGCCAAGAAACTCCGGTGCGGCGGCGCACCACCGGCAGCGCGACTTGCCGTCCGGACCCAATATCGTTGCGCTCATAAATCTGCCGTTGGATTGAAAAGATGGGAGATGTTCGCTCAGCCGAGCAGAAATTCCAGCCGTGCATCGGCCTTCGTCGGTGTGATCTCGAGAATTTCCGCCGTGACGACCTTCTCTGCTACGAAGGGATCATCATTCACCCGGCTTTCCAGGTCCGACAGTGTCGTATTGTGCGCCAGGATCCCGCCGCCCCTGTTTGGCTGAAGACTGCCGACCAGCAAAAAGATGCCGTCTTGCAAGCCGCGTTGGATCCAAGCTTTGTGGCCCTCCATGAACTGGCCGGCCTGGGCTTTGTTGTCGGAAAATTTGAGCAGCACGACGAACATATTCACTCCTTCTGTATTCTAGATGCACATGCCAAGCCCGCGCTTGGGTGCGCAGTTGCCGAGTCCTTATGTCTTTGCCGCATTCCGGCTGCACACCGATCGGCTTCCGTTGATTTTCTTGGGCAAGCGCCCCATGGGCCAGCCCGTTTTTGGCTATTCAGGCGCGGCACCCGCTGCACACGATCTCAGCCAGCCATACATCTGCTCGACTTCCTGCCTTACGAACTCCTCGTCCTGAAAGGCATTCGACAGCGTCGCGACGCCTTGACTGCGGGCGAGAAGGTGCATCGCAAGCAGGTCGGCGTCGGCCTTGCGGCCGAGCGCGACGAACTGCCTGCGAAGCCAGGTCCTGAACAGCGTGAACAACTGGTTGGCGTCGCCCCGTGCTGTATGGTTCAGCTTCGCAAGCTCACTGGTCAGCGTGCCGATCGGGCAGCCGTAACGCTTAATCTTTTCTCCGTTGACGATCAGGATGTCGATGAAACTGCGGATGCGATCCTCCGGCGTTTCCCCGTCGATCTCCCATCGCTCCAGCATCGCCTTCCTGTCCGCCAGCCGCCTGCTGATCACCGCATCCAGGATTTCATCCTTGGATTTGAAGTGATGATAGAAATTGCCGCGCGAGATCTTCACGATATCGGCAATGTCGGCAAATGACGTATGCTCGTAGCCTTGTCGATAGAACAGATCATCGGCCGCCTCGATGATCTCGTCGCGGGTTGTTTTGTTGCTCATCATTCCATCCTCGGCGCGATGACAAGTCGGTTGGCGAAGGCCAATTCGCCCAACTGGAACGGCTCGAACAAATCGACAGGCATAGTTTCCACCCCGAGATACACACGATAAATAGGACGACTGTCCTAGATGCGTTTTTAGGGCGACTGTCCTAGATTGTCAACCGTCAGATCATCATTACTGTTGTTGGCATGCCCCACTTTGTGTTGGACAAGACGCGATCGCTCCAAGGCCGTCGCCGCCTCTCGAACGGGCGTAGTCAAGGTGTGGCGCCGCAGCCATCATCTGCCGGCGTCGGCGACCAGCTTGATGAGCCCACGGATGTCTCGGGGCGACTGTGCGCGGCACCAGGTTGAGACCAATCGTCGAGACGCGGATCACATTGTACGGCGGTGCGCGCCGCGGCCTCGGTCAGTCCGACGCTCGCCATCTGCGGATCAGTTATAGGACATTCACTGCCAGAATCTGCCGTGGTGTAATATAATGGTCTGCGGCGCCTCGGTCTCCTGACCGGCACCCAAGACTTCTACAGAGGAAGTAGGACATGACGGCCGTCAGCCCCAGACTTCCGTTCGAATACTACCTGCTGGATCGCGTCGCGTTCGACGGAGGCCTTGCCTGTAGGCTTGGAGGCAAGCTCGTGCCAAGCGGGTCAGGGATAGCGACGGGCGTTGCTATCGATTCGTGGGATTGGCGCTCCGCGACCGCACTGGCCGTCTCGATGTGAGAGTGCTCGCGCCCGGCGAGTGGCTCGTTGCGCCTGATCTTGTCTATGCGTGCGAGACACCCGGCGGCGCGGCGGATGCCTCCCGCCCACAATCGTCGGGCTGATCAAAAGCGGAACGACTCGCCGACGGTCCCGAGTGGCAGTTGAAATCCGAGCAACCGGTCGCCGCGAACTGAGCTTCCGCAATCATCTGAAACCAGCAGTCCGTTCGATATCCGCGCCAGGATCGGATGAGCGCGGCGACGTCTACCAGCGGGCAACGCGGCGGCCGCAGATCGCGCCGAGCGCCACCAGTCCGGCAATCGCGATCGAATACCAGGTTGCGACGAACAGCGGTGAATCGTCGGTGCAGTGGGCCGCGTAGAAGGTTGCGGCGATGCCGCCGGCAAGCAGGCCTGCGACGGCGCCGGCAAGGCGGGGACGCGTCGATGCGCCGTAACGGAGTGCCCCCAGAAAAACGGCCAGCGGGCCGAGACCGATCAGCGGAATGAAGATCAGGCAGACATAGACGTTGCTGCCCCACCAGACCGTAACCAGTTGATCAGAAGGCACGGCGAACAATTCGGCCACCACCGCAATGCCGAGAAGGGTCGGCATCAGAAAGAGCCAATGAGCGGCGCCTCTGACATCGGAACCGGGACGCGACAACACCCGCAGGAGCGCAAATGCGACGGCTGTGAGCGCGACTGTGACGATGAATTTGAACAGGAACCGGAGCGTGTGGGCGGCCACGGCGAAGTCGGGACGCGGACCGATCAGGACGAAGAAGACGCCCGCAGCGATGATCGTCGCAGCGGCGATCGCCACCCACCATGCATAGCCAAGCGGCATCGCCTGCTTTGCTGCATCTGCCTTCAGGGCATTGATGAGGTCGTTGGTCTGCATTTCAGCTCCGTCCAAACTTTTTTGCAATCGATCGCAAACCCCGGTGCAGGGCAACCCGCACCGCCGTCTCCGTCATGCTGAACTTCTCGGCCGTCTCGCCGATCGAGCGACCCTCGATCGAAATCGCGGCAACCACAGAACGCTGACCCGGCGCGAGCCCATCCAACACCCGACCAATCTCGCGGTCGCTCACCGTTTCGGCCTCCGGCTGGGCGACCGTTTCCTCGATGTCGCCGATCTCGATCTCGACGTGGCGGCCGCGCTTGCGAAAAGCGTCGATCAGCTTGAAGCGCGCAATCGCATAAACCCAAGGCAAGACAGGCGCGTCGCTGATCCATGTATGACGCTTCATATGAATTGCGAGAAGCGTTTCCTGCACGACGTCCTCGGGATCGACGCCGCCCTGGACAATCTTCCGGCGCGCGAAGCCGCGCACGATGGCGGCAGTGCGACCCAGAAACGCGGCATAGGCCCTTTCGTCCCCTGCGATCGCAGCGCGCAGCAGCGTGGCAAGTTCTTTTTCGGCGTCGCCGTTCAACCCTTGTCTCTCCAATACGTGCGTTGAGGCCGCTTTGTTACGCGCCGCCCGAAATAATGTCCAACGATGCGACACTGTCGATCACGAATTCGTGTTTGTTGCCATGCGTAACAGAAGGCCCTGCCGGACCGAAGGGAGGATTACGCGGCCGATGACCGGCACGCGGAACTTCCAAGAGGAGATCATCCATGAACCGTTCGACGCTCACCCTTACCCTCGCCGGCTCGCTCGCCACCGCCTTTGCATCGGTTGCCTTCGCCGCACCGTTGCCGGCTGAGAAAATGGTCGGCAACGAGAAATGCTATGGCATCGCACTCAAGGGTCAGAACGACTGCGCGGCCGGCGCCGGCACGACCTGCGCCGGTACCTCAACGATGGACTACCAGGGCAATTCGTGGAAGGCCGTGCCGGCCGGCACCTGCACCAGCATGAATGTCGACGGTCACAT
Source organism: Rhizobium sp. 3T7 (assembly GCF_020166565.1). Classification (NCBI taxonomy): domain Bacteria; kingdom Pseudomonadati; phylum Pseudomonadota; class Alphaproteobacteria; order Hyphomicrobiales; family Rhizobiaceae; genus Rhizobium; species Rhizobium sp. 3T7. Next base: position 338,885 of record NZ_JAIQXS010000004.1, read on the forward strand.
GGGCAAGCTGGAGCCGATCAAGGGCTGATCGCCAAGCGGGGGCCCGGCCGCCCGGGCCTCCGCCGCTGTCTGACAAATCGGGAGAACCGCGATGACCGCCTCAAAAAACCAAGATTACTCCTTGCCCGCGCGTGCTGGCCTCGGCCTCAAGCCCGAGCACTACGAGACCATTCTGGCCAATCGGCCGGATATCGGCTTCTTTGAGGTGCATGCCGAGAACTACATGGGCGCCGGTGGGCCACCGCATCGCTACCTGGAAGCCATCACGGACCTCTATCCGCTTTCGCTGCACGGCGTCGGCCTGTCGATCGGTGCGGCACACGAGCTCGACAAGGCGCATCTGAAGCGGCTGCGTGACCTGATCGATCGTTACCGGCCGCAGAGTTTCTCCGAACATCTGGCCTGGTCGACCCACGACACGGGCTTTCTCAACGACCTATTGCCGCTTCCCTATACACCGGAAACCCTGGCGCGTGTCATCGACCATGTCGACGAAACGCAGCAGGCGCTCGGGCGACCGCTGCTGCTCGAAAACCCCTCGACCTACGTGCTGTTTGCCGACAGCACGATCGATGAGGTGGATTTTCTGGCGACGATTGCGGAGCGGACTGCCTGCGGTCTGCTGCTCGACGTCAACAATGTGATGGTCTCGGCGGTGAACCACCGGCTCGATGCCGCCACGTATATCGACCGCTTCCCGGTCGAGTTGGTCGGCGAGATCCACCTTGCCGGCTACGACGAGACCGTCGACGCCGCCGGCGACCGGTTGCTGATCGACGCCCATGGTACGGCGGTGAAGAGTGATGTGGTGGCGCTCTACGAACACACACTTGCGCGCAGCGGACCGTTGCCAACGTTAATTGAATGGGACAACGACGTCCCGGATTTCGCGACGTTGCAGGCGGAGGCAGCACGCGCGGATCAGATGCTCGCCACCGAGGCGCTCCGCCACAACGGACGTCGGATCCGAGCGGCATGACGATGGACTTCGCCGCCAGCCAGACCGCCTTTGCCGACGCCTTGCTGCACGCCGACCGGCCGGTACCGGACGGTATCACCACCGCACGCGGCGAGGCCGATGCAGCGCGGTTCGCCGTCTACAGCAACAATGTCTTCGTCGGGCTGTCAAAGGCGCTGGCGCAGCACTTTCCGGTGACGGAGCGGCTCGTTGGTTCCGAATTCTTCGTGGCCATGGCGCGGGCCTATGCCCAGGATCACAAACCCGCCTCACCGCTGATTATCGAATATGGCGGCGACTTCCCAGATTTCATTGCGAGCTTCCAGCCGGCGAGCAAGCTTGCCTATCTGCCGGATGTCGCCCGGATCGAGGCGGCCTGGATGCGAGCCTATCACGCAGTGGATGCCGCGCCGCTCGACCTTGCGGTCCTCGCAGCCGTGGCGCCCGAGAGGCTTGCTGACTTGCGGCTTGTCCCGCACCCGTCAGCGGGCTTGATCCGTTCGGACTGTCCTGTGGGCTCGATCTGGAGCGCACATCAGCAGGAAACCGTTACACCGGTCGCCGACTGGCGGCCGCAGGATGTCCTGGTCGTGCGGCCGGAGATGACCGTCAATGTCCATATCCTGCCGCCACAGGACGCCGTCTTCGCGACCTGCTTGTTCAACGCCGCCACTCTTGGCGCGGCAGCAGAGGCGGCATTTGCCGCTGGCCCCGCATTCGATTTCGGAACGGCGCTGATTGGTCTTGCCAGTCTCGGTGCATTCCGCGCCCTGCAACCGGATGAAGGAACCGTCCCATGAAAACCGAAGCTACCTCCTCACACGGCTCTGGCGCTGCCCTTGCCGCCCTCATCACCCGTGCCGAAGGCCTGCTCGCCTCCGTTCCCCCATCGCTGCCGCTACTGGCACTGCGCTTCGCGCTCGCAATTCCCTTTTTTAAGTCGGGACTGACAAAATGGGACGGATTCCTGACGCTTTCGCAGGGGGCACGATATCTCTTCGAACAGGAGTTCAAACTCCATATCTTCGGTAGCGAGATTCCCTACCCGTTTCCCCTGGCGATGGCGACGGCCGCGGGGATCGGCGAACTGACCCTGCCGATTTTGTTGATCCTTGGCCTGGCGACACGCTTCGCCGCCCTCGGCTTGCTGCTGATGACGGCGATCATCCAGCTCACCGTTCCCGATGGCTGGGCGAATTTCCATCTGCCCTGGGCGGCGATGGCGCTGGCATTGGTCGTGTTTGGCGGGGGCAGGATCGCAATTGATCCGCTTATCATGCCAGGCCACAAATGACCTGAGGTTGCAACCTGTTCGCGCTGCCGTGCCGACTCTATAGGGATGGCCATAAGCCTAAGTTCACAGCACACTCATCATTTCCCCGCGGCACGTTTAATGGCTCGACTCAGTGTCTTTCTCGATTGAGCCTCATCTTGCCGTCTGTTTGCAAACAGGGCAACCCCGTCACCGCAACAGTGGCCACGGGGAGCCAGTCAACTATCGGAAATCATTCGCACCAAATGATGTAATCACCATAATGATCAGCAGCAATCCTGAATAGGTAAGATGATGAAGCATCTGATCAGCGCCATGGAGCGCCCAAAACGCGCGAGTACGTGGTGCATATGGATGATTATGCGAATACACAGCTTTCACATGATCTATCAGATAGTGAACCATAAACTCGAAAGCGGCCAACACCACCAACCTCGTGCCATCAAGACCTACAAGGTAGAAAGCCGGAAATGAACCGCAGGCATGTAAACCTGCGTGCGCGTAGCCGCCAGCTTTACGAAAATCACCCTTCCCTTCCAGGATCCAGGCAGGCTGAAGCAGGTAGTCGGCGACGAAATGCTTGAACTGCAACCAGACAAGCACGCTCACGAAAATGGTCGCCATATTCATCGCCTTCCTCCTTGCTCAAGGCGTTGGCTGGTCAATCGTGTAAACAGGAACCGGCAACGCCTTTCCGCGGATCGTTGCCGAGCCCAGGGATCGCGTCGTCAACTCTCCATTCGTCTTCTTCAGGGTCATGTCGCTGAGCACGATCTCCACGCCATTCTCCTTTGCAACGCCGACAAGCCTGCTCGCCAGATTGACCACATCCCCGATAGCGGTATAGCTCAGCCTCTCTGACGAGCCGATATTCCCAACGAGGGCCACTCCGCTGTTGACGCCAATGCGCACGCGAACGGCATCATGCCTTGGCGCAATCGGAGGTAAGGCATGCATCGCATTCCGGATCGCGGTGGCGGCACGGCAGGCCCGCAGGGCGTGGTTCGGCTCGGCATTTGGCGCGTTCCAGTAGGCCATCACGGCATCACCGATAAACTTGTCGACTGTACCACCCTCAGCGTGGATTGCGGCAATCGACAAGGTCAAGAACCGGGTCAGACTCGGCTCAACACCTGGCCCAAGCTGTTCGGTGAGCTCTGTAAATCCGGGTAGGTCGGCGAAAAGCACCGTAATCTCGACAAGTTTGCCGCCGGGCTTTGGCTCAATGTTGCCTTCGACAAGCGGGCGGACGACGTCGAGCGGCATAAACCGTGCAAATGCCGAAAGTCCTCTCGCCATCCGCTTTAAGGCAAGGGAGAAATCGTTGAGTTCCGCCAACAAAGTCGGGGTATGACGGACATTATCAAGTTCAAACCGCTCTATGAGGCTCAGCTGCTCGGCAAGCCGCGACAAGGGTCGCGCAAACAGGACCCTCGCGAACAGGATGGCTGCAATTGCGGCAAGCATCACGATTGCAGTGACAATGAACAGAACCCGCCGGGTATTGCTGTCGATATCGCCCGCAAATGTCGACCGCGGAATAGCAGTAACCAACCTCCAGTCCTCGAACGGAAGCCTGGTCGAGGATACGAACACCGGGCCGAGCGTCTCATTATCCAAAAGCGCACGAAATACACCACTGTCATTCTGCCTGCCTGCTGCGGCAACCGTTGTGGCCAGCGCGTCCGAAGCCGGAAAATCTGCCAGATGCGCGGCCATAATCTCGTCCGACGGCTCCGAGGTCGCCAAAACCATGTCGTTCTTTGCCAGAAGGAAAACCTTACTGCCCTTGGCAACGTTAAGCGCCTGAAGCGTCTTGGACAATCGCTGCAGACTGACCGCCACCATGACGACGCCTTCGAGCCGACCGAATACCTCGACCCGTTTCGACACGACAATTGCAGGTTCAAATCCGTTTGGCAGGATGTTGACCACGCTCCAGGCAGATTCGGCGCTATCCTTGCCGAGCCGATACCATGGCGACCCCTCGGCGACGTAGGCGCTCTTTGCGGTCAGCCGGTTTTCAAAGAAAATGTCGCCGGGAATAGGCCTGTACAGGTCACGCCGAAGGGGGCGAGGATCTCCTGGACGTGCTTTTCCAATCTCGACCATCTCGATACGGCTATCAGGCGTCGCGTGGGAGCCGAAAAATCGGCCATCGGGGAAGCCGAAGCCGATCCAGGCGATCGCAGGCTGTTCGCGCAGGAGCGACAAGAAGAGAAACTCACGTTTTACCTCATCGTCGGCCTTGATCGCGCCCTGAAATAGGACGGACCTGACGATTTCGGCGGTGCTCGAAACCAGCGCTAAGTTTGAGGAGAGTTCGTTGCGGACTGCACCCGCGCTCTGTGCTTCGAGGCTGGCGACCACGGTGTCGATGTTTGCCGTTGCGGTTCGGTACCAGATGAGATGGATCAGCGTGGCCGTCGATAACACAGCCAGCAAGAGCAGGCCCGTTACGGCGCGCCCCATCTTCACGCGTGGCAGGATGTCAGCGTTCATGGCGGTCAGTGATGAGGCGTGCACTGCGGTCGTAACGGATGTAGGCGAAGGCCCAATCCATGAAGACCACCGCACGGTTACGAAAGCCGACCAGGAACCAGAGATGCGCGAGATTCCACACGAGCCATGCTGAAAAGCCTGAAAGCCTGAGGCGGCCGAAATCGGCAACAGCCGCCTTACGGCCAATGGTCGCAAGATTGCCGAGGTTGCGATAACGGAAGGGGCCGGAATGCCGGTCAGCCATGCAGTTCAGGATTGCCCGCGCTGCGTATTGGCCCATCTGCTTTGCCGCCGGTGCGACGCCAGGCACCAACTTCCCGTCGGACGTTGAGACTGCTGCCGTGTCCCCGATCACAAAGATGTTGCGATGACCGGGCGGGTTGAGATTTTCGTCGACCCTCACGCGGCCGGCGTGATCCGCCGGCACGGCCAGCCACTTGGCGGCCTTCGATGCCATCACGCCGGCCGCCCAGAGAACGCAATCGGCGTCCACCTGGCGTCCATCCGCCAGACCAACACCCATCGCATCGCATCGGCTCACCGGCGTTTTCAGCAGAACCTCGACACCAAGTTTTTCAAGCTGATGCTTGGCCGTTTCAGAGAGCAGCGGCGGCATCGAAGGCAGGACCCGATCGCCCGCCTCTATCAGCACGACGCGCGCAGAGGATGGATCGATCCTTCGAAAATCCCTGGCAATTGCCTTGCGGGCGAGTTCGGCTATGGCACCGGCGAGCTCGACACCGGTCGGGCCACCACCAATGACGACAAAGGTCAGTAGTCTCTTTTGCATCATTGCATCATCGGATACTTCCGCTCTCTCGAATGCCGACAGGATACGGGCGCGCATCTCGGTCGCATCGGCAATCGTCTTGAGGCCAGGCGCTGTTTCAGCCCAATCGTCACGGCCGAAATAAGCGTGACGGGCGCCAGTGGCGATGATCAGATAATCGTAGGAAACGTCGCGGCTCAGGATCTGAACGGTCCGGGCGGCGGTGTCTATTCCTTCAACCCGTGCCATGAGGACTGTGACATTTGCCTGCTTGGACAGAATGCGACGGATCGGCATGGCGACCTGGGCTGGAGAAAGCCCTGCGGTGGCCACTTGATAGAGCAGCGGCTGAAACAGGTGGTAGTTGCGCCGGTCGATTATGGTGACCTCCACATCGGCGCGGCGGAGCGCCATTGCCGCTGCGAGGCCACCGAACCCTGCCCCGAGAATAACGACGCGCCGTCGCGTCTCACCTGCGGTGTTCGGCGCGGTCAGCGCCGCTATTTTACAGCCCAGATCCTCGCGCGTCAGGATAGCCATAGCTCAGCGCTCCCTGAGAAACCGGCGTGCGGCGAGATGGTCTATCGACACGGCGCCGGCGCCCCGCACCAGTATCAGCAGGAGCGGAGCCGCCCATGTCAGATGCTCGCTCCAATTGCCGGGGTACACGAAGATCTGGATGGTCGCGGTCACACAGAGAAGCATTAGGGAGGCGAGCCGGGAGAACAGGCCGCACGCCAGCAGGATCGAGCCGCTAACCTCCGCGGTAGTTGCAAGCACGGCAGCGACGCCAGGATCGATGACCGGCAGCCTGTACTCGAAGGTAAAGAGCTGAACCGTCACCGGCCAGGAAGCGAGCTTGGCCTGCGACGAATGCCAAAAAACCTGGGCGACCGCCAGACGTGACACGAGTTGGACGAGCGACAATGGCACGCGATCGGCCAGCCCCAGGAGGCGCCGATACACTCCGGCGCCATCAGTTCGAGATAGTGAGTGGTGTGTCATCATGGTCATGGCATCCTCCTGTTCAATCGGTTTCAGGTCTTGTGTGTCGAATGCGAATGACGAGGCCGTCAACAAACAGCGCGCCAAGGGCGCTGCCGACGTTTAATTGTGGATCGGCCACGAGAGCACGCATGACGGCGGCCTCGAGATCGCCACGCTTATTCAACGTGTAGAGGAACGCGAAGCGGGCGGCGTCGAGCAGCAGGAAGCGGGCAGCCTCCTTGTCGCGCCAGAGGACGATCCGTTCTGGCTCGCGCCCGATTGTTGCAAGGGTCGCGATATCCCCGTCGGGTTGATGGGCCGCCCAGATCCTCAGCGCCGGCCATCGGCTCAGCAGCAGACGAAGTGAGGGCTGAAGATGGAGTATCGGCAACCTGTCGTTCTCTTGAGATTGAAGCTGGGCCGGGCTGCAAGCCGGCAGCACCGGCGCGTCGAGCGCCTGGGCGATCTTCCATTCGAGGCGTGCAGTATCGGCGATGAAAGGCATCGCCCGGATATCCTCGAAGCGGGCGAGGAAATCGGCGAAGGTACTGCCATAGCGGGCAAGCCGTGCCTCCGTCGGCGGATCGGTCCTCACGAAAATACTGGCGACGTAACGGAAGTAGCTCTCCCCAAGCAGTTGAAGTGTCACCGGAAAGACAGCGACAAGAGTTGCCGTCAGCGATGCGAGCGTGTTGTTTCGATAGACATTGAAGCGCCGAAGCGGGTCATATGCCCCCTTGCGCAGGATTGGTTCGAGATCGCAGTCGTCGGGGTGAAGAACAGATTGCGCGACGATGCTCTGCAGGGCCTGGTTAGACAACACGTTTTGCCCTCCCCGTAGCTGAATTGGTGGCAAACACGGAGGGCGTGATCGTCGCCAGGGCGGCGAGCGCCGGTATTGGAATCTGCCCTTTTGCGCGAGTGCCCGTCATGGGAAGAACCATGCCCTCGAACCGGCTCTCCGGCGCTGCAGGACTGTGCGAGATCGGCCGGGATTCAAAGGTGATGGATTGGGCCATCATATCGGCCCACATCGCCTCGCCCAGCAGCGCGTTCAGGGACGGCAGATCGGCATCCCATTCGATCAGGGTCGGTCGCGGACCGATCTTGCGAAGAGCATAGGCATAGAGCGACCAGACCGCCGGAGGCACGCGTGAACCGTGATCATCGATCAGAACGGTGTCGCCATCCACCTCGTGGATGGCATGACCTGCCAGGTGGATCTCACCGATTGCCTGCGCCGGCAATTGGTCGATAAACGCCTTGGAGTCGAACCCGAGATTCGAGGCCGAAACATAGACATTGTTGACGTCGAGAAGCAGACCGCAATCGGTCAACCGAACGAGCTCAACGAGAAATTCCGCCTCGCTCATCGTCGAATTTTCAAAGGCGATGTAGGCCGACAGGTTTTCGATGAACACCCGGCGTTGCAGGGTATCCTGCAGGCGGCGAACATTTCCGGCGACAATCGTCAGCGCCTCTTCGTCGTAGCGCAGGGGCAGAAGATCGTTGAGATAGGCACCATCCGCCGCACTCCAAGCGAGATGTTCGGAAACCAGGCTCGGCTGAAAGCGCAGGCAAACCTTACGCAGGCGTTCCAAGTGATCCCTGTCGAGACCGGAAGCACTGCCGAGGGAAAGACCAACCCCATGAACGGACAAAGGATAGCTTTCCCGCAGCCTCTCAAGTGCGTCAGCTGCAACGGAATGGCCCATGTAGTTTTCCGCGTGGACTTCGAGCCATCCGGCGGACGGGCGGCGCGTCAGCATTTCAGGGATGTGTTGAGAGCGAAGACCAATGCCCGCGGCGTCAGGCACCGGATTGCTCGGAAATATCTTGGACATTGGTCGTCCTTTCAGATTGTATGAGGGGTTTGCGGCGTCATGCCTTGGGTGCGGTGCTGCTGCCTGCGATCTTGCCGCAGGTGCCGGCGGGGACGTAAATCCAGGAATCGCCCTGGTTGTCGGCCGTGGACGTGCCGGCGCAGGAATGGGTCGCAGTCTGGCAGTCGTTCAGGCCGGCCTTGACGACTCCGAAGCACTTCTCAAACGAGAAATCCGGCTTCGCAGCCGGGCCGGCAAAGGCGCCAGAGGTGGACATCGCCGCAACGGCGGCAACAGCTGAGCCAATCAGAAGGCGTGTGGCATTCATGAGAAATCTCCTGGGTTCGTTGGTCATCAAGCCGCCTATCGACTTGACTGAGCTCAGTGTCCCAGAAGCGTGTCGCTGTTTGAAATGCTGTGTGGGCATGGTTTCGATAGGCAAGCTGTATGCGTCGCGAACAAAAAAGCCCCCGTTCGATGATGAACGGGGGCTTAAGATGCGGAACGCCAAAACTAGCGAGGTGACGCATTGAGCGAAGCTTTGCGCCAGCTCAGAGGTAACGCTCCCGGATATCGACGGTGGAGCGCTTGCCAATGGCATCAAAATTGGTCCGTAACCAGTCATCGGCACATTCGCGACCACGATCCCGCAAATCGACGAGCGCGCCCCAGTCGGCGTTGAGCTTGCTCGATACGCTGAGATTCTTCATCGTGTCGTCGTCGGAAATCCCATGTACATAGATCCGCTTCAAATTCCTCGAGAGCGCCATCTCGGAGTCGATCAGTTGCGTTACGAAGGCGACGGCGCGCATTTCACGAAGCAGCGAGGAATTGAAGCTTATCTCATTGATGCGGTTGAGTATCTCGCCCGCTGTGCGCGGCAGCTCCGTGCGTTCGATCGGATTGATGTGAACGACCAGTATATCAGGCGTGTCACATCCGTAGATAAGGGGAAAGAGAGCTGGATTGCCCATGTAGCCTCCATCCCAATAAGCCTCCCCGTCGATCTCCACCGCCTGGAACAGAAATGGCAGACAGGCTGATGCCATTACCGCATCGATGGAAAGTTCATCATTTCCGAATACCTTGACCTTGCCTGTGCGCACATTGGTTGCGCAGATGCTCAGCTTGACCGGACAACGGGCCATTCGCACTGCACCCAGATCGATCGAATGTTCGAGAACCTGCCGCAAGGGATTTACGTTGAACGGATTGAACTGATAGGGCGACATCAGCCGGGTGATCATGTCGAACATGACGAAGGCTGGGGAGAACTCCAATGATTTTGAGCCTGTGAGCCTATCGAGCATGGTCGGCTGCAACGGTCCGGATGCGGCCGCATGGCTGACGCGCCGCCAGAAATTGGCTAGCGCTGCCTGAGCGCCACTTCGACCACCCTCCGCGAGCCCGTAGGCCATGACGGCCGCATTCATGGCTCCCGCACTGGTCGCGACGATGCCCTCGAATGAAAGTTTCGGCTCGTCGAGCAGGCGGTCAAGAACACCCCAGGTAAAGGCGCCGTGGGCGCCGCCTCCCTGAAGCGCCAGATTGATCATCCGCGTCACGCGCCCGGAGATCGACGACGCGCGCTGATTGCCGCTATCGGTTTTCACGTGCTTGTTCATGCTTGCCTCCAGGAGATCGTTCGGAAATTCGACAGGATCAATGCGCGGTCCAGCCGCCGTCGACCGGAATCGCTGCCCCTGTCATCGATGCGGCGAGGTCGCCACAGAGAAACACGCTGAGCGCACCCATTTCCTCGACCGTCGCAAAGCGCTTCGTAGGTTGGTTCTTTAGAAAGACATCGCGGATGACCGCGTCGCGCGCGATATTATTCGATGTCGCCTGATCATCGATCTGGTGCTCGACGAGCGGGGTCCAGACGTAACCCGGGCAGATGGCATTGGACGTCACGCCGAATTCCGCCCCCTCAAGGGCGATCGCCTTCGTGAAGCCCACCAATCCGTGCTTGGCGGCGACATAGGCCGACTTGAATGGCGATGCGATCAGGCCATGGGCAGAGGCGACATTGATGATGCGACCGTATCCCCTCGTGCACATCGCATCAAAGGTGGCCTGAACTAGGTGGAAAGCGGCGCTCAGATTGATCGCCATGATCGCATCCCATTTCTCAGCTGGGAACTTGCCAATCGGAGCAACATGCTGGATGCCGGCATTGTTGATGACGATATCCACCTGTCCGAAACGGGCTGCCGCTCGCTCAACCATCATCAGGATGGCATCGCGGCTCGACATATCGGCACTGTCATAGGCGACGTCAATGTCATTGTCATCTGCGAGACTTGAACGCAGCGTTTCAATGTCGGCCGGGTTGCCAAAGCCGTTCAACATGACTGCGGCTCCGGCTCTGGCGAGCGCCTGCGCAATACCCAGGCCGATCCCGCTGGTGGAGCCGGTGACAATCGCGCTACGCCCCTCCAGGGGCTTGCGGCCGTTCATAGGGCCTGTTTCTGAAACAAGAGCGTTCAACATTTCCATCTCCATTGCAATCGGCAACGCCCCACGGCGTTTCGAAGTCACAATGGATCGCCGTGCTTCACATTAGAAATGCCAGTGTGGTATGGAATTGATAAACCGATTGCATTGGATGGAGACGCGGGGGCCGGCGACAATTGGCGCTTTAGGACCGATCAATCCTGGGGGCAGAGATGGATATTCATCATATCCGGTACTTTCTCGCCGTATGCGAGACGCGCAATTTCACCCGCGCGGCACAAAAGTGCAATGTAACGCAGCCGGCATTGAGCCGCGCCATCCAGCAGCTCGAAGACGAGGTTGGCGGCCTTCTCTTACGACGCGAACGAAACCTCACGCACATCACTGACCTCGGCAATCTGCTCAGGCCACGATTCCAGCAGGTTCAAGACGAGTTGATGGGTGTTCGCGCCGAAGCCTCGCGGTTCTTGTGCCTGAGCGATGCGCATTTGAAGGTTGGCATCATGTGCACGATTGGACCGCGCCGCTTCACAGGCCTGCTCACCGACTTCAATATGCGCCACAAAGGCATCCAGTTGCAGCTGATCGAGGGCATTCCCTCCAGGCTTTCCGACCTGCTCGAAAACGGCGAAATCGACGTCGCGCTGATGTCGACGGCGGAATGTTTCCCAGAGCGCTTTGACGTGACCTCGCTTTTTCGAGAACGTTTCATGCTGGCCTTTCCCGCCGGTCATCGCCTGAGCAAATACGATGCCGTGCCGATCGCAGCAATCGACGGCGAGGTTTACCTTCGAAGGGTCAATTGCGAATACTGGGACTATTTGTCGGATCTCTGCGATGCGCAGGGCGTCAAGACACTCGTTTCCTATTCGAGCGAGCGCGAAGACTGGATCCAGAATATGGTGGCTGGCGGACTGGGTATCTGTTTCATCCCTGAATATAGCGCGGTCATTCCCGGCCTCCAAATTCGCCCGGTGGCCGAGCCGGAAGTCACGCGCGAAGTGTGTCTGGTTACCGTTGCCGGCCGGCGGTTTTCGCCGGCCGTTTCTACGTTTGTCGGCGCAGTGAAGTCCTATGGATGGGCCGCTTCCGCAAACCGCCTGCATTGATACAAACAGATTGTCGATACCCTCCAGACTAGCGCCCGCGCGCGCATGTCCCCGCGTCATGCCTTCCACGATAGCTTGAGGGTATGGAATTCAAAAACAGGCGGCATTTCCCTCCAATGCCCCCATCCACCATTCTCCCTGTATGCCCGGCACGAATTCTCCTGCCGGGCTCCAACAAGGAGACCCTGCAATGAACCTCAATCGGAAAACCAACAGCCTCGCGCTCACGGCCACTCTTACACTCGCTGCTACGGCCTTCGGAGCTGCCTTGTCGGGCGGCTCGGCCTTTGCCGGAAACTGCCCTGCCAATCAGGTCGCCGAGGATGCGATGACGCCCGGCCCGATGATGCCCAAGGCGGTCACGGATGAGGTCATTTCGGCCATCGATCTCTCGCCAAAGGGCGAGGCCTGGAAGACCAGCACGCTTCGTATGCGCAAGCTCGTTGTCCAGCCGGGCGGCATCGTTCCGTGGCACTCGCACGAGACGCGGCCGGCTAATATCCTCGTCGCTTCTGGCTCGATCACAGAATACCGCAGTACGTGCAAGGTTCCGATCCTCCACAAGAAGGGTGACGTTACCGCCGAATTCGGCCATCTCGCTCACTGGTGGAAGAACAACGGCAAGGTCCCGGCGATCCTCTACTCCGCCGACATCCTGACATCCGAGACGCAAAAGGACGAGTCGATGTGATCATTTGCCCGATAGTCGGAGCAAACGATCGAGCTACCCGTGGCGTTTCCGGCATAACGGCTGGAAACGCCGACTTCCCGAAGGCGATGACGATGACAGATATCGAACATTCACTGCGCGCACATGAACCGTCCCTCCCCGCGGCCAGGACAGATAGCTGGCGCTTCGGTCTGGTCGCGCTGATCGCATTCCTGACGCTCGTCGACCTGTTTGCCGCCCAGGCCGTACTGCCGTCGTTGGTCGACAGGTTCCGGGTCAGTCGCGCCACGATGGGATTTGCGGTCAACGCCAGCACATTCGGCATGGCAATTGCTGGCCTCGCCGTGGCGCTATTTGGAAGAAACATCGATCGCCGCAAAGGCATTTGGATCAGCCTTGCGGTGCTTTCCGTACCCACCGCAATGCTTGCCTTCACGGACAATATCATCGTCTTTGCTTTGTTGCGCGTCCTGCAGGGACTTTGCATGTCAACCGCATTCACGCTGACCATCGCCTACCTTTCGGAGCATTTCTCCACCAGCAAGACAGCGGGTGCGCTCGCTGCCTATGTCACGGGCAATGTCGCAAGCAATCTCTTTGGCCGGATTCTTTCCGCGGCAGTTGCAGGCGTTGGCGGGTTATCGGTGAATTTCATGATGTTTGCGGCGCTCAATCTGATCGGTGCCGTCCTGGTCTGGTTCACGCTCACGAGCGCCGCACGAACGATGCGGACAAACAACGAGGCAACGCCGGTCGGGCAAGCGTGGATAAGGCACATTGCGGACGGCGACTTGAGGCGCGTCTTTGCAATCGGTTTCCTGATCCTGTTCGTCTTCATCGGCACCTACACCTACATCAATTTCCAGCTCATCGAGCTTGGCGTCGCGCCCATGGCACTGGGGCTCGTGTACCTGGTATTCGTCCCTTCGATCCTGACGACACCTTTTGCAGGCAGGATGTCGCGCCGTCTCGGGTCGACGCACGGGATCGTGCTGACGCTCGGGCTGGCGATCGTGGGTCTTGTTGCCCTATTCAGTACCAGCCTTCCGATCATCCTGACCGGATTGGCGCTGGTCGCGATCGGAACCTTTTTGGCGCAGGCAATGGCGACAGGCGTTGTGGGACAAAGGGCGATCATCGATAAGGCCGGCGCAAGCGGAATTTATCTTGCGTCGTACTACACCGGCGGCCTGACAGGCAGTGTCGTGCTCGGCCAGATCTATGACAACCTCGGTTGGGACGGATGTGTTGTGGCGCTCGCTGCGGCCTTGCTCCTCGCGACACTGTTTGCACGCTCGCTAACGGCGCCCGCTTGACCCGCCGGGGTCATAATTCCTGCTCATCAAAACCGTCACTCAACGGCATTACCAATCGCGTTCGATTGCCGTCATTGTCTCGGATGCACAGTCACCAACATGGAAAAGAGGAGACTTTCCAATGTTAAGATCAAGCAGCATGATTTTCATCGCCATGGCAATGACCCTGGTCGCCATCGGTGTACTACCGGACAACATGGCGCTGGCTGGAACGCGCGATGGCATCACTTCGCTCACGAGCCGATATTCGGTCGATGAGACCGTCGCCAAGATCAAGACAAGTGTTGCCCAAAAGGGAATTACGCTTTTCGATGACATCGATCAGGCAGGGCTCGGCAATGCCGCAGGAAATACCGTCAGGCCGTCCCGCCTGATCGTGTTCGGAAATCCTGCTCTCGGGACGACATTCATAACCGCCAATCCGCTTTCGGGTCTCGACTGGCCGGTCCGTGTTTTGGTCTATCAGGCGAAAGACGGTTCCGTTCATGTCGCTTATACGAATTTTGACTGGATCGCTGAGCGCCATGGCATCCACAACCGCAAGAAGGAATTCAATATGGCGACGGAAGTCATCAAATCCGTCACAGCATCGGTTCAAAAATAACAGTTAGGCCTGGATCAGATAGCGCTTGTCCAGGCCGATCCCAGAGCAGAAATAGCCGAGGATGGCGGTGAACCGCCGGCTCGATGCCACCACACGTATATCGACCGTTTCCCGGTTGAGTTGGTCGGCAAGATCCACCTTGCCGGCTGCGACGAGACCGTCGACGCCGCCGGCGATCGGTTGCTGATCGACGCCCAGATGGCTGGGCGAATTTCCATCTGCCCTGGGCGGCGATGGTGCTGGCATTGGTCGTGTTCGGCGGGGGCAGGATCGCAATTGATCCGCTGGTCATGCGCCGCCTCAGATGACCTGAGGTTGCAACCTGTTCGCGCTGTTTGGAGATGACGATCGATGCGAATGAGGTGTTGCTGACGACGGACCGCTTGCCGAACATCGAAGGTCTCGATCTCTCCGAATACCGCCTATTCGGTCACGCCTTCCTTTTCTATCGCCCTTCGAGCGCGGATGGTCGCGGCGATGAACACGCGCGAAAGGCCATGATAAAGGGGCTCGCGTGACAGAAGGCGCGACGTCACATAGCCGATCATCGAGACGGCCATGATCGGAATGGCGGCCTCATGGTCTCCTGTCATCTCGAGAATGATGACGAAGGCTGTCATCGGCGCCTGTACGACGCCGGCGAAGTAACCGGCCATCCCGAGGATCGCCGCGAGTGCTACGCTGCTGCCAAGCAGCGATCCTATCGTGCTGCCGAAGCCGGCGCCGACGGCGAGCGATGGCGCAAATATGCCACCGGGAATGCCGGAAATCATTGACAGGAAACTGGCGAGCAGCTTTTCAGCGAAAAACAGCAGTGGAAGCGCCCGCCCCTCGACGGCGCCCCTTGCCTGATCGTAACCGGTCCCGAAGGTCGTGCCACCCGAAACGATGCCGACGACCGCGACCGCGACGCCACAGGCGCCCGCCAGCAATAGCATGCGCTTCAAAGGCTGCGGTTGCGCCCAGCGCCGAACGCGCTGGCCGAAATGCAGGGCACAACCGCTGAAGGCTGCGCCAAGCGCGCCGCCCCCAACGCCGCATACGAGGACAAGACCCCAATCGGCAAGCTGCACCGGCGCTGCCGAGGCCGAACCGAAGTAATTGTAGCTGCCGGACAGGCCCAGGGCAGCGAGACCCGATAGGATGACCGCCGTCAGCACCAACCCGTTCGCCCGCGACTCGTAGGTCCGGCTCATCTCCTCGATTGCAAAGACGATACCGGCAAGCGGCGTGTTGAACGCGGCGGCGATCCCGGCAGCGGAACCCGCCAGGATCAGCCCGCGTGCTTGCGCCATACCGCCGAAACGTGCGACGGCGAGCATGATCGACGCGCCGACCTGAACCGTCGGCCCCTCGCGTCCGATCGAAGCCCCGGAAAAAAGTCCGAGCGCCGTCAGCACGATTTTGCCGAACGCGATCCGCAGCGACAGCAGCCGCGAACGGTCCGGCTCGTCATGGAGGTGCCGCGCGGCAATGGCCTGCGGAATGCCGCTTCCTTGCGAGTTGGGGAATAGCGTCGCCGCGAGATAGGTAGAAAGAACAAAGCCGATCGGTGTGATAAGGAGTGGTAGAAAAAACGCCCATTCACCGGAGCTCGTGACCGTCATCAACGCTTTCTGCGCCAGATCCGCCAGCTCTGCAAATCCCACGCTGATAACGCCGATCGCCAAGGCCCCACACCAGAATACCAGCCGCGGCCGCCAGAGCGCAAACGACCCCCAGAAAACGCGGGAACGGCGGAGCAGTTTGGATTTCCGATAACTGGGAGGCATGGATAATTCCGGCAGTCGATGACACCAACCCAATTTGATTGGCAGGCGCAAGGTGAAGTCCGAGATGGATTTAGCGGTCAGCCTCGCTGAAAGGAGCAACGAGGGCTAGTGCTTTCCTATCGGCTGGAAAGAATAGTTTCAATGCGAACCGATGCACTCAGCCCCCCGTAGAGGAACAACCCGCATTGGATGCGCGACCATCAATGGGACATGATCAGAACCAGCCGAGCCAGCCGGCCAAGCCAACCCCAAACCGAGTGGCAGCCACCAATACCAGAAATGCAATTGCCAATCGGTCGAGGGTGGATCTGACGCGGCTTTTCAAGTCTACGCATGCCCGGCGCAAAGGCGTTTGACAAAGTCTGTAAATGGGCATGAAGTCATTGTCCGAGACGGGGCGAAATAGGCAGCTTTGTCTATCGCCCCCTACCGGACGATGAGACGATGGACGCCGTGTGGCACAGCGAGCCCGACGAGTCACACTCCGCCCCCAATATTGGAGGGCGCCGGTGGCCGCAGTTCGCCATTCACCGTCCACTTTTGCATGCACCGGACAAAGACTTCCCGTTCGGCCGCCTCGCCGATTGCTCGCCCGCAAGTGGCGGCCTCGATTGCAGCACTGTGCTCTCCGACGCTCCCGCTCCACGAGCCAATGGCGGCAATCCAGACTTGAGCGTCGTGCGCGAGCGGCTTTGGCCGGACGATGGCCGAATGCCGCGGGAGATCGGATCGGGAGGCAACAGCGATGGCCAATGATAGCAAGCATGAAGGCGGAGTGATCTACCACATACCCGGTCAGGAGTATTTCGACGCCCGCGGATTGAGGCGTCACGCTGGTGTCTTCTCGCTTTGGGCTTTGGGCGTCGGCGCCGTTATCTCCGGTGACTTTTCCGGCTGGAATCTCGGCTTTGCCGTCGGCGGTTGGGGTGGCATGTTCATCGGCACGGTTCTGATCACCATCATGTATCTTGGCCTCACCTACTCGATCGCCGAAATGAGCCCGGCACTGCCGCACACCGGTGGCGCCTATTCCTTCGCGCGGACGGCCTTCGGGCCGTGGGGGGCTTCATCACCGGTGTTGCGGAAAACATTGAATATGTGCTGACGCCTGCGGTTGTGGTGTTCTTCATCGGTTCCTATTTGACTGGAATTTTCGAAACCCCTCAAAGCTTCCAACCTATCTGGTGGCTTATCGGCTACATCGTTTTCGTGGGCCTGAACGTACGCGGGGTGGAGCTCTCATTTAACGTGACGGTGATCGTCACGCTGATCGCCCTTGCCATCCTCGCCTTCTTCTTCGTAAGTGCTATTCCGTTCATCGACTTCGGCAGATATGCAATGAACATCGGCGCCGATCCGGCGACCGATACAGCCGTCGAGCTTCCGGACGGAGGCGGACCGTTCCTGCCATTTGGCGTCTATGGCGTTCTGGCCTCGATGCCCTTCGCCGTCTGGCTGTTCCTGGCCATCGAGCAACTGCCGCTCGCGGCCGAAGAATCGGTGGACCCGAGGCGCGACATGCCTCGGGGCATCATGCTCGGCATGTTCACGCTGATTGCAACCGGATTCCTGGTGCTAATCATCAATCCGGCCATTCCGAACGGCGCGTTCAAGCTCGGTTCTTCGGGCGAACCAATCCTCGACGGCTTCCGTGCCATCTATGGAACGGGTTGGGCAAAGATTCTCGCGCTGTTTGCCGTCGCCGGACTGGTCGCCAGCCTCCATGCCATCATCTTCGCCTTCGGCCGGCAGATCTATTCGCTGTCGCGCGCCGGCTACTTCCCGCATTTCCTGTCAGTGACCCATGGCGAGTACAAGACTCCGAACACGGCATTGATTGCCGGTTCACTCGTCGGCTTCCTCGTGATGCTGGCTGTGTGGTTCACTCAGGGCGGCGAGCAGGCGGGCTCCTTCATCGGCGGTGTACTCTTGAACATGGCCGTGTTCGGGGCGATGTTCTCCTACCTGTTGCAGGGGCTGACGTTCATCCAGCTCCGACGTGCCTTTCCGAACATTGATCGGCCGTACCGAAGCCCGTTCGGCGTGCCAGGTGCGGTGCTCACTGTCGTGATTGCTTTGGTGACGATTTTCTTCCAGCTCACCGATCCGCTCTATCAGCGAGGCATCATCGGTGTGGCAATCTGGTATGCGCTCGCGATCCTGTACTTCGCCGCTTATGGCCGCAAGACGCTGGTCTATTCGCCGGAGGAGGAGTTTGCGGTCAAGCAGCGTGAAGGTGCGGCATCGATGGATCGCAACCGCTAACCCTGTGGCCGCGACCAGCGCTTCGAAAGCATCGCGGCGGCTATGAAGCGCTGCGACTTCCCGGTCAGATCGGCGGGTGCACCACAGTATGCCCGATCACGACAACGCCTGCCAACATCAGGCATATGGCGGCGATCGCGCAGATCGCGAGAACAGTTGGGAGATACCGGTTCATGCCGTCGAAACTCCAAGGTCGAGTTCGTCCCTTCTCATATGGGTATGCCTGTTCGGCGCGACGA
Source organism: Rhizobium sp. 3T7 (assembly GCF_020166565.1). Lineage (NCBI taxonomy): Bacteria > Pseudomonadati > Pseudomonadota > Alphaproteobacteria > Hyphomicrobiales > Rhizobiaceae > Rhizobium > Rhizobium sp. 3T7. The sequence goes on from NZ_JAIQXS010000004.1 coordinate 357,629, forward strand.
GAACCGAAGCATAAGATAACCTGCAACGCCGGAAACGGACGAGCCGATCAGGATGCCAAGCTTGGCCCGATCCTGTATCGCCGGGTCTTCGAAGGCGAGTTGCCCGACGAAAAGGCTCATGGTGAAACCGATGCCGCACAAAAGCGCGATGCCCAGCATTTGCGGCCAGCTCGCGGCGCCGGGCAACTTTGCGTATCCGGCACGTACCATCAACACGACAGCGCCGAGGACACCGATAAGCTTCCCGGCTGCCAATCCGAATCCGACACCGAGCGTGACGGGCTCTGACAGCGAGGCGAGCGTGACCTCGGCCAAGGAAACCCCGGCGTTGGCAAAGCCAAACAGAGGCACGATCAGGAAGGCAACCGGAACCTGAAGGCTATGTTCCAGCCGATGTAGGGGTGACTCTGCGTGTGGCGCCTCGGGCGTTCCGCGCGTCAGTTTCAGGGGGATGGTCAGCGCCAGAAGAACGCCTGCGATCGTCGCATGGATGCCCGACAGGAAAACCAGGTTCCAAAGGGCAGCACCCAGGACCAGATAGGGAGCGAGGCGACTGACCCCGGCTCGATTCATTGCAATTAAGGTAAAGAATACGGCCGCCGCGCCACCAAGTGCCCAATAGTTCATGTCGCTGGCGTAAAACAGCGCAATGATCACGACCGCCCCGAGGTCGTCGATGATGGCAAGGGCTGCGAGAAAAACCTTGAGGGTCACCGGAACACGCGGTCCAGCCAAAGAAAGGACGCCAAGCGCAAAGGCGATGTCGGTCGCTGTCGGGATCGCCCAACCATGGGCTGCGGTGAAATCGCCCTGATTGAAAGCGCCGTAGATCAAGGCGGGAACGACCATGCCGCCGACGGCCGCGGCACCCGGCAGGATGCGGCGCGACCAGCTTGAAAGCTGGCCATCCAACACCTCACGCTTGATTTCCAGACCAACGAGCAGGAAGAAAAGCGCCATTAGCGCATCGTTGATCCAGTGCTGCAGGCTCATTGGTCCAATGGAAAGGTGCAGCGTCGCGAAATATACGGATGCCAGCGGCGAATTGGCGGTCACGATGGCCAGCAAAGCGACGATCATGAGCAGCATGCCTGCAGACGTCTCGCTGTCGAGAAACCGTCGGAAGGTGGAATGAATGAGGCCCTGGCCGATCGGGCGGTGCGACAAAGACATAGGGTCACGCTCCTTGTGAGAGTTGATCGAAGTCTCCGTCAATTTCGGGAATCCCGCGGCGCACGCAGCACACGCCATCCCGCGCAAGGTAGTTCATCGACCGCAAGCGTGCCACTGAAATCGACGTGATCAGGCCAAGTTGCAGCCGATCGCCAATGGGGTTTCTCCTATTGCGGGGCGGCGATTTCTCCAAGCTGCGGTTGATTGTGACAATTCGATTTAGGAAGGTCGCCCGATCAAAATGGAGAGAGATTGGCACGGTGAGAAACGCGAGCACGTCTATCGCAGCCTCGTTGACGGTGCAAACGGCAGCGTGGCTGACAAAAAGCTCTACGAATACGTCCTCAAGACGTGCTCAAAGACCTCGGGCACGCGCTTCTCTCTCAGCGCCCGGCGCTTCCGGCCTTCACGATGGACATAGTCTTGATGGCATCCACAGCATGACCATCAAACGCCTCCTCGACGACGGCGTCATCGCGGACGATCACGTCGAAGGCGACGACATGGCAAAACCAGAGCACTTAATCGGGCCAGTTGCACCGCCCGCGACAAGCGTCCTCGCCGCGGCCCAGCAAGCGCACGGCGGCCGCGGCGCATGTCAGCGCCTGACGCGCGCGCCAGCAGCCGGCCCAGACGGGGTCGCTGCCCACCAGATCGTCGAGTGATTTCAAGGCAATGCCGGCAGCAAAAGCAGCGTCCGCCTCACTGGGGCTCCTGCCGCGCGGCAGTGCCCAGCCGGGCAGATGCGCCGGCGCACTTGCCAAGCCACTATCGTTTTCCATAAAATTTCGAGGAGGTTAGCTTAACTTCTTTGATGAAGTCTAAATCCTCGCGGCGCATAGGACTGCGCCAACTTGTCCTTCTCCGGCCCCGCCGACGAACCCTCAAACTCGAGGGGACATCGAGATCCGGCGGCAGCGCGAACCCGCAGGCGAGTCGTCGGCACGACGCTTTCGCGTCTATCTCCCCAAAGCATCCCGACATTGGAGACGCCCCTCCTGCCCGGCGTGAAACCGTTAGATCAAAACCCGACGCTGAAATTTCAGCTTATGGCTCAATTGAAATTGGGAACTAAAAGCCACACCCGGCCGCTTTCGTTTTGACCTCCTATCAGATGATACCCCAGGCGCGGTAACGCCCTCGCCCGGTGATTTCGCGGATGCCAATGTCATTCAGCAGATTGAGCGCGCCGCGGCTCGTCACCCGCAGCTCGCGGGCCACCATTGCCGAGGAGACCATCGGCCGCGACAGAACGAAGTCCGCAAGCTGCGGCAGGCTGCTGTTCGAGCGACGATCCCTGAAGCGGATTTCCATCTGCGTGCGCGCCAGCGAAAGACGGTCCATTTCCTTCAGGCCCGCGGCAGCGCTCTCTACCATTGCCTCGAGAAACGCCTGCAGCCGCGTCAGCCGGTCACGCGCACGCCGTCGCTCGTGGCGTATTGTCTTGAGGCCGGCATAGAAGGCAAAAAGGTGGGACGTGACCTTGCCGCGTGCGCGCAGATAGCCGGCAACGAGGAGACCTCCGAGCCAATGCTGCCGGCGCAGAGGTTCGATCCTCTCCCAGGCATCAAATATCAGAGCTGCGCCAAGCGTCGCGGGTAAGCCATCGGCGATGACGACAGTTTTACGCCATGCGCGAAGACGCGCCGGCTCGTCCCATTCCTCATCATCGAACAAGCCGAGGGGATCGTCGTTCCGCTTTTCACGAGTGCGGTCGGACGTGTCACTCAGTTCGGAAGCGCCGAAACGGCTATGACTATCCAATAGTCGCTGCGATCTCTCCAGGATCGCATCGATCTCGGCCAGTTCAGCGGAGAGAAGGCTATCCGTCGCACTGTCCACATCCTCCTCGGCCAGGAACCTTGCGCTCTTGATCTCGAGGGCTGCCCCCTCCCCTTCTATGCCGCCGGCCAGGGCCGACAGTCCCGAGGGACCGAGCGCCCAGTCCGGCGCTGCCGTCCAGATGCGACGTCGCACGCGCAGGATCGAATGGGCAATCGTCAGTTCGTGGCTTGGCGTGCGCGTATCCATATGGGCGTCATGCAGGACGAGGTCCTCGACGTGGATCAACTCACCAGCGACCCAGAGGGCACCGACGGCATCGAAAAAATGCCTGCGCTCGGCAAAGCCTTCTGCGACCGCTGCACGTGCCGCCCGCTCATCCAGCCTCGCCAAGCCATCTTCGGCCTCGACAATCGTCGGCAACAAGCTGACCAGCAACGGACTGTCGATTTCATAGCGCATTGTTAGTTATTTTGATTTCCCTGCAACGGAACCCAAACCACGCTTAACTTCCGTCATGTATGGCATGATTGATCTGCGCATTCAAACCGCCGGACAGCAAAAATTCCCTCTAAATGCTGGAGATGCGGCGTTGATTGGCAGGGTCAGTATCCGTGCCGACTTCGGAGGCTATTTTCCACTCTTGAACGCATCGTAGAGTTCGTCGAGGCGGCGCGAGATGTAGTCGCCAAAGTCCGCCGCATCCCCCGTCTTCAGCGCGAGGGTGAAAGAATCGCCGGCGCTTCGGATGCGGCCTTTGATCTTACCCGATTGCTTCGGGGACCATTCGTACTCGGTCACCGCCTGCCGGTCCGGCTTCCTTGCCAGTTCGGTGACGACGAGCTCAAAGCGCCGATCGCTGTCTTGAGCAGCGAACTGTGCCGAGCCAAGCAGGCCCCGCAGGCGGGACGCCGTCGCATTGGTCCAGCCTTGCGCGAGCGCAAGCCATTTGCGCCGTCCAGCGGCCGGCGCGGCACCTATCGCCATGATCACATCCATCGGTATGCTCTTGGCAACCGAGATCAGTTTCGACAATTCCGTCTTGTCGGTCGAAAGCGCCTTCATGATGACGGGTCGCTCGAAGCCTTTGCACTCGAGATTGAAGGCAAAGACAGCACGTTCAATATAGGACAGGTTGCGCCTTGCGGAATTCTCGATGCCTTGCGCGATGACGACGTCGACATCGTCAAGTGTCCGGATGATCGCTTGCACCTTACGCCCAAGCAGCCGCAACGCCTGAAGCCGCCGGTGCCCATAGACGACTTGATAGCGCGTAGCGTTCTCGGGATGCTGCCGAACGAGAATAGGGACCTCCTGTCCATTCTCCTCGATCGACCTCACCAGTTCGTCCGCAAGATCCTGCGGCAACTCGGCTAGTCGATCCCTGACAAAGGACATGTCGACAAGGTCCGGATCGAGCTCAACGACGCGCTCGCCGGAGAGCAGCGCCTCCTGCATCGCCCTACTCTCTTCTTCCATGCGCCCGAGCGTCAGCGCCATCGAACGAACCGGACCCGCGGGGCCGCGCAGCGGCGTTTCATCGTCCGGGTTGGCCGCGGCCAACTCCTGCGCAGTATCGTCGAAAAGCCCCTTCAGTCGATCGCGTCTGCTCATGTCCGGCCCCATGCTTTGTGAATTCCCGCCAGCACTTCACCGTTCGCCGCGTTCACCGACTCCAATGCTCGGTCATAGGTCGAACGCCGGACCTGCCCTCTCTCGATCTCGTAGAGCGACTGCTTCGTCAGCCCGGCATCGGCGATCGCCGTGGACTTTAGGATGGTCGCCGTCAGCACATCGTCGCTGAAAAGGTTGCGCAGCAATGCCACGATCTGCGACTGCGGGGCATCGAACGGTTCGTGGCGCGTGACCACGTATTTGATGAAGTCATGTTGCAGGTCGCCCCCGGCCTTGCGCACGACGGACAGCAGATCCGATGTCATCAACAAAAACTGCGACATCGACGCAACGTCGACCATCTGCGGGTGGATGGTGATCAGAAGCGACGTTGCCGCACAGACGGCGCCGAGCGTCAGATAACCAAGTTGCGGCGGGCAATCGATGACAACGACATCGTAGTTGGCCTCGACCTCTGAAATGGCAACGCCGACACGCCGGAAGAACACCTCCCCGGTCCGCTGGCGATCACCGAGCGCGCGCGGCGTCTCGTGCTCGAACTCCATCAATTCGAGATTTCCTGGCACGAGGTCGAGCCCGTCGAAGTAGGTCTTGCGCACCACGTCCTTCAGCGAGCGGCGGCTCGAGTCATAGCGGATCGCGCCGTAGAGCGTATCACCGTCAGCCAAATCGAACTCCGGCTGGACTCCAAGCATGGACGACAGAGATGCCTGAGGATCGAGATCGATTGCCAGCACACGGTAGCCGTTCAGCGCCAGATATTGAGCGAGATAAAGGGTGGTCGTGGTCTTTGCCGAACCGCCCTTGAAATTCGTCACCGCAACCGTCTGCAGCTTTTCGCCTGGCCGCCGCCAAGGAAGATAAGACAGCGCATCCTTCGGCTTGATCCGCGCCATATGGTGCCGCAACTCGTTGATCTGACCGAGCGTATAGGAACGCCGGCCATTGAGGGAAACCTCCGGCTGCGGCCCCTTGCCGTCGAGCGAGAGCTGGCGCAGATATCCGTCGGATACGCCGATCATCTGCGCGGCCTCCCCGGATGTGAAAGTCCGCAATGTCTTCTGTGACAGTGGCGGAAAGAGCTTCTCTCGAAGAAGCTTCAGCTGACGTGAAAGTTGGTTGGCGTGCCGCTCGATGCGCACGTCCGTCGTCGATACGCTAATGTTGTCCAAAACACCCGATCCCTATCAATGCGCTTTTCTATCAACATCGCGCTAAAAAGCGTATCGAAGATGCCATGATTCGCGAATCGCGACAACAACAGCCATGGCTGGCAGACATTCGCGAAGTTGGCCGCGGCCAACTTCGCTCTGGGCACTTGCGGAGACGGGTTGACTGCGCCAGAAGCGACCAGAACTGAAGAGGAAAAGGCGTGCGACACATTCACATCATCGGCATCGGGACGGGAAATCCCGAACATTTGACCGTCCAGGCGATCAACGCGATGAATGCCGTGGATGCGATCTTCATTCCGACTAAAGGTGCTGAAAAGGACGGACTTGCAGCTGTCCGACGAGAAATCTGCAACCGCTACGTCACGAACAACAAGACTGAGATCATCGAATTTGCGGTGCCCAAGCGCACCACAGCCGACCGGACCTATGTCGAAAGCGTGGATGCCTGGCATGCCGCCATTGCCGAGACCTATGTCAGGCTCATCGAGGGCCTGCCAGAAGCCGGTACGGGTGCCTTCCTGATCTGGGGCGACCCCAGCCTCTATGACAGCACCATTCGCGTTCTCGAGCGTGCCCGGCAAGCCAGTCCTATCGTCTTCGAATTCAGTGTCATTCCCGGCATTACAAGTGTCCAGGCGCTTGCCGCAAGCCACCGTATTGCGATCAACCTTGTTGGAAAACCGCTTGAAATCACCACGGGTCGGCGTCTTGTCGAGCAAGGCAATCGGGCCGAGAGCACGGTCGTCATGCTCGATGGCGAACTCGCCTTTTCAAAGATCGATGACCCCGACGCGGAGATCTTCTGGGGCGCCTACCTCGGAACCCCGGACGAGATCACACGCGCCGGCCGATTGGCGGACGTTGCTGACGAGATCGTCGCACTGCGGGCTGAAGCGCGGGCGCGTCACGGCTGGATCATGGACATCTATCTGCTGCGCAAGGGGCATGATTTCGACGATCTTTGACATGGATCATGGTTTTGCGATGATCGCGCCGATCATGTAAGGACGTGATCGAAGGAACTGGCGACGATGGCATTTGGCGAACAGACGGCGCGCAACAGTCGGGAAGAGGCCCCCTCGGCCTGGATGCGCCGTGGCGCCTGCCCAACGCTCGCTGAGCCGATGCAAACCGGTGACGGTCTCCTGGCACGGCTGCGGCCCACCGGCGGCATTCTTTCCATCCAGCAATTCATCCAGTTGGCCGAGGCCGCGCAACGACACGGAAACGGGATCCTCGAGATCACGGCGCGCGGCAGCCTTCAAATCCGCGGCCTCCGACCGGAGTCCGTCCAACCGCTCGCCGCAGATCTCGACACCGCCGGTATCTCGGTTCCCGCCGGCCCCGTGATCGAGCTCTCGCCGCTGCATGGCATCGCGCCTGACGAGATCGGGAAGCCAGCCGAGATCGAAGCGCTGCTGCGCGAAGAACTCGCTGCGGAGCTTCTTTCGCCCTTGCTTGCGCCGAAGCTGTCAATCCTGATCGACGGCGGCGGCACGTGCGGCCTGGCTGCGGTCACCGGTGACATTCGTATGACCGCGGTTTCCGCTGGCGTCTGGCGGGTTGCTATCGACGGCAACGAGCGAACGGCCCTGCCATTGCTGACGGGAAACGCCGATGCGGCAGTTCGGGCGGTGGGAGACCTGCTTCATCTGCTTGCTTCGCTTGGTCGTCACAAGCGGTGCCGTGATATCGAGCGTGAGCGCCTGCTGTCGGTCTTCCCTTCCATGGCGGCGATGACGCTCGCAAGCACACCGGAGTTCGAAGGTCCTCGAGTAGGCAGCCTCACCCTGTCCGACGGTTCCGCGGTTCTCGGCCTGAGGCCTCGCTTCGGCCAAATGCACGCTAGCGAGCTTGTCGCATTCCTTGGCGCCGCCGAAGCGCTCGGCGCAACGCAAGTCAGGCCAAGCCCTAAGCGCGTCTTTTTTTTGGCTGGGCTTTCTTCTCCGTCAGCCGCAACCATTGCGCAAATGGCATCCCGGTACGCTCTGTCTGCCGACATCGATGATCCGGCGATGCATATCGCTGCGTGTGCCGGCGCCGGTGCCTGCGCTTCAGGCCGTTTTCAGACCAAGGTTCGCGCCGAGAGGTTGGTCACGATCGCTCCCGAATTACTGGACGGCTCGATGGTTGTTCACCTCTCCGGCTGCACCAAGGGTTGTGCCCATCCGCGACCCGCTCTTTGCGTTGTCGGTGCCGAAGATGGTTACCATCTCATACTGGACGGCGTAGCGTCGGATATTCCCGGTGCACAGATTGCTAGCGGCGACATCGATTCCGCTATAGAGAAACTCGCTCGCCTCATCAATGACGAGAGACAAGCTGGCGAATCGGCTGCCGCATGCCTTAGACGGGTCGGCAAACAGGACGCCATAAGGGCGCTGCGACAGGGATAGGAATGCCTGACTACGACTACATTCACAGCGGGGACGCGATCTACGAGCGATCCTTTGCGATCATTCGCAGCGAAGCTGACCTTTCACGGTTTTCTGTTGAGGAAGCCGATATTGCCGTGCGTATGATCCACGCATGCGGGCTCGTTGAAGCGGCCGAGCATTTCGTGTTCTCGCCCGGCTTCGTCAGCGCCGCGCGTGCTGCCCTGCACGACGGAGCACCGATCTTTTGTGACGCGGAAATGGTGGCACACGGTGTCACCCGTGCGCGCTTGCCGGCCCGCAACGACGTGCTCTGCACCTTGCACGATCCGCGCACGGCGGAGCTGGCAAAGCAGACCGGCAACACGCGCTCGGCAGCAGCGCTCCACCTTTGGCTGGAGCGGATCGCAGGCAGCGTCGTCGCCATCGGCAATGCCCCGACAGCCCTGTTCCATCTGCTTGAACTGCTTCGAGACGGCGCCCCGAAACCGGCAGCGATCATCGGCATGCCGGTCGGTTTCGTCGGCGCAGCGGAATCAAAGGATGCCTTGGCGGAAAACTCCTACGGCGTACCGTTTTCGATTGTGCGTGGCCGCCTCGGTGGCAGCGCGATGACGGCAGCCGCCCTAAACGCTTTGGCGAGAGCTGGACTATGAAGAATTCTGGCCGTCTTATCGGCGTCGGCACTGGCCCCGGCGACCCGGAGCTCCTGACCGTCAAGGCTGTCAAGGCGATCGAGGCAGCACATGTTGTTGCGTATTTTGCCAAGCAGGGCAGGGGCGGTAACGGCAAGGCGATCGTCGAACATCTGTTGAACGCAGAAAAAACGCTCCTACCGCTCTACTATCCGGTGACGACCGAGATCGAAAAAGGGGACGAGGCCTACCAGCGTCAGATTACTGCCTTTTACGATCAATCAGCGGCCGCAGTGGCCAGGTACTTGGAAAACGGTCGCATCGTCGCCGTGCTGAGCGAGGGCGACCCCCTGTTTTACGGCTCCTACATGCATCTGCATGTACGCCTGGCAAACCGCTATCCGACCGAAGTCATTCCCGGGATCACCGCGATGTCAGGATGCTGGTCGCTCGCCGGCCTTCCAATCGTCCAGGGAGATGACGTCCTCTCCGTACTGCCGGGAACGATGGCCGAGGCCGAGCTGCAGCGCAGACTATCGGATACGCAGGCCGCTGTGATCATGAAGGTGGGACGCAACCTTCCGAAGATCCGCCGCGCGCTCGAGGCATCCGGCCGGCTCGCCGATGCCGTCTATGTGGAGCGGGGCACAATGGTTAATGCGGCGATGACGAAACTTGCCGACAGGCCGGATGGTGATGCGCCGTACTTTTCGCTGGTGCTCGTGCCCGGTTGGGAGGCCGCCCGATGACCGGGAAGCTCTTCGTGATCGGGACGGGCCCGGGCAATCCGGATCAGATGACACCGGAAGCTGCCGACGCCGTTTCCCAGGCAACGGAGTTCTATGGATACGGACCCTATCTCGACCGGCTGAACCTCAGATCCGATCAGCGGCGGCAGGCATCCGACAACCGGGAGGAGTTGGATCGAGCAGCGGCCGCTCTGCACGCCGCAGCAACCGGCGCGACCGTCTGCGTCGTTTCCGGCGGCGACCCGGGTGTCTTTGCCATGGCAGCGGCCGTTTGCGAAGCCATCGATAGCGGTCCGGAAGAATGGCGCGCGGTTGATCTGGTCGTGCTCCCGGGGATTACCGCCATGCTTGCGGTCGCCGCCCGCATCGGGGCGCCTCTCGGCCACGATTTCTGCGCAATATCACTCTCTGATAACCTAAAGCCTTGGAATATAATAGAGAATAGACTTTCAATGGCCGCGCAGGCGGGCTTCGTCATCGCGCTCTACAACCCGATCAGCAAGGCACGGCCCTGGCAATTGGGCAAGGCGTTCGAACTGCTGCGCTTAGCGTTGCCCGCAACAACGCCAGTGATTTTCGGCAGGGCTGCGGGACGTCCCGACGAACGCATCACGATCCAGCCACTTGCTGAAGCCGACGCTGCGACCGCGGATATGGCAACCTGCGTCATCATTGGCTCGCCTGAGACGAAGGTGATCGCCCGAGACGGCAAGCCGGACCTTGTCTACACGCCGCGGTTCATCGCAGGGGAAAACAGGTGATCGATCGCCGCCAGCATCGCTTCGATCGTGGTGACCGTCTGCATGGCAGCGGCTGGCACGCGCACGACCATGATCACCTCGATACCGAGCCGGCGCGCCGCCTCGATCTTGGCATAAGTCGCCGAGCCACCGCTGTTCTTGGTCACCAAGGCGTCGATGCGATGACTGCGAAGCAGCGAAATTTCGCTTTCGACATCGTAAGGGCCGCGATCGAGGACAAGCTGAACGTCGGGAAGGACAAGCGGCGGCTCGACAGGATCGACGCTTCGCACGAGGTAAAAATGCTGAGGCGCGACTTCGGCGCGATGCGCTTCCTGGCGACCGATCGCCAGGAAGACCCGGCGAGGGGAGGGGCCAAGCCTCTCAATGGCTTCTGTGATGGTCGCAACATGCGTCCACCGATCACCCGGTTCAGCCACCCATTCTGGCCGGCGCAGCGCGAATGCGGGAATGCCAATCGCCGCCGAGGCCTCGCTTGCGTTTCTGGAGATGCGAGCTGCAAAGGGATGCGTTGCATCGATCAGGAGGTCGAAGCTACCATTGCGCAGAAAAGCAGCCAGTCCGTCGACGCCACCAAAACCGCCGATGCGAACAGGAACCGGTTGATCGCACGGTTTTTCCGTTCTGCCAGCGAGCGAGAGCAAGACATCGTACCGGCCGGTGTTCGTGAGCGATTGGGCGAGGGAGCGCGCTTCACCGGTGCCTCCCAGCATCAGGATCCGGATTTTGCCCATGTCTGATATGCCTTCCGCTCCCAGCCAACGCTGGCTGACTATTATCGGCATCGGCGAAGATGGTCCAGCCGGGCTAGGTGACGAGGCAAAGCGATTGATCGCTGCCGCGTCCGTCGTCTTTGGCGGAAGACGGCATCATGAGCTGGCGGCAGCGATCATCACCGGCAAGAGGCTGACCTGGGAAAGCCCCTTCGAGAAGTCCGTTGAGGCGGTCGTTGCACACCGTGGCTTGCCGGTCGTCGTCCTCGGCTCGGGCGATCCGTTTCTTTATGGCGTTGGCGCGACGCTATCGCGACGCATCGGCGCCGAGGAAATGCATGTCATCCCGGCGCCATCCTCTTTCAGCCTGGCTGCCTCGCGGCTCGGCTGGCCACTGCAAGAGGTGGCCAGTGTTTCGCTACACGGCCGCCCGTTGGATATGATCCGACCGCACCTGCATCACGGCAGGCGGATCATCGCATTGACGTCGGACGGCGAGACGCCAGGCCAGCTCGCGGAGCTTCTCCGCGTCTGCGGCTTCGGCCAATCCGAATTGCACGTTCTTGAGGCGCTTGGTGGGGAGCGCGAGCGGCAGCGTCACGCGCGCGCCGATCGCTTTGACCTTGCGGAGATTGACCCGCTGAACGTCTGTGCGATCGAGGTCGTGGCAGGGCAGGGGGCGCGGACGATTGTCTTCACACCGGGGCTCGATGACGCCCTTTTCGAACACGATGGCCAGATCACCAAGCAGGACGTCCGTGCAATCACGCTTGCCGCGTTGGCACCGCGCCATGGCGAACTGCTCTGGGACATCGGTGCCGGCTCCGGGTCGATCGGCATCGAATGGATGCTGGCCGACCCATCGCTGCGGGCGATCGCCATCGAGCAATCGAGCGAGCGGGCCGCGCGCATCGCAAGAAATGCGCTTGCCTTCGGCGTCCCCGGCCTTGCGATCGTGGAGGGAACCGCCCCCGAGGCGCTTGCGAACCTGCCGGAACCCGACGCGATCTTCGTCGGCGGTGGCGGCAGCGAGGCAGGCGTGCTCGAGACAGCGCTGGAAGCCCTGAAGAGGGGAGGGCGTCTGGTTGCCAACGCCGTGACGCTTGAGATGGAGGCAATGCTGCTTTCGCTGCATCGGCAGTACGGCGGCACGCTGACACGTATTGAGATCGCACGCGCAGCACCCCTCGGCAGCATGAACGGTTGGCGTCAAGCCATGCCAGTCACGCAGTGGCGCTATGGAAAGAAGTGAGACAAAGCAGATGACGACAGTGCATTTCATCGGCGCGGGGCCGGGTGCGGCGGACCTGATTACGGTGCGCGGGCGTAACCTCATCGCCAACTGCCCAGTCTGTCTCTATGCGGGCTCGATCGTGTCCCCTGAACTACTGCAATACTGCCCGCCCGACGCGCGCATCATCGATACGGCACCGATGTCGCTGGACGAGATCGAGGCTGAGTACTTGCGGGCCGCCGCAGCCGGCGATGACGTTGCGCGATTGCATTCGGGCGATCTTTCCGTTTGGAGCGCCGTTGCCGAGCAAATCCGCCGGCTCGAAAAGCACAACATCGACTATACGATGACGCCCGGCGTGCCCGCCTTTGCTGCGGCAGCCGCCGCCCTTGGCCGGGAACTGACGATTCCAGCCGTCGCGCAAAGCCTGGTGCTGACACGCGTTTCGGGTCGTGCGTCGCCGATGCCGAACGACGAAACATTGGCGCGATTTGGCGCGACCGGCTCAACATTGGCCATCCACCTTGCGATACATGCGCTCGAGCAGGTTGTCGCGGAACTGACGCCGCTCTACGGCGCCGACTGCCCCGTCGCGATCGTCGCCAAGGCGTCCTGCCCGGATGAACGGATCATCCGGGGGACGCTTGGCGACATCGAGGCAAAGCTGAGCGCTGAGCCGATAGAGCGAACGGCGATCATCTTCGTCGGCCCGTCACTTTCGGCCAGCGATTTTCGTGAGAGTTCGCTCTACGACGCCGCATACCAGCGACGCTTTCGTGGCAAAGCGTAGGGGGAGGGGCTGCGCGGCTCAGACCTGCGCCGAAAGGTAGTCCATGCTCGCCCGCAACGCCTTTGCCGGATCCTTGAGATGGTGCACCTCGGCAGCGAACGGCTCGAAGGAGAACGGTCCGGCATAACCCGCCTCTATGAGTGCACGCATCTGCCCGGCATTGTCCAGACGATCATCTGCCGCCACCAGCACGCGGTGGGGATCGCGCATATCTGCGATCGAAACCGCAGGGTCGCTGACACCAGAGATATGAACCAGCCCGGTCAGGTCGGAAAAGAGCTGTCCTTCGCCGGCAAGATGATGATGGAACGTGTCATGGACCAGCTTGAACGTCGATCGGGCCGACAGGGCATCGATCGCCGCCGCGGCCTCCGCCTTTGACCGTAGGGAACAGATCTCGAAACCCAGCGGCTCCACAAGCCCTATGATCCCGGCGGCCTCGAGCATCGGCTTCAGTGCCGCCAGCGACTGGCGCAGATTCTCCTGACGCTCGCCATCGGCACGGCCGGTGCCGTCGTTCTTGGGAACAAGAACGAGCGCCTTGGCGCCGCACGCCTTCGCAAAGCTGATCAACGCCTGCGCTTCCTCGGCGCGCGCAGCGTTCCATTCATTGAAGCGCTGCAGCGCATTGATCGAGATAATGGTCAACTCGTGTTGTCGTGCCGCCTGCGCGATCACCTCCGGCGTGGTTCCATCGAGGATCGCATTGCCCGTGAGATCATTGCGTATCTCGACTGCATCGATGCCAAGCGACGTGGTCAACGCAAAGAAATCTTCAATCGGCAGCGACGGCGCCGCCATGTGGTTGAGGGCAAAACGAAGCGATGACATTTCCGGGCTCCTCCTTAAGCCTTGAACATCCCGGGAGGGTGCTCTTGCCTCGGTTTCTCTACCCGACTTCCCGATGCGATCCACGTTTTTGCATAAATCCCCACTTTCATCCTTGAGAGAAAATCACCCCCGATGATGTAATGACCTCACACGATGAGACTGAACGCACTCCACAGGCAGCACAGTGAACACTTGACGGGAACGTCTATAGCGGGACTGCCACGACAGTAACTGCAGCCCAAATATCAGCGGCTGAAACCGGCACAACTCACAGCTACAACTAAAATTAAATGCGCCCGACAAGGGTATCTTAATCGAAGGAACTTTATTTCAATAACATCTGTAAGGAATTTTATTCCTTCCAAGATCAATACCACCCGCTGCATGCCGATGTACTTTCGATGCTGAGAAAATACATTCCGAGTTTTACGAAAAGAAAGCATATTTTTATATACTCTAACCCTCAGCATTAACCGTCTGAAATATTTTTGTATTGCTTATTAGCATCCATGTATGTAGCTTCTTAATAAAGTAGAAACCATCCGATCAGCAGACTTGTGATTGGACATACGCAGTACTTCTACTTTGGAGGCATACTAAAGGGGATCATCAAATCGTTCCGGGGTCGTCGCAAAGTATTGCATTCATTACGCACGACTATTCTCCGGAACTCTAGGGGTATGAGGCTAGTATGAATTACGTACCTTCGGAATTTGAAAGCGGACGGATACCACTGAATAGGCTTCGGCATGAGGCGGTGACATCGAGGGCGAAAGCGGACTTCGAGCATATTGACGGGGTGCAAGACGATGATCGCTGTGTGCTGATCATCGACGCCAGAACACTTGAACGTCAATGCCTTGCAACAACGCTGCAGGCGAATGGTCTGCGCATGGACGCCCTGACCGTTGGCTCAATCAGAGAGTGGCGCGAAGAAAAAGACAAGGACCAGCCTGTTGGTGCGGTCCTGCTCAACATCGCCGGTCGCAGGATGGATGACGCCACTCTGTGCGATGAGATTACGCACATAACGTCGGAAGTCGCGCCAGCGCCGGTTATCATTTTGGCGGATGGTGACGACCTGAACCAGACGTTGAAGGTCCTTCAATGCGGCGCTCGCGGTTTCATTCCAACCTCTGTAGGGATCGAGGTCTGCGTCGAGGCAATTTCCCTGGCGATCGCAGGCGGGACCTTCATTCTCGCAAGTGGTGCCTTCTGCCCTGGTGCAGCGGCCACAGTCGACCGGAACCAGCAGCGGCCGAATGAACTATCGCGCCTGTTTACGATGCGGCAAGCCGAGGTCGTGCAAGCGCTTCGCAAAGGCAAGGCCAACAAGATCATCGCCTATGAACTCAACCTGCGCGAAAGCACGGTCAAAGTTCATATCCGAAATATCATGAAAAAGCTGAAGGCGACCAACCGCACGGAAGTTGCCTACAAGCTCAACGACATGTTCCAGTAAATATGGAAGATTAAGGCAGGAGGCGCGCGACGGTTGTCTGCGCGCTTCTTCGGTTGCGCGGCTGTATCTGTCGTAAAGAGAGTCGCAAAACGGTGCCAGGTCTTACTCATACGCCGTGTGTTCCTTGTGGGGCGTGACGGTCAGCTGCGGCTTGTGGCGACGTCCTAGTATCTGTCTGAACCCTCTTGCCGAAAACGGTTGAACGAGCTGGGCAACGAAGCCCTCGGCAATCCGTCCACTGATCCCGATCTCAGCCGGCGGTCTTCGAGGCGGATTGAAATACGTCCCGAATATCTGATCCCACAAAACGAGATTCTCGCCGTAGTTGGTGTTTCCCTCGGCAAGCACCTTCGAATGATGCCAGCGGTGCAAGCGCGGGGTGCTGAAAATCCGGTCGAGCGGACCTGTCCTGACATCCATGTTGCAGTGGGTGAGAAGGCCGATGAAAGCTGTCACCGCGCTGATCCAAAGGAAGACGGGGAGGGGCGCCCCCAAGATGTAGAGCGGAATTTGGCTGAGCGCGATCTTGAAGAGCGAATCGACGACGTGAAAGCGGCCGGTATTGACAACCCACAGGCGCTCGACGCTGTGATGCAGGGCATGAAACCGCCACAACGAAAGGATCTCGTGCGCAGCGCGGTGCGCGACATAGAGACCGAATTCGGCGATGACCAAACCCAGCGCGACCTGGAAGGCAAGCGGCCAGTGGTCCGGCCATATCGCCGTCGGCGACCTGACCGCTGGCTGCACGACTGTGGCAATCGCCATTGGGGCGGACGCTCCAATGGCCGCGGCAAGTTGTACGCCACCCTTGTTCAGGAGCGTATGTGCGATGTCGTTGAAAGTTTCGCCATCATGCTTCAGCCATTCCTGCTCATAGGGCATCAGCCGCTCGAAGCCTGCGATCGCCGCGACGATCGACAGATAGACGACGTTGAACCACAACAGCGGCGCGCCTGTATGAAAAGCCCAGCCGGCCCCGCTCAATCCCGCCGCGAAGAGCGCTGGCCACAATGCCCACGACGTCGCCATGTAAAGTGCCGACTTGCCCTCATTCATCACGCGCACCCTCTACCTTGCCTCAGTCGTCTCATGATACACCGGACTTGTGACCGTCAGGCAAGGCCCGAAGCGACGATCTGTCATAAGGCCACACCCTTGAAGCAACGCACAGGCGCGGACCAGCCGGATACGTCGAAAACGCCTGCTGGCCGCCCGACGGCAACTTTGCCGTGTTGATTTCTTGCGATTGTCACGCGGCCGGCTTCTTGATAGGCATCATCCATAAGATGTAACCCGCCACAGGCCAATGCTCCAACGATCCCATGACCACACCGCGAGCCCCCTCGTCGGAATTGCGCTTGCTTGCGCCGGCTATTCGCTATTTGCTATCCAGGACGCCGTGGTGAAGTGGCTGGTGGCCGATTACGCGGTTCCGCAAATCCTCTTCATGCGCAGCATCATGATTGTGGTTATCGCCGGCATCATGGTTCAGCGGCTGCGGCATCCTTCAATATTCAAAAGCCCGCACCGGAGGTCCCTGCTGTTGCGCGCAGGGCTCATGCTTGCGGCATGGATGGCCTACTATTCTGCTGCACGCCACCTCGGCCTCGCCGAGATCACCACGATGTATTTCTCAGCGCCTATCATGGTGGTCCTGCTATCGATCCTCGTCCTCAAGGAGAACGTCGGGCCGATGCGATGGTTCGCATGCATAGGCGGCTTCGTCGGCGTGCTGCTCGCCGCCAATCCTGCCGAAGCACCAAGCCTTGTGCCCGCTGGGATGGTCATCTTCGCCGGTTTCTGCTGGGCGTGGAGCACCGTGCTTGTTCGCCTCGTCAGCCGCACCGAAAGCACCCCGAACCAGATGATGGCAACAAGCTTTCTCTTCGTTGTCGCCAGCGGCGCCACGCTGCCGTGGTTGTGGAAAACGCCGGATCTTTTCGGCTGGATGCTTATGATCGGTCTCGGCTTCGTGGCT
Source organism: Rhizobium sp. 3T7 (assembly GCF_020166565.1). Classification (NCBI taxonomy): domain Bacteria; kingdom Pseudomonadati; phylum Pseudomonadota; class Alphaproteobacteria; order Hyphomicrobiales; family Rhizobiaceae; genus Rhizobium; species Rhizobium sp. 3T7. Next base: position 374,925 of record NZ_JAIQXS010000004.1, read on the forward strand.
GCAGCCGGCCAGTATCTGCTCTACGAGGGTTTCCGCCATGCACCTGCCTCGACGCTTGCGCCGATGGAATATAGCGGCCTCGTCTGGGCGTTTCTTTACGGCTATCTCATCTGGTCGGAAGTCCCGACGGTCAATGTCGTGGCAGGTGCCGGGCTGATCGTAGCCTCCAGCCTCACGCTTATATGGTGGGAGCGTCGGCAGATGCTCTGCGCCACCCGGCTGTCTACGTAGGCGCCGGCCACGCCGTCAATTGTAAGCCTTCTGCATACCGACCTCGTGCGCCACGCTCAGCTTCTGAGCGGCCAGCACGACTTCGAGCCGGTTTCGAGCGTCGAGCTTCTGCATCAGGACGGTCATGTAGTGCTTCACCGTCTTTTCGCTGATGTCGAGACAGCTCGCAATCTCCCGGTTCGTGCTGCCGCGCATCAAGTAGCCGACGATCTGCTCTTCGCGGGCGCTCAACCGGAGATGTACCTGTGTCTTTCGACGTAGCGCCTCGGTCTTCATCGACATGATTACCTTGGTGGCGAAGCCGGGTGTGATGAAGGTATTGCCGGCATAGACCGTGCGGATAGCCTCATGCAAATCAGAGGCGGTGCTACCCTTCAACACGTAACCGGAAACACCCAGACCCAAGACCTGGATCGCCGACTCGATACTGGAGCTGGCAGTAAACACGATGATGCGGGTACGCTGATAGCGCTGCAGTATGATCTCGATCGCGGAAAGCGCGTCGCCAGGCATGCTCAGGTCGACCACGATCACATCAGGGTCGAGTTCCTCGACAAGCTTCAATGCGTCAACCGCATTTTCCCCTTTGCCGACAATCGCCAGATCTTCCTTGTTTGAGTAGAGACTGACCAACCCTTCGAGTAGTATTGGATGATCATCGACGAACGCTACTGAAATCGCCATGCCGCTCCCCTCTCATTTTAAGTACTACCCTAGCGCACAATCACTTGTTTTTGAAGATAATACTTAAGTGATAGTTAAAGCAGTCTACGATAGGATAATGTCTCTTTCACTACAATTTTCGTATCAGTAGTAAAATCGCGCCACCCCTCCCTCCAATACTTTCGTCGTCCGGTCAGGAATAGCTGAATCGGCATGAGAAGGCCGAAAGTGTGGGCGCGAGCTAGCGGAGACAACCGGCAAGGCGCTCATTTTGAGCAAGGGTCAAACGGCACTGTCTCGAGAATAAACCAGCACTCCTTAATATCTTGGAGACCTCCAATAATAGCACCCGCCGCCGTGTTAAAAAATGGTTAACATCCATCCCAATCCTACAACGATAGAGGTATATATGATTGCAATACGTGGCGCGGCAGACAACAGCCTGCAATTGAACTTGAAATACTCTGTCATCCAGCGCGGTTGCTGTGTCGGCAGTCGTTGCCGACCTGATGTCAATGCCGCTCCAGTCCCCTTGCTACTCCTCCCTGAATGCCTTCATCATCTGGTCTGAGAATGGTTTGAGGAGGTATGAGAGTGCGGTTCGTTCTGCGGTTTGGACGAAGACTTCGACGGGCATTCCGGGGATGAGTTTGTTGTCC